>JAAESQ010000867.1 GCA_024229275.1 bacterium | reverse complement strand
GGCGCATGGACCTCGGCGGGGATGGGCTGGCTCGGCGTTGGTGTTGCGGGAGCCGCCTGGTTGGCCGTGCCACTGGCCGGCTTGTGGCTCGCGTTGGCGGTTTGGCTTGGGCGGAAGCAGCGGGCGATGGCGGGGTAGCGGGGACAGCATCAGACTTCAGATACAGATACAGATACAGATACAGAGACAGTGACAGGGTCAGATTCAGATTCAGTTCTCAGAACCAGAGGCAGATTCAGAAATCAGAGTCAGAGGAGCCACGTGCAATTGGTGTGTTTTGGCTTCGAAGCCTGGTCACTCCGGGTTGTTCATGTGGGTGAGTGAGTAGCCGTTGAGTCAGCCGGTCGTTCCGACCCTTGACACCGTCTACCTCAACGTCTTGAGGGGGAGTCATGAACAACCCGGAGGTGACCATGCATGACTCGAAACCCAAGAACACCCTGATCGCGTGCACGGTAGCAGTGGAAGCGGCGACGAAGGTATTCGCACTTGTGAAGAGAGTGCCTGCACCGTATAAAACTCTTGCAGATCAGCCTGTCAGGGCTGCAAGCTCGGTTGCAGCAAATCTGAGTGAGGGCAATGGACGATTCGGAAGAGATCGATTCAACCATTGGCGCATCGCCTACGGATCTGCGAAGGAGGTTGATACCTTTCTTCAACTTTTGACCGGCGCAGGAGTCATTGACAGTTCTCAAGCAAAGCAGGCAGCAGCACTCTTCGACGAAGTCAGAGCAATGACGTGGCGCCTCATCCATCCGAAGGAGTCGTGACCCTAGGGGTCATCTTTCCTTAGGATTCATCAACCGCCAGGTCATGGCACGGACGGAATCGAAGAGTTCGAGAGCTTCGCGAGTTCTGGATTGATCGACAGCGCCTGCCTGGAGGAGCAGCTGAAGATGGACGTCAACTTCTTTGGCGGAAGCGTAGGCGATACGCCAGTGATAAGTTCGGTCTCTTCCACTCCGACCGTGACCTTCCGAGATGTTTGCCGGAACTGAACTCGCGGCTCGGATGACTTGGTCAGCGATTGATTTGAGTGGAGCCGGCACTTGGCGGACAAGAGACATTGCGATGCCTGCGGCTTTGACGGCGATTGCCTGTGCTTCGAGCGGTCTGTGCATGGTCACCTCCTGGTGGTTCATGACTCTCCTAAAGCCGGAGTGGCGTTCGGCGTCAAGGGTCGGAACGACCGGCCCTTCGAGGGCCGGTCTGCCCTTTACTCCGGACGCCACTCCGGCTACACGTGAGCCATAGCTGAACCACCAGGAGTGACCTGGGAACCGATCACAGCATCAGACGCCGACTCCAGACGCCGACTCCAGACGCCGACTCCAGACGCCGACTC
>JAAESQ010000866.1 GCA_024229275.1 bacterium | reverse complement strand
TGAACGCCACGATCCCAGGGAGGGCGAGTAACTCTTTGTAGCAATCAAACCGCATAAGATCCGTCGGCCAGATGTGCTCTAGGCTAAACGCGTCCCCCACTGAATGCTTGATCCGACAAAGATTACAGGTCCGAACTGCAATTTTGTTATGCAGCTCGACCTTCTCGTTCACTCCATGTCCGTACGGGGCGTCAACCGAGCGCTCACGGTTCCCTCTGAGCGCAAGAGTCATCGTCTCACACGGGGGGCTGAAGTGCTCGTAGAACGTCACGCGGTCCTTAACTTCCTTCTTATGCTTCTCATAGTCTCGATCGTTAAGGATGTCGTAACCCCCCGCGTTCTTCACATCCCTCGGTTCACGGACCTTTGCTGGCGGAATTTGCGTGTGGCTCTTCATGGCTTCGGTAAGAACAGCGGAACCCGCGAAATTCTCACCGAAAAGATACCGATAATCCGCAAACGCGTGATGACGACGATTACACTTCACCACTGGCCCCGGGCCGGCGATCGCCACTCGATTCACTGGGTGGACGTACCCGTCGCACATCACGCAACGAACGTGACCGCACCTTTTCTTTTCCCACGCGGATTCCTCATGTTCGCACTTTTGCGAAACCCGCAGAGAGAGCAC
>JAAESQ010000865.1 GCA_024229275.1 bacterium | reverse complement strand
CGATCAAGACCTGAGTATCAAGTCCGGTAATTTGATCTAGCTAGATACACCGGGCTGACATTGAAGATATAAGAATTATCAGGAACAAAGATGTCTCCGCCCTTCTCTGCTCCTCATCTTGTCTCACCGCCGATCCCTATTATCCTTCCATTCCTGGGAAGATGTCATAGATATAATCATGGGCATCCAAGGCGGACTTGTTCAGCGTGCCTGCTTGAACGCGCTTGACAGCTTCATCGCGTGAGAGGGTGAAGATCGCCTCGAGAAGCTGCTCGCGCTCCTGCTCGTTCGCCTGCGCCACGACGAAAAGCACGCGGGCACTGTGCTGGATGTAGCGTGGCGAAAGCAGCTGGCGCTTCAGGATCTCCATGATGACGGGCGCCTTGGCGCGGTCAAAGAGGCCTGGATTGCCTTGGCGGTCCAGCTCGGCGAAGAACTCCGACGTCCATTCGTTGTGGTAGTCCCACAACCTCAGGAACAGCTCCTTGGTGAAGCGGGTCCCGGCCTTGACCTCGAAATCGTTCTCAGCCGGTACGAGGCCATCCTCGGTGAGCGCCGGCGCTTTGAGGAAGCCGTCCTCGGTGATCACGGCTTGATGATGGATGAGGATCCACAGCCACGACACATCGATCCGGTAGGTGGCGAGATCATTCATGAAACGCAGCCCAAGCTCGTAGTCATCGAT
>JAAESQ010000864.1 GCA_024229275.1 bacterium | reverse complement strand
CGTGCTCTTCCGCCAGGAGGAACGCCGCGGATCAAGGGTGGTGACACGCTCATCATCGACTCCGGCGACTACCAAATGGGCTTTGGGGGCCCGGGCGACGATGCCTGCGACGCCGCAGGAGCATTCGACTGTTACATGCCCCCTCTGCCATCTGGACCGAGTTCCGAATTACCCACTAGGCTCTTGGGCTCGGGTTGGGATTCCGGCTGTGAGGAGCCCCCGGAGCTCTGGGGTAGTGAGCGAACGAGCCTCGTCGTCAACCTGGCCGGTTCGTCAAACGTCGAGGTGGCCTGCCTCGAGATCACAGACCATTCCGGCTGCATTGAATTCCACTCCGGCAACCTCGAATGTGAGCGGGATACACCGCCTTTCGGAGATTGGGGTGGCATCGGTCTCTACGCAGAGGATTCAGCCAATGTACTCCTGCGCGATCTCGACATCCATGGTCTTGCTTCAGGTGGAATCCATGCCGGAAGGCTTCAGGATTGGATCTTGGAGCGGGTGCGAATCAACGGCAATGGGTGGGTTGGCTGGGATGGCGACATCTCCGGTGACGACCACAACCTCGGCACCATAGGATTTGACCAGGTTGAAATCGCCTGGAACGGATGCGGTGAGACCTGGCCCGCTGAAGAAATCGCCGGTTGCTGGGACCAGACTGCCGGTGGATATGGCGACGGACTCGGCACCGGCTCGACCGGTGGGACCTGGGTGTTTGAAGACTGCAACGTACATCACAACACTTCCGATGGCATTGATCTCTACTATCTCGAGCCGGGCGGAAGCGTAGAAGTTCGACGAACCGAGAGCCGCGGCAACGCCGGTGACCAGCTCAAAGTCGCGGGTGATGCCCTGATCGAGAACTCTCTCCTGGTCAGCGACTGTGGCTACTTCGACGGCTGGCCATTGATGTCCGACCATTGTCGCGGGGGTGGGTCTGCCTACCTCGCCGATCTCCACCAGGGGAGTTCCGCCGTTCTGGTCAACAGCACCCTGGCTAGTGAAGGTGACTGTCTGCTCATCGCCGAGTGCACAGACGAAGACTGCGACGGCTCAGAGCAGGTCCTGGTTCAGAACTCGGTATTGGTGGGGGCCCCTGACTTCTGGCAGCCCTCAGAGGATAGCTGCCTCTACTGGTGGGATGACTCTCAGCTTCCGAGCGATCCCGTAAATCTGGACTGGAACCTGGTCTCAGGGGTGAAGAATCAGAAGGAAGTCTGCCCGCAGGGCGTCAACGACCTCTGCGTCTCCGATCCCGGACTGGTTAATCGTGAAATCGACGATTTCAATGGGCATCTGCTCGAAGACAGTGCGGCGGTAGATTCCGGTCTGCCGGCTGGTACCCCCGTCGGGTCAACCACCGTCCCTGACCATGATCTGGAGAGCATCCCTCGACCACTGGGCGATGGAACCGATCGCGGAGCGTACGAGTATCAGGCACCTATCTTCAGCGACGGATTCGAGTCCGGGGATACGTCGAAATGGTCCGTAACTATTCCGTAGGTCGTGGAGCCGAGACGGAGACAGAGATGAGGGTTGTCTCGCATTTCAGAGACCACATGCATCGTATGACTCCGATGGATGCGAGCAGGTGCGATGGACATCGCCATCGACATCGTCATCGTCATCGAATATGGCGCTGAGGTTGTGGCAGAAGATTCAGATGCCAGAGACAGAGACAGCGGCCGGGACCGGGACAGAGGGCAGAGGCAGGAATCAGCGACAGGTGACAGCGACAGGTGACAGCGGCAGGGTCAGCAACCGCGACGAGTGCTTCCAAATCTGTCATCTCGAGCGTAGTCGAGAGATCTCCTGCTGCAATTGGCAGTATCTTCCGGAGAACTCGACACATATTGCTGACTGGAACGGGAGATCCTTCGACTCGCTACGCTTGCTCAGGATGACAAGGTGGGGGAGAAATACCCAGGGCGGCAATGTCTCAGGCGTTCATTCCCAGTTGGTGCTGGACGCCCCGGAGTGTTGGATCTTGACCACTGAGACCGCTCCTTTCTTAACGCAGAGACGCGGAGACGCAGAGAGGACCTCCAGTCCGGCCACCCGCTTCGCGGGCATGGGTGATCGACAGCGCATCACCGAAAGCAAGCATTCGAGTTGCGTTGTCTCACGCCCACACCGCGGTCGAGACCGCGGTGGCCGAACTCCAAAGGCTAGGGCTTCGGTTCAGCTATCCAACTATCCAATACGGGGGTAGTGAACGTGAACTAGGGTGTAGCTATCCCGCTCGTGTTCTGGGGTCGCTTCAAATTCGAAGTAGGCCCGAGTGCACGCCATGCGTGCGTTGTTCGAGCAGATTACCGGTCGGAAAGCTTGCATTCAGATCCGGTGATCTCTCGATCCGCTGCGGGCAAAGCCCGCGGACTCGGGCCGGACCATGCCCTCTCAGACGAGTCCTCGGATAAGCGTCTCCCCTCTGCGTCTCTGCGCCTCTGCGTTAAAACTCACGTGCCTACCGACCAGGGACCGTGTTGCTCCGAAGCCTCGACCATTCCAATAAAACGAAACCATTCATCCATAGCGATTCGCAGGGCGAATTGCACCTGCTACAGTGACAGCCGTCCTGATTGATCTGCCTGGGTCGAATTCAGCGAGGGTAGAAGACCATGCGGTACACCATCAGTCTCGGCACATTCACCCCAATAGTAATCATCCTTGGCATGGCCATCGTCGCTGCGATCCCTGCAAGCGCAGCCACCAT
>JAAESQ010000863.1 GCA_024229275.1 bacterium | reverse complement strand
GGGAAAGAAAGAAAAGCGCCGGGCCAAGTGGCCCGGCGCTCTGAGATGATGTGTGAAGCTCAGCCTATCCGAAGTGAATGGCGTAGAGGATGGGTGCGATGATCATAGCCACCACTGAGATGAGCTTGATCAGGATATTGAGCGACGGGCCGGACGTGTCCTTGAAGGGGTCGCCGACAGTGTCGCCAGTGACGGTAGCCTTGTGCATCTGGTCAAAGTCGTCTCCCCACTTGGCGTGACCCTCGTCCTTGACCTGCTTCTTGGCGTTGTCCCATGCGCCACCGGCATTGGCCTGGAAGATCGCCAGGCAGACACCGGAGATAGTCACGCCGATGAGCAATCCACCGAGCATGTCGACCGACACAAGGCCGACTATGACGGGAACGGTCACCGCCATCAGGCCGGGGGCGATCATCTTCTTGATAGCGGCAGCTGTCGAGATCTCCACGCATTGGGTGTACTCGGCTTTGCCGTCTGCTGCGTCGATGATTGCTGCCTCTTCCTCGGTGGGCTCGCGTTCTTCACTCTCGGCTTTCTGGGCCGCTTCGAGTGCGGGTCGCAGCTCGGGAATCTCCCGGAACTGGCGCCGAACCTCTTGGATCATTTCCTGAGCAGCCTCGCCGACCGCGACCATGGCCATCGCCGAGAAGCGGAAGGGGAGCATGCAACCGATGAGCAGTCCGACTAGCACGTACGGGTTGGCGGCGTCGATGTTGACTTGGCCCTGCATCTTGGTCAGAAAAGCAGCGGTGAGTGCGAGTGCTGTGAGCGCGGCAGAACCGATCGCGAAGCCCTTGCCGATGGCGGCAGTGGTGTTGCCGACCGCGTCGAGCTTGTCGGTGCGCGCGCGAATGTCGCGGCCGAGCTGCGCCATTTCGGCGATACCGCCAGCGTTGTCGGCGACGGGTCCGTAGGCGTCGGTCGCAAGCTGGATTGCCGTCGTCGACAGCATTCCGAGAGCCGCCAGAGCGATGCCGTACAGGCCGGCGAACTTGTAGGCGAGGATGATGGCGCCGCTGATGACGAGCACCGGGAAGGTGGTCGAATTCATGCCAACCGCGATGCCCTGAATGATCGTGGTTGCGGCACCGGTCTTCGAGGCCCCGACAATCGTGCCGACGGGAGTTTTCCCGGTCGCGGTGTAGAACTCGGTGATTAGGCCGACAAGGATTCCTGCCGCGAGTCCGGAGATCACTGCGATGGAGATTCCGATCCAGGTGTAGGTCACCGGTTCACCACTGATGATGTCCGTGACCGTGACGCCACTGGCAGGGATCAGCTGTTTGATCGCGAACAAAGTGCCGACGACCATGAGGGCTCCGGCGCCAAACGTTCCCATGTTGAGTCCGGTCTGGGGGTTGCCGCCCTCTTTGGTGCGAACGAAGAAGAAGCCGATGATCGAGGCGAAAATGCCGATGATTGCGATCGCCAGCGGTAGGTAGACGCCGTTCATGTTGCCGAGTCCTGAATGCCACGCCGCACCCAGAATCATGGAGGCAAGGATGGCGCCGATGTACGACTCGAAGAGATCCGCACCCATACCCGCGACATCACCCACATTGTCGCCGACATTGTCGGCGATGGTGGCGGGGTTGAGGGGGTGATCCTCGGGAATGCCGGCCTCGACCTTGCCGACCAGGTCGGCGCCGACGTCAGCAGCTTTGGTGTAGATGCCGCCGCCGACGCGCGCGAAGAGCGCGATCGAGGAAGCGCCGAGCGAGAAGCCCGATAAGATATTGAGGACCAACGACATCGCGCCAGTGTCCGTCATGGACGCCGGGTACATCTTGGTGTAGACGATGAGCAGGCCTCCCATGCCGAGCAGCGCGAGTCCGACGACGGAGAGACCCATCACCGATCCACCAGCGAAGGCAACCTGGAGGGCCTGGTTGAGACCCTTGCGGGCGGCGCTTGCGGTACGGATATTGGCGCCGGTCGCGGCCTTCATGCCGAAGTAGCCGGCCAGGCTCGAGCAGAATGCGCCGAGTACGAACGACAGCGCGATGAGGCCGTTGGTGTTCTGCTCAGCTCCTACCAGGTGGTTCGACACGCCAAGCAGGACGGCGACGGCGACCACAAAGATGGCCAGCACTTTGTACTCGCGGCCGAGGAATGCCATCGCACCGTCGGCGATCCATCCGCCGATCAGTTTCATGCGATCGGTTCCTTCATCCTGCTTCTTCACCCATACCGCTTTGTAGTAGGCGTAGATGAGAGCCAGGACGGCTGCCACAGGGGTCAAATAAATAAGATGTACAGGTTCCACGATTCCCTCCTCCTATTCCCCTAGGGGACTCCTCATAGTTCTGCGAATCGTTCGAGATTCACAGTCGTCTCAATGGGTTTTTCTTGAGATGGATTGCGTTCAACGTGAGGTAACACGGGCAGTATGATACACAAAGCCGCTGGAATTTGTAAGTCTTTTCACAAGCGTGAGATGGAGACTGAAACCGAGCCTGTGTATCTTTTGTGTTCCAACTGTAAATCTCTCAAGAAAAGGAGCTTGTGAGTGGTGGCCTGAGATGGCCGGCAAATATGGAGTAGGTGCCACCAGATAAAAAAGATCCCCGCCGAAGCGGGGGAGGAAGGAGGAGGAGTCTGTGTTCATTTGTGTATACGAGTGCAAGGGGGAAATCGTTCACCCAATTCTGTATGTTGTTTTCAGTAGGGACTATCCTTCGGGCATTCGAAGCCCGTTCTATGAAACCAAATTGTACGGCGACAGTAGCTCAGATATCATGGCCCGTGCTCGCCACGAATGGACTCTGAGATATGCTGGCTAGATTCTGATGACCCTGCTGACTCTCATTGTGGTTGAAAGCTGGGAGATGCTGCTCTCGGCATCCGGCTTCATCCTCCTCGGTTTGTTCGTTGCTGGATTCGTCCATGTGTTGCTGCCGGGATCTCTGGTAGCGCGTTGGATGGGGCGGCGGGGTCTGTCTGGAGCCGCCCTTGCGGCGCTCATCGGCGTCCCCCTGCCAATATGCTCGTGTGGTGTCGTCCCGCTGGCGATGGAGCTGCGGCGGAAGGGTGCCAGCCGTGAAGCAACGCTTGCCTTTCTCATAACGACCCCCGAGTCAAGCTTGGACTCGATACTGTTGACGTGGGGGCTCATGGGTCCCTTGATGGCAATCATACGGCCGATAGCGGCGTTTCTAACTGCGATTCTGGCTGCGGTCCTCGCCATTGTGGATGGACGTGGAGATACCGGCGAAACGATCGTTTCAGGGTGTGAAAGCAATAGCTCATGTGTGTCTGATTGCGGTGATCAGGGCTCTGCAGTTCCTCAGTTCGATCGTACTGAGGAGGCATTGGCTGAACTGGCAAGAGTATGGCGCTCGTTATTGAGAGGTCTTGGCATCCGACCGGAAATCGGAGAGGGCGAAGTCGGCGAGAAACGGCGAGGCTCTCTGGTCGACCTCTTGCTCAGACCGGCCATCCGCTATGCAGCAACTGATCTTCTCGACCATGTTGTTTTCTGGCTCGTTCTGGGTATCGTGATGGCGGGAATCATCGGGGCTCTCGTTCCCGCCGATCTCGCCGGCACCGGTCTCGGTAGTGGAGTACTACCGATGCTTCTGTTGGTGGTTGCTGGCGTTCCTCTATATCTCTGCGCATCGGCAAGCACGCCGGTTGCGGCGGCACTTTTGTTCAAGGGATTCAGTCCGGGTGCCGCTTTGGTGTTTCTGCTGACAGGGCCGGCCACCAACATATCGACGCTGCTCATGCTGACGCGTGTTTTTGGTCGGCGTTTTGTGGCTCTCTACCTGGTCAGCATTGTCGGCGCCGCTGTTGCGTGTGGACTGGCGCTTGACGCAGTTCTCAGCTGGGTTGGTTGGTCGATCGCTGCTTCCGTCGGGGGCGAGGCGCGAGCATCGATTCAGTTCATCGAGATCGTGTTCGCGATTCTCTTTCTCGTTCTTGCTGCCTGGCGCCTTTCGGCGGGAGCTTTTCGAACGGGCGTTCGTGATCTCCGGGGCAGTATTGTCTCCGGGCTCGAATTCCTCGGTTTGCTGAGGATCGCTGGCTCGATCAGAAAGTGGAATCGACGATCATTGATGCTTGTGCTCATTGGCGCGGTGACGATGTACCTGTGCAGCGGCCTCACGGTCGTTCACCCAGAGTCCAAAGGTTACGAGATTGTATTCGAGCGTATCGTTGTCGAGGATGCCGAGCCTGGTCTGCATTGGACATGGCCGTGGCCGTTTGGGCGTATGGAAGTCCATCCCACAGAGTTGGTCCGCAAGGCGGACGTCGGTTTCCGGACAGATCTTGATCTTCTGAAGCAGCGGCGATTTCTGACTCTCACTGCGAAACCGCAGGACTGGCACTCTCAGGTGAGTGCGATGAATGTCGTGCCTGCAGAGGCTTCGTATGTGACTGGAGACGAGAACCTCGTCGATATGAGCTTTAGCGTACATTACGAAGCGGCCTACCCGGCGGCATTCTTCTACAGCGTCGAGAAACCAGATGAAATGGTCCATCTGTTCGCGCAGGCGGCTGCACGAGAGGTCGTTGCCAGTTTGGATCTCGATGGTTTGTTGACCGAGAAGAGGAGCACTGTCGAGACGAGGATTGAGAATATGCTGCAAGAACACCTCGATGATATTGGCATCGGTGTCGATGTGGCCTCGATTCACATAGTGGATGTCCATCCTCCGGCGGAGGCGGTCTTTGCTTTTCGAAACGTGTCGTCGGCGCGTGAGGATAGAGCAACCAGAATCCACCAGGCGCGTGACCGTGAAGCATCCACGTTGCCGTTGGCGCGTGGTAGTGCCGCACGCATAGAAGCGGCTGCGCAAGGTGAGGCCGATCGAAAGACACGCGGAGCTGAGGGTGGAGCCATCGCATTTTCCGCGAAGGTGGGGTCATTCGCACGTGCCAAAGACGTGTTGCGTCACCAACTTTGGCTTGAAGTATTCGAGAGATCAATGGTCGGAAAAAAGAAACTGATATTGCCTCCGGGAACACATGAGGGAGGATTCTCTGTATGGCAGAGTATGCCGCCCTCTGAGCCGTCCAGCGGTGAGGAGTGAGACGATGAACCCCAAGCTTCGAACGATTCTTGTTCTTGGTTCTGTTGTGGCGATCTGGCTCCTTCCTACGAGCTTTTTCGCGGTCCATCAGACCGAAATAGGAATTGTGACCCGATTCGGAAGGCCCCGTCCTGGAGTTGCTGAACCAGGTCTGCACATGAAAGCTCCGTGGCCGATCGATAGAGTAGTTCGTATCGATGCAAGGCTGCTGCTATTCGACAATGAACCGTCTGAGATGCTGACCCTTGATCGAAAGAACGTCATCATCGACAGTTTCATGTGTTGGCGGGTCGATGACCCTCTGCGATTTACCCAGACGGTCCAAAGTCGAGTGCATGCTGAAGCGCGGCTGCTGGATCTCATGTCATCGTCTTTGGGCGCCGCCGTTGGACAAGAACCCATGGAGAGCTTCATCAATCTTGATGCTGCAGCCGTGAGATTGGCCGCCATCTCAGGCGCGGTTGCTGACGAAATCAATGTACTTGCGACTGAGAGCTATGGCATACGAGTCGAAAACGTAACCATCAATGGATTCAACTTTCCGCCACAGAACCGAGCATCGGTGATCGAGAGAATGCGAGCCGAACGGTCGCGGATCGCGACGGCGTACCGCAGTGAGGGGGAGGAAGAGGCCCTGAAGATCGAGGCAAACGCCGACGCAGAGAAAGAGCGAATTCTGGCCGAAGCCTTGGCCAAGGCGGAGGAAACTCGCGGGAGGGCCGAGGCCGAAGCGTTGGCGCTCTTCGCCGAATCCTATCGCAAAGATCCCGAGTTCTATCGATTCTTGAGGAAGTTGGAAAGCTACGAACGCATGATCGATGAGGAGACAACCATCGTGATCGAGGCGGACGCTCAGCTGACGGAGGCATTTCGTGAGCGATAGGACGAACCCCGATCCGCCATCGGTACGGTTTCTTACCGACATCGGTGACAAACTGGTTCGTCACCGCAGTCGTGTTGTGGCGGCGGCGTTCTTTATCGTTACTCTGGTGGGTATGTGGCAGGCCGTCTACACCGTGGACAACGGTGAGTCTGGTGCTCTCCTCCGCTTTGGAGGACTCGTCGATTCAGCAATCCTTCCTGGCCTCCACTTTCTTGTGCCAGGAGGTGTTGAAGAGGTCGATATTCTACGTACAGATGAAGTATTCCGGCTCGACGTTCAGGGTGATCTCGCTTCTACTCTGTCGTACCTGACTGGAGATGAGAACTTCATTGAAGCGCAGATCGTCGTTCAGTATCGAATCGTCGACTTGGGTCCCTTTCTGTTCTCGGTCGAGGATCCAGAGATGCTGATCAACCAAGCGGTCAGGGCCGCCCTTCTGCAATCAGTGGCGATCTGCTCAGTCGAGGATGTCTTGACCTCAGCGAAGGCTCGCCTGCAAATCGAGGTAAGAGACCGTGCCCAGGAAGCTCTGGAAAGACTGGGAGTCGGAGTAGTGTTAGTCGCCGTCAATTTTGCTTCGGTTGCACCCCCTAGCGAGGTGGCGCCGGCGTTTCGTCGCGTCAGCGATTCCCGTGCTGAGGCGGCAGAAATCATCAACCGCGCCCGGGCCGGGCGCGAACGATCCCTGCGTCTTGCTCGCGGTAAAGCGGAGCAGATGATTCAAGAGGCTCGCGGAGCGTCAGCAGCTCGTGTGGCTCAGGCCCGAGGGGAGACACTGCGTTTTGAAGAGTTGCTGGTCCAAAGCCGCTCCGCTCGACGCCAGACACGGGATACCCTGAAGTTCGACACCCTCGACAAGGTTTTGCAACGGGCAACTGTTGTACTTCTTCCGACAGGTAAGGGAAGCCCGATAGAGATCAACCTGATGGGTGAACGAGATAACAGGCCGCCGCCGACGAGTCCGTAGGACTGCAGGCGATGAGTTGACCTCAAATGCCGCTTGAATCCAAACTCAGTTCCCAGTCTGCTGATCGCCCCGCGCTGCCGCATAGCCTCCAGATTCGCATTTCGGTAAACCATTTTTGCGGTTCGCACCGTATGGCCACAAAGCCATCTGTGTTACCGTGGGACCAATCCGATTCAGGCGTGCCCGTGGGCATCCATCAGTTCCTACTGAAGCCTACGAGGGCGAGCGAATCGACGGGCTCGAAAGACGACCAGGACCGCATAATGTCGTAGTGGAGGTTCCGATGGAAGAATATAGCTGGTTCGTGGCCAAAGACCGGCAGCAGGTTGACGGAGAGTTCTCGACCGCAGACGTGCTCGGCATGATGGATGATAGCCCAAAGAGTTCCTTCATGGTGTGGCGGGCTGGAATGGACACATGGGTGTCACCGGATACACTCCCCGAATTCGTCTCCGAGACTGAGCAAACTCGTGCGCTTGAGGCGCAGGTTGCTGAGGTGCCGGAAGCTCCAGAGGAGCCAGAAGTCATGGAGGAAGACGAGTCGGAACCTGAGTTGGCCGCGCCGGAAGGAGACCTTGAACTGGGTACGGAACCATCCATGCAAGAGCCGGAGCCAGCGCCAGCGCTAGAGCTAGAGCCGGAAGCGGAGGTTCTCGATGCTGCAATCGAGCCGGAGGGGACTGAGAGTGCAGACCAAGCCCCTACGCAGGTGGAAGAGCCGTCTCCAGAGTCACTCGCGAGACCGACAATGGCAGCTCCTGTCGACCCGGCTTTGCGGAAGAAACCCATACGACCGGCTCGTGCACCTCGCAAGGCCGCTCCGCGAAGCGCCGGCATCGTTTCGACTCTGAAAGGACTGCTCGATTTCCGCTTCGAGACCATGATCGGGCGTGACGTCATCAGGGTTGTGTATCTGCTGTTGACGGTTGTTATCGGGTTTGCTCTGGCGGGAATGCTCGTGTCCGGTTTGGGTTCGATTATCGCTGGACTTCGCTTCAGTTCTGCGAGCGGTGTCATCATCGGATTGCTAACACTGCTTGGTGCACCAATTCTCGCAGCGGTTGAGTTGGCGCTTATCAGAGTCGGACTCGAGGTAGTCATCGTTCTGTTCAAGATTCATGACAACACGACCGCGCTTGCGGATCGGGTCGAGAAGATCGAGAAGAACGCTCAGCTTGACTCGTAAGCAGGTGATTCGTTGTCTGGCGTTCGAATTCTGAGACAGACGAAAAAGCCGACGAACGCGATGGCTCCAGCCAGGATAAAGACCCAGCGGAAGCCGTACTGGTCCCAGATGTAGCCGGAGAGAACGGGCAGTGACATGGCGATCGCATGGTCGATGGTGATTCCCATCGAGATCGTCGGAGTGATGTCGGTTGGGTCCTCGGCGATCTTCTTGAGATAGGTCGTTCGCGCGACTCTCAGAGCGAAGAGAATGCTGTCTGTCACGTAGGCCGCGTAGAGGATCCAGAGATCCCAGGGTGTGGGGAAATATCGTTAGAAAAAGCATAGAGAAGGCAGATCGCTAGCAGGAGCAGTTCGTCGACAGCGAGGATGAGCCTTTCGCCCAACCAGTCGATGACCTCACCGAGCAGTGGGCGCATCACCACGCCGAGCGTCGAAGCGATGAAGTAAAGTAGCGCAATCGTCGAGACGGCGACGCCGTGCAGATCGACGAGGACCCAGGCACCGAAGGCAAGGAAGATCTGCTTGCGAATCCCGAACAGGGCGCTGATGGCGTAGAAGAGCGAGTAGCGCTTCTTGAAGACAAGGCGGCGCGATTTGGCTCCGTCCTGGCCGACTCTGAGAGCCAGATAATAGATTGCTGC
>JAAESQ010000862.1 GCA_024229275.1 bacterium | reverse complement strand
CAGGCCTCAGAGGCAGAAATTCAAACGATCATAAAGGACCTGAAAGCCCTGGGTGTTCGTTCTACCGCGCCGAGCCATAGGCGAGTGGAGAGATCTCCCGACCAGTTAAACAGACTGCTTGAATACAGCACCGTACGGTCTGCCAATTGAAGAGGGAGATCCCTCGACTTCGCTCGGGATGACAGTGATTGGGCGGCGTTGTCATGCCATGAGTCAGCGCTGGACCGGCGTGGATATACTCAGGACGCTTCTTCGTCCCTCGTGCGGTCCTGTCGCAGTGCCCGGATGAGTAGCAAAATAAACGAACCCCAGACGCCGCCGAGGAAGATACACATGGTGATCATTGACTGTGTGCTCATGGGGCAGCTCCTTCAGAAAGCTGACTCGCCTGAACCGGACCTAACGTCTTTGCTGCGAGCCAACGATTCAACGCGACAAGTACCACGGCCGCAATTCCCCACTGCGTCAGGCAGGTGCCCAGACTGTAGGTGCTGAATGGATTCCACCACTGCTCAGCAAGGCCAAACGACTGAATGATCCACCAGCCCAGTAGGACAACAAACTCAACCGGAACCAAGAAGCCGAGAACCCAGTTGAACCACGGTCCGAGGTTGAGTTCGTTACCAGGCAAGTTGACGAGTTCGGCCCTGAGCCGTGTCAGACCGTAGCGCAGTGCAGCGAATGCAAAGAGCCCTCCACTGACCATGAGACCAAGCCCCCAAGCCCAGTCCTGGTTCGCGAAGAAGTTGAGGCTGAAAGCGCTCGGAATGCCGCCGGCGGCGCCGATGCATGCTACGAACAGAATCGCTTTCTTGCGGGGAAGACCGAAATCCATACCGATGCGAGTGCACAGCTCGAGCATTGCGATGAGACTGGACAGTGCCGCGGCCGAGAGTGCAAGGAAAAAGCCGATCGTCAAAAGATTACCAAGTGGCAGTTTGCTGAGCAAAATCGGGATCCACACGAAGCTGAGCCCGGTGGAGGCCGGCCCGGAGTAGGTGGCGACCGCGAAGGCCTCTTCGAAGGTCGCGAACGAGGCAAAGACAGTGGGTATCACTGCGAGGGCTGCGAGCAGGCTCATGCTGTTGTTGCCGAGACCGACCAGGACGCAGTTGAAGACTGTGTCTTCTTTCTGCCGCGCGTAGACAGCATAGGTCAGCAGTAGGCCCCATCCTGCGCCGGTTGACCACGCGGACTGCGTGAGTCCTTCTAACCACAATTTGTGACTGGCAAGTAAGCTGAGATCGATGTTGAACATGAACTCGAGGCCGCGTTCGGCCCCGGGAAGGGTGACGGCGCGAACGGCAGCGACGACGAGCAGCAACGCGAGACCCGGAATGAGGATTCGATTGGCGCGCTCAATACCAGAGACGACGCCACGGTAAATGAGCCAGGCGCCGATCGCGATTGCCGCCAGATGGAAGGGCACTGCGAGTCCGGAAGTTGCGAAGCCCTCGAATGCCTCAGATGCAGTTTGTGGATCCCCGAGTTGACTCAGACGCCCGGTGATGGCCACTACCAGGTAACGCAAGCACCAACCTGTGACAACCGAGTAGTAGAAAAAGATAAATAGGGTCACAACGCCGACAAAACCGCCGAGCCAGGCAAATTTGCGACCCACCAATTTACCGAATGCACCGACGAGACCCATACGGGCGTTCTTTCCCATCGCCATCTCGACGATCAAGATTGGGATGCTCCAGGCAAAGAGAAAAATGATCCACGGGATGAGGAAGGTTCCGCCCTCGTTCGCGGCAAAGATCCTTGGGAAGCGCCAAATATTGCCGGTTCCGACGGCCATGCCGATGGTTGTGACAATCAGACCCCAGCGTGATGTGAAGGTCTCGCGGTGTTGGGGCATCGTGCCTCCTTGGGTTTCCTGGGCCGCAATCCGGCATCCCTGCCAGTAGTGTTCAGGAGTCTAGCAGGGACAGGAGCAAAGAAAGATGAATGATGAATGCGGAAAGATGAAAGTGGGCCCCACATTTTCGGGGTGGCGTTTGCTTGAAGGCGGGGAGGCGGGGAAGCTTAGGAGGCCGGGAGGAAAGTCTGGCCTGCAGGGCGGACGGCTATGCCGGTTAACAGTTGGACAAAACAGAGCAAACGGAGAGTGCGCTGCGGAGGCGGCCGTGGTCAGGAAGAACGATGCTTCGCCATCCTTGTTCATCGTCGGCGTGTACGTCTCACTTCTAACCTCTTTCTTCTAACTCATCGGAGAGAGTTCAAACGATGGACGGGAGAAGAACACACTTGTACCGATCTTGACCCACACCTATTCGAGATTGAGTGTTTGCAGGAAGGCGAGGAGTCTGGCGTTGAACTCATCCGGTGCTTCCATGTTTACCATGTGGGCGACCTTTGGTATGACGACTCTCTTGCTATCGGCAACCTCGCTCGCGAGGCGGTCGGAGATGTCGAGGATATCCTGCATGTCGAGCTCGCCGACCATCACTAGGGTTGGTGACTTGATTTCGGAGAGGCGATCGATGGCGCCGGCTTCGATGTAGGAGCCCATTTCGCCAGGCTTGTCGACCGTCGCGCGGGCCATTGCTCTGACCTTTTCTCGTACTACAGAATCGACTTCGACAGGCTCGCGGTGGGGGCCATCAGTCCACGATCTCTGGAACCACTCGACGTAAGTTTCGAGGTCGTTGCTTTCAGCGGCCTTTCGCATGCCCTCCCAGTGCTCGACGAGCACGGGGTCGTTGAACTTCCAGCCACTCAGGCCTGGCGCCACGGGAACCAGCGCTCGGATTCTGTCGGGATACTCGAGCGCGAAGTCGATCGCGGTTCGACCACCAAGAGATAGCCCTACGATGACAGCACGCTCGACCTCGAGTGTGTCCATCAGCTGGGCCAGATCCTTATAGTGACTGTGTTCGCCATTGATAGGATCGGATCGGCCATGCCCTCGAGCGTCGTAACGCAGCACGCGGTAGTTTTCGGACAACGCATCCATCTGGCCGTCCCACATACGACAGTCGAGCATCCCACCGTGGAGAAGAACAATCGTCGGACCTGAGCCGGCGAGTTCGTAGTAAAGCTCACCGTTTCCGATATCGATCATTCCCGCATGCACCTCACCGACATCGGCCGGCGTTCCTAGGGAAAGAACAGTAGCTATGCAGAAAGAGAGCAATATAAGAGAGCGATGCATAGTTGACCTCCTGAATTACCCTGGAGATGTACGAAGAGCGCTGAAGCCTTGTTTCGAAGTGCGCTTAGATTTACGTCGTAGCATCAGTGGGGACGCTGAAAAGAAGAGGGACCCCCACAAGGTGGGAGTCCCTCGGTTCTCCTATCTGAGGTGAATTACTTCGTTCCTACCTGCCCCAGCAGCACTTCGACTGCCTTTTCAAGCTGCTCGTCGCGGCCTTGAGATTCGAGCTTCGGATCGTTGTCGACCATGTAGTCAGGATCGAGGTGCTTGTTTTCGACGATGTCACCTTCGTTGTCGATGTAGCCGACCATAGGGATACCGAAGACCAGGGTCGGATCCTGCAGTCGTTCCCACCACACTGAGGTGCAGGTTCCGGTGACCTGCATTCCGACAGTCTCGCCGATACCAAGCGAGGTGTAGGCGGCCGGGAAGCAGTGGGCATCGGAGTAGTTGCCCTCGTTCATGACGACGATCGACGGTTTAGTCCAACGAAGGGCCGGCTCAACGCCGAGTTCCTGTCCGCGGGGGAAGGCACGGAAGTAGACCTCACCGGTGAGGAAGACGGTTAATGCCTCGACCAGGTTGCCACCGCCGTTGAATCGGGTGTCGATGACGATGCCCTCTTTGTCAACGTCGCGTCCAAAGATCTCCTCGAACATCTCTCGGTACGAACCATCGTTCATTCCACGCAGGTGGGCATAGCCCAAGCGGCCGTTTGAGAGACGCTCGACTTCGGCGCGGCGAGAGCGTACCCAGCGCTTGTAGAGAAGGCCAGCCTCGTTGCCCTGTGAGATTGGCTTGACCTTCTCCTGCCATCGATCGGCGGTGTCTGGGTTGAGAAGTGAAAGTCGGACGGGCTGTCCGGCTTTGTGGTTGAGCAGCCGATACCAGTTGCTACCAGCTGCGATTGCTGCGCCGTCGATAGCCTCGATGATAGTTCCAGAAGCGATCTTGGACTCGGCCTGCTGCAGGGGACTGCCGTAGATGATTTCGGCGATTTTGACTCCGTCACCCACAAATTCAGGATCTGGGAAGAACGCGAAGCTGGCTGTCTCATCACCACCCTCGGTACGGGGCCGGTAGCGACCTCCGAGGTGGGATGCGTTGAGTTCGCCCTGGAGTTCGGAGATGAGTTCGGCAAAGTCCCTGTTGTTGTCGATATGAGGAAGGAACCGCGCGTAGGCCTCTTTGTAGGACTGCCAGTCGACACCGTGCATATCCACTTTGTAGAACTTCTTAAGGGTCTGGCGCCAGGCATGCTCAAAGAGATAGGCTCGCTCAGCAGCGGGGTTGAGTTCCATTTTGGCGTTCAGTGAGACACCCTTGACTTTGCCGGAGTCAACTTCGACTTCTTTAAGCTGGTTGTCGACGATCAGGTAGGCCTTTTTGCCTTCGGAGTGGATGATCGGTCCGTCAGCATCGTCAGCGTTGAGCTTGGCGAGTAGCTTGACCTCGCTTTTGCGATGAGAATAGCTCCACAGGTCGAAGCCCTTTTCGAAACGGGCGAGGTAGAGGAGCTTCTCTCCGTCCGGAGTAAGGGCAGCGCCGGCAAGAGCCGATGAGTGAATTGTCAGGCGCACCGTACGGTCTTCGATTCCATCAAGGTCGATTTCAACCGGATCCGGCAACTTCGGTGCATCGTCGTCATCCGATTCAGCTTTGTCCTCATTTTTCTCATCGCCATTACCGTTGTCGTTCTTCTTCTCTTTCTTCTCTTGCTCTTTGAGCTGTTCGAACTCTGCTTCCGAGAGGTTGAAGCGATCCCATGCTTTCTGAGTGAAAAACGAGAGATAGATGTCGTCGTGCGAGCCGAGCATGGCGTGGCGACGCATGCCGTGGCGATCGGTCACCCAGAACATTGCCTCACCGCCGAGTACCCAGTTCGGGAACATGTCTTCGTAGCCACTCTTGGTGAGGTTGACGACCTCGCCCTCACCAGATGCAGGCACCACACCGACCTCGGAGGACCACCTCGTCTGGCTGAGGAACTGAACCAAGAATGACTTCCCGTCGGGTGACCAGTGGTACCACTGGTCGCCATCAGCGTAGGAGTAGTTCATGTCGGCGGGCAGGATCGTACGTGTTTCTCCGCTGGCGAGGTTGAGCACCTTCAGTTCGGTTCGTTCCTCGAGGTAGGAGACTTCCTTCCCATCCGGGCTGAATCGGGGTTGGAACGTCTCGGCCTCGATCTCGAGTACCGGCTTCTCTTCGATCAGCGTGGCGTTGAAGAAGCTTGGTTCGTTGTCATCGTTGAGGTCAGATCGGTAGAGGTTCCAGCTGCCGTTTCTTTCAGATGCGTAGAGCAGGCTGCGGCCGTCAGGACTGAAGCTGACAGAACGTTCTTGCTCAGGGGTATTGGTGATTCGCTTCGTCGTTGCGTGCCCGGCTGAGGTGACGAAGACTTCGCCGCGGGCGATGAAGACGAGTTCCTTTCCGTCGGGTGAGACTTCGAAATCGGAGATCTCGCGCGCGACGTCCTTCCAGTGAACATCGTTGTGACGAGTGTCCGTGACAACGGTAATATCGAGTTTGACGCTGTCGATCGCTCCTGCCGGACGTATCCAGATTTCGCCATCCCAGGCGTAGCAAAGTTTGCCGCTTGCTGTACTGCTGAGGAAACGCACCGGGTGGGTGTCGTGATGGGTGATCTGTATCGGTTCTGTGAGTCCGTCGAGGTCCATCTGCCAAACGTTGAAAGAACCGCTGCGCTCAGACAGATAGAAGAGTGATTGTTCGTCAGGACCCCACACGGGCTGCCGGTCATCAGCGCCAAAGTCGGTCAAACGGCGATGTTCGCCAGTCTCAGTGTCAAGCATCCAAACATCGCGTGCAAAGGACGAGTCATCATGTTTGCGCCATTCGGATTCGTATGCTTTCTGATCCGTATAGGCCATCCTGCGACCTTCGGAATCAAGAACTGCGTGCATTGCCGGTGTTGTCAGCTCTTGGGACGGCATACCACCCGTCAGGGCTACTCGGTAGAGTTCAGGCTGAGCGCGACGCGTTGGGTACTGCACATTGGAAGCAGTGTCGAGTCGGCCGGATGTGAAGAACACAGCCATGCCGTCAGGTGTGAAGCTCGTCGGGAAATCGTTGGAGGAATGAAAGGTCAGGCGAGTCGCTATTCCTCCTTCGGTCGTAACCACGAATAGGTCGAAGTTGCCGTAGCGATCAGAGGCAAAGGCCAGGTTACTGCCGTCCGGGGACCAGATGGGTGTGGTCTCGTGAGCCGGGTGGATAGTCAGTGGCAATGCCGCTCCGCCGGTTGCCGGCGCGAGATAAATATCGCCGTGATAGCCGAACGCGATCATTTCTCCATCAGGAGAGATCGCCGGTTGGCGAAGCCAGAGTGCGTTGTCAGCGGCTGATGCAGTTCCAGTGAGTAAACCGGCTGCACACAGCCCGAACAAGACAAAGGTCCAAGTCGATTTCCACATACTCATCCCCCTCAAAACACTCGCGCCCTGAACGTTCGACCTACAAGGCGTCAAGAGATTGTACGAAAGTCTGTGTGCTGGGTTTGACGCGAAGTGGGACGGTTAGTCTGGCGAACTCGCGGCAAGCTGCTGATGGTGGGGCGACCCTTCTCGAACCAGGGCTGCTCCACAGTCCGGGCAGCGCGAGCCCATGCAGGGAACACCAGGTTGGTGCGGTGAGCGCATCCCGCACCGTACACAGATGCAGCTTCCACCAGAGCCGAGACCACCGCCTGAGCCACAAGACCCTCGGCTTCTTTGGCGGTGCCGACCGCGATCTTCGAGTGGGTCTGTCGAGGCGTCAGGTTTTGCTTGTGGCGACATGTTGGTTTGTTTTCGAGGCATTAGTTTCTCCTTTCTAGTGTTCGTGACCGCAGTTGTGATGTGAGTGCTCATGGCAGACCTCGCCCGAAGTCCGAAGTTCGCCGGCAAGATACTGTGCAATGAGCTCGTCAGGGTTTGTTCCTTCGACACCGACGATGGCCTCGATTCCGAAGCGGGTGAAGAGGTCAATCGCGCGGCCGCCCATCCCTCCTGCCAGTATGGTCTTGGCGCCTTGTTGCTGCAGCCAGACTGGGAACACACCGCGCCCGTGCTCCGGAGGAGCTGCGATCTGCTTGGAATCAATGGAACGAGCGACTTCATCGACATCGTAGAGTGCGAAGGCGTCCGCTCCGCCGAAATGGCTGCAAAACGCATTTTCAGAAAGCGGCACTGCAATCTTTCTCATCTTTCTAGCCTCCCTGGCTGGATTTGTGATGACGGCGACCGTCGCCTCGACGGCATCGGCACCCACGACCTCGCCGTTTCCTGCCCTGGTGGATGGGGCATGGGATCTGCTCTTCGGCGTGCTCGACCACCGGGCCCTCGCCGATGATCAGCAGCCGCTCGTGAATCAAGGCACCGGCTACCTTCTGGCGGGCTCGAGCGAGAGTTCGTGCGAACGTGGCGCGAGAAACGCCCATACGCTCGGCAGCTGCTTCCTGGTAGAGCCCCTCGAGATCGGCGAGTCGGAGGGCCTCGAGTTCGTCGAGGCGAAGTGTTTCCTGCTCCAACTCAGCCAATGGCCTACCGAATGGCTTGAATCCGAGGCCGCGAAAACGGCATCCGATACGGCGGGTGGATTCTGGTCGTCCCATTAGTTATGAACATATGCTCAAAACTATTTTTCGTCAAGGTGTCTGCCTCGGGAGTAAAATCCGGGCATGATCTCAAACGCCCTGTTTTGCTCAGAACCGGAGAGTTGACAGTTGCGTTTGACAGTGTTGAAAGTGCTCAAACACATCCAATCCATGAGAGAGTTTCAAACTACGTCAACCTTTTACAAAGGAGGAACTGGGATATGTCGCAGACACAAGTTCAGTTGAAGGGATGGCCGGCGGTTGCCGTGATCGCGGCTGTAGTTGTGTTTTTCGGTTTTAAGGTCTTTATTGTCCACAGCACTCTTGGGCCAGAAGAGCTGGATGGTGTGCGGCTATGGCTCCAGGCTGAGTACTCCAGTATGCATATCGATGATCTCCGCGAGGCTGTGGAGAACAGTGACAAAGCAAAGGTGAATGCTCTTGCAGGAGAGATACAAGCTGCTGAGAAGATTGAATTCGTTTCGATCAAGATGCGTGGAACTGATGAGGTCGTCGTGCGCCTGGAAATCGAAGTCGACGGACAAGATCCCCCTCGTGGCGATCGTGTTCGCTACTTCATTCTCGATCACACATTCGGATCAGCCTGGCATGTCGAGCGCGAAACGTCCTCGTGGTCGTACTATCTGAAGCTTTTCTAGGCCATCGACGCCCTCCATTTGCGAGCGTCCCTCTGCGGCGGCATAATCGATGGTAAGGCTCACCGCTGAGCACAACATCGTGTCGACCAATAGAGGAGGCGTTCGTGATCTGGCTGAAACGCACAACTGCGATTCTTGCGTTGACTTTTGGCGCTGGCCTTCTATGGATGCCCTTCCCCGGAGAGATCAGTGGAGAGAGCATGCGAGAGGTGGTTGTGCTGGAGGTCGACAAGGCCCCTTTTTCAGTTGAAGAGGCGCGTGCTCAGTTTTCCGAGACAATACTTGAACTTTCGTATGAGAACTTGGATCAAACGCCGGAGTTCCGCGAAGCCGTGTTGGGTGTTTATGGGCGGGGTGGCGAGCAATGCTTCTCAACCGCCGAGTGGGATTTTCTTCTCTCGGACTGGGGGTTGGTTTCAGGCGAAGGATCGGTCTTCACCTTTCGCGACGGTCTTCACCGGATCAATCGCGTCGAAGAAGTTGTCGACGATTCTGAAGGCCCCTACACGTGTATCGAAGTTAAGCTGTTGGGGACCTACGACAATCGTGAATGGGAGGGGATGACCCATCTCGATGAAGCGGTTCTTGCGGACTACCCGGAGATTGATGCCGAGGTCCGGCGACTTGCTGACGGTGTGATACCGGCTGCCGGCGGCGAGGCCATCAAGGTGAGGAAGTGGAGGCACTTCCATCGGCGTGAACTCGACGATCTCGAGTACCGTCCACGTTGGGTCGTCTTCGATCGCCTTTTCTCCGGTGCGGTGGAAGATGTTGAGGCGCCTTGGACGCTGAACACACCATGGCTTCGCGGGTCGGCAAT
>JAAESQ010000861.1 GCA_024229275.1 bacterium | reverse complement strand
TCTTCACCGCTTTGGGGCAAACCCCTGACCGTTCTCGTCCAACACTCTACCTGCCATTGAGCCTACAGAAGCCCATTGCTGTCCTCTTGTAGGCTGCCTTGTAGGCTGCAACAACAGGAGATTCAACATGAGGACCGCCTAGGTCGGCCTGCCGAGAACCAGTCGAGTCGCCTGTCACGGCATAGTGAAGCGAAGCCGAATTCGTCCCATACTGCCGTTTTCCCTCTTGCCTCCAAGCTTCCACGCGCTCTCGGTTCCCCGCCGCTGTCCCTCTGACTCAGCCGGACCTGACTTGCCGTATAGCCGTTCGCCCCGTTCGTCCCGCAGAGCCGTCTTCGTCCGTTCTCATCTTTCATATTTCAGCTTTCATCATTCATAATCCCTCCCGCTTCCCAGCCTCCTACAAACAGTGCTGAAGGAGTAGCCAAAACGACCGCTCCCAACTTCGTCAGGAGTTGTTTTTGCGGTATGCCGACGGGGTGGTTCCGGTGTGTTTCTTGAAGGCGCGGTAGAAGGCGTCGTTGGTATTGAAACCGACCTGGTGAGCGATGCCAAGGACTGTGAGCTGAGGGTCTTCCCTGAGCAGTCGTTTGGCCTCCTCGACACGATAGCCGTTGATGAAGTCGCGAAAGCTCTGTTCGAGGTGTTCGTTGACGATTTGAGACAGGTGCTTGGGGAGGATTTCCAGGCGTGCAGCGAGGGACTCGAGGGAGAGATCCTGGTCTCGGTAGATTGCGTCACGGACCATTAGGGTGCGTAGCTTTTCGATGTTCTCCCGCGCCGCCTGCTGGGTCAGTGTCGAGCTGCGGTATCTTTTGCGCTGGCGGCGCCAGGCCACGAAAGTCACGAGCGAGTAGTAGATGCCGATGACGGCAAAGGCTGCAAGCAGCACGGCGCCGACGCGGAAGGGCACGGTCTCATAGATATGGGGGCGTACCCGGAAGTCGAAGGTGGCGCCGGTTCGGTTCCACACGCCGTCGCTGTTGGCGGCGAGGACGCGCAGCTGATATCGACCAGGGCCTAGATCGTCGTAGCGGACGGTCCTGTCCTCGCCCCGGCGAACCAGCTTGTAGTCGTCATCTCTGCCCTCCAGCTGCACCTTGAACAGTAGATCCCACGGCGAGATGAACGACGGCGCGGTGAAGCAGAAGTCCATGTCGCTACGACCGTAGAAAACCGGCGACAGGGTGTGCAGGTCGACCGACCGTCCGTTGCGAAGCACCTCCTCGACGACCACCTGGGGTGGTTGCTTGTTGATCTCGAAGTCGCCGGCCGTCACCGCAGCGATACCGTTGACTGTGCCAATGAGCAGCTCTCCTTCCCGGGTCATGGTCGAGGTCGAGCGGTGTGGGTTGCTCCAGTGGTTATAGGGCAGGACCGACTGCTGGCCCACCGACCGGCAGTGGACGATGCTCTCGCCACCAGGGTTGTCGGCTGCGGCCTGTAGATCTTCCCAGCGGGCGCGAAAGACGCCGGATGCCCCGGTTAACCAGAAGAAACCGTGCTCATCCTCGAAGATCTGGTAAAGGCGGTTCGAGCGCAAGCCGTCGTTCTCGGTGAGTTGAGCGAGCCTCCCATCCGCGAGACGCAGCAGGCCGCTTCCGAGCGTTGCCAGCCACAGACTCCCCTGCCGGTCCTCGTGGATCGCCGAAACGATCAACGGCGTAGCGATTCCGGGAAGCTCGACGACCGTGAAACGGTCGTTCTGCGAATCGAAGCGCAACATGCCTTCACTGGTACCGATCCGCAGCACTCCCGAGCTGTCCTCGTGGAAGCACTGTATCCCCTGGCCCTGATACCCGTGATTCGTGCCCAGCACCTGCAACTCACCCCCGACCAACCGTCCCATCCCTCCGTACCAGCCCAACCAGAGCCGATCCTGGGAATCACGGTAGAGCGCAGTGACCGAGCCGGAAGGAAGACCGTTGCCGGTCGTCAGCGAGGACTGCTTGGCGCCCCGCGCACCGAACTCGAGCCGCACCAAACCCTGGGCGGCGGTGCCGACCCAGACGGCGCCGTCGCGCCAGCCGCCGATGACCTCGATTTCGATGCTCCCGAGAAAAACCTCCATGTGTTCGGAGTCGAGGATCCCATCCTCTAAGCGGACGACTCCGCGCTGAGTTCCGACCCAGAGATGTCCCTCGCCGTCCTCGTAGATGGACTGGATGGTATCGCTCGGCATGCCGCCGGAGCGGCCGAACAGACGCAGCCCTCCCCGTCGAAGGCGTTTCAGACCGTCGCCGAGTGTTCCGGCCCAGAGGCTGGATTCGCGGTCGCGGTGGAGCGACCCGACCCAAGTGTCTGGGAATAAGATCTCTATCTGATCTGCCGACGCTGCGACACTACCGGTAGGAATCCGGTTCAGTCCGGCTCCGGTCGCCACCCAGAGGTTCTGGCTTTGGTCGAACAGTAGGTCGTAGACCACCGGATGAGAGAGGCCGTCCTCTACCGAGATCTCTGACCACACATTCGAGTCCGAGGCGGGATCGTAGTGAACAACACCGGTGCCGGTACCGAACCAGAAACCACCGTCCACGTCCTCCACCATGCTCATGATCGTGCGGCCAGCCAGCATGGCCGATTCGAATGGTCGGAAGCCGTCACGCTCGTAGACAAAAACTCCCCTGCCTAAGGTACCGGCCCACAGCCGTCCCCTGCTGTCCTCCATCAGTTCTGCAATCGTCACGCCGCCGATACCTTGCTCCTCACCCCAGGTGCTCAACCGGTCGCCATCAAAGCTATGGAGCCCGCCCCGATCCGGTGCGATCCAGACCCTGCCGCGGGAATCCTCGAAGACGGTCAATACACGGTCCGAGAGCAATCCCTCCGCAGTTGAAAATACTGAGACGGAGCCCTGCTCCACCCTGATTGCGCCTGCTCCCAAGGTGGCGATCCACAGATCACCGGCGGCGCCGACGTGGAGGCGAAAGATCCGGTTGATCCTCGCCTCGATTTCAGGCGGTAACTCCAGTTCTTCAAAGCGCATGCCGTCGAAGCGCCAGACCTGGCGCAGCGAGGCGATCCAGAGATAGCCGTCAGGGGACTGCACCACGGCGGTGATGAGGTCCTGGGGCTGTCCGTGTCGAAGCCCCTGCGAACTGTCCCACTGTTCGACCGACCAGCCGCTGTCTGCAGGTGGAGGTCCCGCGGACTGCGCCAGACACGGGAGCGCGAGGAGGATGAGCAGCAAGAGCAGCAGCGCCTCGGCGAGCCTCCGGAGGGAGCCCGAAGCTCGAGGTATTGGCGCGGTCGTGAGGATCCTCAGTCTCCGCATTGACCGCCATGATACCCGATCTGAGACCGGCGAAGCCTCCGGATTCCAGAATCCAGACAGAGCCCAAGATGTTCTAATTCAACAATTTGTAAAAATTCACCACCGTCTTCACGCGATCGGATGTTTTGCCGCCAGCGGCGACCGATAGTTGAGGGCAGATACCGGCGACAGGTATCCGAACCCACATGGAGGTGGAGATCATGAACAAGAAGCAACTCTTAATCGCAGGCGCGATCATTGTGGCAGCGACTCTGGCGATTGCGGCGTGGGCCGTCCAGGACTTACAGATGTTTCCGATGCAGGACATCGTGCTCCACAGCTGTCCCGGCACGGGCCTCATTCTCGATATCGGCGGCGGCGGCGAGGGCATCATCGGCCGACTCATGGGCGACCGGGTTGTGGCGATCGACCTCAGCCTTGAAGAGCTGGAGGGCGCCCCGGCGGGCAACATCAAGATGGTGATGGATGCTGGCGAGATGGCCTTCCTCGACAACAGCTTCCACACCGCGACCTCGTTCTGCACGCTGATGTACATCAAGGACCAGGATGCGCAGCGACAGGTGCTCGCCGAGGTGCTCAGGGTCCTCAAACCTGGCGGACGCCTCTTTATCTGGGACGTCGAGGTCCCGGCCGAGCACAAAGACGGCAAGACCACGGCGGTATTTCCTCTGAAGATCTCGCTTCCCGGCGACACCGTGCGCACGGCCTACGGTGTTGCGTGGCCGCAGGAGCCTCACGACCTTTCCTACTACGCGCGTCTGGGTGCGTTGGCCGGCTTCGAGGTGGCCGACCGTAAGCAGAACGGCCTGGTCATCTCGCTGGAGCTGGTGAAGCCCTACCCCGAGAGCGAGGAGGCTACGCCCATCAATGATCACCACCACGGGAGTAGTGACGAGTCGATGTTCGAGTTCGCGCCAAAGCACGAGGTGGCGCCCCATGGGCTACCAGTCGAGGGCCCGGTGCTCGATATCGGTGGCGGTGGTGAAGGCGTAATCGGCCGGCTCGAGGAGGACCGCGTGCTAGCGATCGACATCAGCAAACCGGAGTTGGGGAACGCTCCCGGCGCACCGGTCAAGGCGGTGATGGACGCCCTTGACATGCCGGTGGTCTCGGGCTCGGTTGCCAACGTCACAGCCTTCTACGCCCTAATGTATTTCCGCCCCGACGACCTAGATCAGCTCTTTCAGGAGGTTCGCCGGGTCATGGTCGATGGCGGCCGCTTCCTGGTCTGGGATGTCTCAACGCAGCAGTGCCCCGAGGGCAAGGAGTTCCTGGTCTACGTGCTGACCGTCACGCTTCCGGACACGACCATTGACACCGGCTACGGTATGGCCTGCCCCGAAAACGAGCGAAACATCTCGACGTACAAGGAGCTGGCCGAGCGCCACGGGTTCACGGTTGTACGCGAATCGGCCAACGGACCGGCGTTCTTCCTGGAGCTCGAGGCCTCATAAAGGCTTCCGACGGCGGCGCGAACAAAAACCACAGAACGATCCACAGATTCAGTCGGGTCTCCTGACCCGCTGCCCAGGGAAGGAGTGCGCCATGAAACGGAAGATCGGTCTCACGACGGCGACAGCGATGGTGGCGGCCAACATGATCGGGACTGGCGTCTTCACTAGTCTCGGCTTCCAGGTCACGAGCATCTCCAGCGGGTTTGCCATTGTCGCGCTCTGGCTGGTGGGCGGGCTGGTGGCGATGTGCGGCGCGCTCGTCTACGGGGAGCTGGGTGCGGCGATGCCCCGCTCCGGCGGCGAGTACCACCTCCTCTCCCGGATCTACCACCCGTTCGTGGGTTTTCTCTCGGGCTGGGTCTCGGTGTTGGTCGGATTTGCCGCCCCGGTCGCCGCCGCCTCTATGGCAATGGGCATGTACGGAACGCGCGTTCTCCAAGACATCACCGGGCTGCCGGCCGGCGACGGATCGTGGATGGTGAAGCTCCTCGCCATCGGGGTCACGACCGCGGTGGCCGTAGTCAACTTCGGCAAGCTCGAGAGCATCAGCCGCTTCCAGGTATTCTTCACCGGACTCAAGATCGTCCTGATCGTCGTGCTGGTCTTCTGCGGATTTCTCCTCGCCGAGCCGCGCGACATAAGCTTTGCGCCGTCGATGGACGCCGTAAAGACTCTGTTCTCTGCCCCCTTTGCGGTGTCGCTGATCTTCGTGATGTACGCCTACAGCGGCTGGAATGCGTCGGTCTACATCATTGACGAGATCGATAAACCACAGAGGACGCTCCCCTGGTCGCTGATCATTGGCACCGCTGTCGTGATCCTCCTCTACGTGCCGGTGAACATGGCGTTTCTCAACGCCGCCCCGATCGACGCCATGCAAGGCAAGGAAGAGGTCGGGTACGTGGCGGCCGGCTACATTTTCGGCAAGGCGGGTGGAGTCGTCATGGGTCTGCTGATCTCGATCGGCCTGATCTCCGCCATCAACTCGATGACTTGGGCGGGCCCGCGGGTCATGCAGGTCATCGGCGAGGACATGCCTCTTTTTGGGTTTCTCAAGCGCAAGAACCGCAACGGGGTGCCTTCGACCGCCGTCATGGCCCAGTTGGTCATCGTCCAGGTCCTCATCCTCACGGCCACCTTCGAGGCGATCATCTTCTACATCGGGTTCATCCTCTCGCTGTCGTCGTTCCTGGCTGTCCTCGGGGTCTTCGTCCTGCGCAGGAGATTCCCGGAGCTGCGCGGCAGTTATCGAACATGGGGCTACCCGGTCACGCCGCTCATCTATCTGGGTGTGACCAGCTGGATGCTCTATTTCGTGGTGCGCGAACGGCCGATGGAGTCGCTGGCCGGGGTTGCTACCCTCGCCGTCGGCGCTGCCGTCTACTTCATCGGGAACACTTCTCGCAAAACCCTGCACGCCACTCTCGGCGCAGCCGACCTCGTTGGCTTCCAGGTCCAAGAGGCCGTGACAACTCGGCAGGCTTCACCTCAGTACGATGCTCGGGTATCCAGGCACGACTATTACGACTGATCGCAACGCTTCGCGAACCTGCGGCCAATGGAGCCAATGAATCCTTGTGTTTTCACGCGCGAGAATTGGGTTACTGAGGTCGCAGTTCATCCCCCAATCGATCTCCTCTGATTCGTCAGGAGATCACTGAGTCCGCCGGCTACTCGTCTCCGAAACACCTCGCACGGCCGAAAGTTCTCACGTGGCTTTGGGCCTGGAATCGAAACAGCCTTTCGTCCTGCCAGTCAAGGCATCCTGTGACGGCGTAGCCTCGCGAAGCCGCAAGCCAAAAGCGAAGCCGGATTCGCCCCCCATGGCATTCCCCACCTCCGCCGCACCAAGTACATCGACTCCAAGTGGTCGTTTGAGCAACTGTTGTCTACGATCCGCGACATCCTCAATGTGATAGAGTATGTCGAAAGACTTAAGAAACTGAAACGTCGCGCGTGTTGGTGAAATATGCGCCTCTCAACGGCGGCGCTGACAAGAATAGGCATGACCGTTCAATACGACGATCCGTGCTGTTGCGACCCCGCTCATCTGCAACGTGAGTGCTGTCTAAACCCAGGAAACCTGCACATTCACCGCCTCGGCCGACGCGCAGTGACATCCTCTGCCAGGGATCTCCCTGTGCATCTTGGCTCAGGCGAGAGGTTCTCTGAAACCTCGATCGAGAATGAGAACTATCGGCGCCTTCCGAGCCGATTCTTCTACTGCGTCCAAGGAGGAATGAGTTATGAAAGCTAGAACACGAGTCGCGATTCTGCCAATCCTGATTCCACTTCTGTTGATTCTTTGTTCATATTCTCCGGCGCAAGCCCAAACAACAAAACAGAAGACTGTTCAGCAGAAACCAGTCACAGCTCAAGTGCAAACGGCGCAGATGAAACCAGATCTTGTCGTCACAAATATCTCTATAACCAAAGACGGAAGGTTAAACTTCGTAATCCGTAATGCAGGCACCGCTGGGCTTCCGGAACTAGCTTATGACAAGAATTCCGGAGTTACTATCCAAGTCTACAACGGTGGGAAACCATGGGGTGGAATACGCCTCAGCTCTGTTGACAAAAGTAAGAGACTCAAGTCACCTGGTGCTACTGTCAATCACACATGGTTTCCTTCATCTAAGACACACATCCTGAATCCAGGCGCATATCAGATTAAAGTCGTTCTCGATACTTCCAACGTTCTGAGTGAACTGAACGAGAGAAACAATTCAAAAACTCAAAAACTTACCTATAGGAAACCATTAGTCGCTCAAATACCAGATACTTCCTCGAGTAAAGTGAGCGGGACACGCACACAGACGCCGCAGACAACAACAGCAACTGTGGGAACCACAACAGCTCAACGTCAGCAGGTTCCAGCCGTGGCCGGCGGAATGACTGCACAGCTGCAGGTTCCCGACCTCGTTCTGAGCAATTTCATGGTGAATCAGAACGCCGTCGTCCAGAATGCCAACGCCTTCAACTTCCCGTTCTCCGTTCAAATCAGAAACACCGGCACTGCTGTTGTCAATGTCCCCTTCGATCTCACGTTCGAGACCTTCAGCGATACCAACAACCAATGGGGTGGTCACAACGCACCTGGGATCAACTGCAAGAGGGTCAGCCAGGTCATCAATCCGGGACAAACCATCTCATTCAGCGGGACTATTACTCTCCTCAATTTCAGCATTGCCGACCAGGACCTGAGGATCAGGGCCTATGTAGATGCAGCCTGTAGTGATGAGTTTTCGAAAACCTGGGGACACGTCGGGGAATCCAACGAGAACAACAACTTCAGCAACGAAGTCACCATCGGCGGCGACTTCCACCCCTATGTCGGCAGTGTCACTCCCGCGTTCTGTATCCGCGGAGACGGCGAAACGATGATGATCGGCGGCACCGGCTTCGGTAGCGACCAGGGATCCCACACCGTAGCTCTCAGAAGAGGCAACACCCGAATTGAAGCAAACGTCACCGACTGGCATGGGGGAGTCGTGTACTTCACTGTTCCGTCCAACGCAGAGATTGGGATGAACAAGGTGTGCATCGCCGACACACCCTCACTTCAGTGTTCCTCAACTGCCAACGAGGTTGATCTCGATGTCCGAGACAAGAAGATACTGACATGGACGAACCTGATCGACACATGGGATATATTCAACGAGGCATTCAGCATCAACATCAACACGTATGACGGCGGTTGTAGCTACAATAACACCTCTACTATGCGCCTCGTAAGTGAGACAAGTATTAATGTTCCGAACATCCAATTTGACATCCTTTCTGTCGATTATAGATTCACAGTTCGTGACTTCAATACAGAGACAGGTGGCATCATTCTTACAAAACAGGGTTGCAACGCCAGTCAACTGAAGCTAGTTGCAAATTTTGAAAGCAGTGGAACGGAACTTAGAGGTTGTAGTAATGCTGCCGGACCCGCCGGTTGGTGTGATGGATGTGTCGCAGATGTTCATATCAATAACGGAAAAATGGAAGTTCTCTTTGATTTTGTCGCCAACGGAGGTAATTTGAGCTTCAATATCTCAACAGATTTCAGTGCGAATGTTAGCGCATCTAGCGGTTTCGTTGATGGCCTCATGGACGCATTTTTGGGTGACTGGAATCAAGACGTAAGAAACGAAATCAATAATGGAGTCAGGCAAGGTCTTCTTTCCTCCACTAATAGAGCATATATTTTGTCCGAAATTGAGAATGTCTTCAGGCTGCTTGCAGGGATCGGCAACCGGCCGATCACACAATACGAGTTCAAGAATGATGGAATTCACATGACCTATACGGAGAACTAGCCGAGCGGCGATCGGAGATTGACTCGCTGAGAAGGCAAAAACTCGATCCGATCAAGAGTGCCGGGAGGCAGAGAATGCGCTATCGAGTCTTGACTCGTTTCTCGACGATTCTTTGTTCGTTCATCTTGGCCGCCGTCAACCACAACGCCCTCGCTCAGAGTAGGGTCCCGACTGTGACCGGCGCTCATCCAACTCTGGTAACTCAGGGCGCACGAGGCACTCATCTGAGACTATTCGGCACCGGACTCCAACCCGGGCTTCAAATCGTTGAATCGGGGGAACCTGGCTCGGCTCCTCTGGCGATGATCTCTTTCACACCGGTCCGAACCTTGTCTGCAACCCTTGCGGTCACAAACGTGAGCGTTCACAAAGACACCCCAGCCGGTACCTACTTATTCACAGTGCTCGGAAGCAGCCCGGATGGTTTCCCAGGTCCGATCGGCTCGTTCACCCTCCGGGTCAGTTCGCGCAGAGGGCTGACTGGGCCGGCGGCAGTCGACACGGTTGCCATCGTTTTTCCGCAAGAAGGCACGGTTATCGGTCGCAACGAACGCCTCTTTCCCCGTGGTCTGCTCGGCGTCACCGGATCAGGAACAGTGACTGGATTCTGGGAATTGGATGGTGTCCCTTTCGACCGATTCGTGGCTAGCGTACGAGCAGGACACCCGGTTCAAGTCGCTTCGAAAGTGCCAATCCCGACGAGCGCAGAGGGCGGCCACAACCTTTTGCTGCGAATCGACTCCCCGGCCACGGCATTTAGCGCCCCTGTCCGCCTGGTCATGGTTTCTCCTCAGGCACCGCTGATGCGCATCGTGACGCCCCGCGACCACACAGTCAGCGCTAGTGGCCCTGAAGGCGGCGGACCGACATTTCGTTGGACTCCGCAGCCAGGGGCCGCCTACTACGAAGTCTTACTCTCGTCAGAGTCCCGCCTGACGCCAACGACCAAAACATACCGCTCGAAAAAGGTCTCATGGAAGCTACCTAGCAGAACTCGGACGGATTTGCGGTCCGGCGCCTACTGGTGGACGGTTCGACCGGTGTTCGCCGGCGGAGTTCGAGGAGAAGTTCTCAAGTGGCGTCACCTCGAGCTGCTTCCCGAAACCGTGACGCCGAAACCCACCATCGTCACCCACGACCGGCACTCAGGCGACACGGAGTTCGCATGGACCGACACTCCAGCAGCTGTCATTCACCGACTCGAGTTCTTCGAGGCGGCAACTCCTCTCTCTCCCCTGCTGTCGGCCATCACAACCGAGCAAAGGTGGCACCTCCCGGCCGCGCTTTCGGAGCGATACTTGCCGGAGCACCAGGAAATTGGCTGGCGCGTTATCGCCCTGGCACCTGGCGGATTCCGGCTCGGATCGGCCGAGGGTGAAACGTTCGCAGTCGAGCCCACAACAGGTCGCCAAAGCGACGCAATCATTGCCTCCAGCTCGGACACGATTTGCTGGGCGAGCACACCCGCCGGAATCAACGACCCACATACCATCGTCGCGGCCACGTGGCGGCAGCCGATCGAAGGCAAGACCGTAAGACTGCTTGTTGACGATACCGATGTCACCGAGCTATCGATGGTGACACCGAAGTGGATTCGCTACTCCGGTCCTCCGGAGACGACAAGAAGCATCCGCCGTGTGGCTATCCTCTTGAACGGCCGGCTCTATGAGCAAGATCCTGAGATCCTGGAGCATCCGGTGGAGTTCGCGCCAGAGGCAACGACTGAACCGGAGTCGATCCTCGACTGGCAGGTCGACCTTCAGGGCACGCTCACCTGGATCAGCGGTAACGGCCCGGGCGAGGAGGACGACCTCAGGATCAACGCCACCGCCTCGTTCTTCCGCGAGCGCGAGAGCGGCTCCGTCAACGGTTCCGTCAACCTCGCTTTGCTGCAGCAGTTCGACGAACCACACGATCTTGTCCAGGAGGCACGCAGCTATGCCTTCAACGGCGCGATAATTCGACCGGGATGGACACTCGACGGAACGATCGGCTGGACCGGACCGACCATTGCTGCCACCTCGAGCTTTCTCAATGCCGGCTTGTCAAGAGCCGGCCTCGAATTCGGCGCTCAGACTCCAGCCGGGATGTTTAGAGCCTACGCCACCTACAACGAAGAAGCTTCGGGATACACCTCCAGCACTTTTGGAACTGAGCAAAAGGTCCGTATGGCCGCATGGACCGCCCCTCTGCCCGAAGAGACCGGCACTCTCGAGCTTGTCGTCACAGATGTTGTCGATCTGGGGAATGTAGACATGGGCCTCCCGCGCATGGAAGGCGACTCGCTTGGCTTGATCGGTTCATTCGGTGTCGGTACGAACCAAACACTCGATTTCGAAATCGCCCGCAGCGCTGTCGATGAGGAGGCGGTCGGGTCTCAGGCCGGGAATGCCTATCGTGTCGGATATCAGGGAGTTTTCGGCAACACCAACATCAACACGGCGCTCCAGCGCACCGACGCCGAGTTTGCCAATCTCGCGAGCGGCTCTCTGATGCTCGGTAGCATTCCAAACCGTACCTCGTTCGAAGCTGGCGCCTCGTGGTTGTTCACTCAGAGTTCGACGAACGTCGGATACAGGTACTCAGCGAGCGATGCCATCGAGCAAGATGACCTGCCTGCGGCGAGGCAGCATGCTCTTGATGCCTCATACATGACCTCGCTCAGCCAGAAAGTCCAGCTCTCCCTGACCGGCAATTACTCTCATGACAACTCCGATGCTTCTACATCCATGCCCACACTCCGGATCCACAACGTGGCGCTAGACGGCGGCTTGTCGCAAACGCTGGGCACATTCACTCTCTCCGAGAACCTCGGCTGGCAGGGTTCGCGCTACTCCGGCTATCCGGATGCCGACCTCAGTGATATGGACGTATATAGCCTCAACCTTTCCGGCTCCGGCATGGCAAACGAGCAGTGGTCGCTCGCAACGAGTCTGTCCTGGAGCCGTCTTTCCCCGAACCTGGGTGACAGCATCCAGACCTATATGGCGAGCATTCAGCCGGCCTGGAATCGAGGTAGGATCAGCCTCAATCCCTGGATCAGCGCAACCTGGAGTCAAATCCCGACAGCCGGTTGGGAGCGCAACCTCCTCGCCCAGATGATGGCTGCCTGGAATCCAGATCTCGGCAAAGGAACACAGCTCGGAATTTCGTTCTTCGCGGGTTGGAATGAAACCAGGACTCCCGGATTCGGCAACGACCCCGAAATCTCTCAAAGCGGCTGGAGCGTTTCCGCCTCCCTCACCCTTAGCTGGAGTAAAAGCGGAAGTCTAGCCGCACGACCTGCCCACAGCGCCTCCTTCATGAGGCCGAATATCTATCGCCTGCGCCGAGCTACAGTCAGGGACTCACTCTACCGCTGGACATCGATCCAAAGACAGGGGGCTCCGTAGCTGAATAGACCCTCTTCCAGACCAACGGCCACCTGCTTAGCCACACATCTCACCGAAGTCTAAGGAGATGAGCATTCGCTTTCCAGCCCTCCGTACCGCTTACCAGTTCGCCTCGCCTGTCACGGCATAGTCAGAATCGAAACCGGACCTATCACGACGTCCTGTGACGGCGTAGCCGAAGGCGACGCCGCAAGCCTCCACAACCGACTGAGTGTGCCCTCTTCCGTATTCAGTTTTCATCATTCCAGCCTGCTTCCAAACCGACACGCACGTGAGTTTGAACAGGAGGTAACAGAGGAAACGGAGAGAAGAGAGCTGAACAAGGTGAAAACCAACCGTGTGATGGGTTTTGCTTCCCGGCTCCCCAGCTTCCTAGCTTCCTAGCCACTGTCCCTCTGATTCAGCCGGACCTGTCCTGCCGTATAGCCGCCTGTCACGGCATAGCGAAGCGAAGCCGGATTCGTCCCGTTCTTCCCGCATAGCCGTCTTCGTCTGATTTCAGCTTTCATCTCTCATCATTACGCGTGGCCGTTGGCCACGGTGTTCCACCGAGATGGCCGGGAGCGCGTTCGTCGGAGGAACCGACGACGCCCACAAGCCGGCCCCTTCGGCGTGATCATCATTCCCTATTCTTCCGCGCGAGTGATCGTCATCTGAGACAGAGTCAGGGCGCCAGTAGTTGGCGCAACCCAGTCGAGGCTACGGCGAAGGCCGAACAAATTCAGGGGCCGGACCAGAGGAATGATGGGGCGATCTGTCGCCACAATCTTCGAGATGGACTCCAACAACTGCCGACGAAGCTCCAGATCACGCGTCACGAGACTCGCATCGATAAGCCGGTCGACCTCTGGGTTGGAGTAACGCCCGTGGTTCGACTTGCCAAGATGTCCATCCGGGCTGTAGGTATAGAGGAGTTCCTCGAAGCTCGACGATGCATCTCCCGAGTAGTTCGTCCACCCCTGGTACACGAAAGGAATCTCGCCAGCCTGGATGCGCGTATAGAGAACAGACCACTCAATATCAACGAGTTTCACGACAAAGCCGGCCTCTTCGAGCTGCTGTTTGATGGTCTTGGCCTCAGCCGGCGCCGGGCTGCCGCAATGAAGCTTCAGCACAATGCTATTTCCCTGAGCAACCGCTGCTACCAGCTCTCTCGCACGATCGAGATCGCGTTGTGGCACTGCGAGTTCCGCAACGTGGCCGACAGAGTCAGGATCGGCAAGCTGACCCGCTACTCGCGCATGGCCCTCGTATCGCTCCTCCACGAGAGCTTCACGATCTACTGCAAGATCGATCGCTTCGCGCACTCTGGGATCGCTGTACGGAGCCACCGAGTTTTTGATCACGAGGACTCTGACGGCTGTTCCGAGTGAGGACTCGACCCATAGATTGGGAAGAGCTTCGATTGGCTCGATCGACGATGGCGGAATCTGATTGATAATGTCGACGGCGCCATCGAGTAAAAGCTGCGTCCGCGTCTGTTCATCGCCTTCAAAGATGAACTCGGCACGATCTATCTGCGGCTCGTCCCCCCAGTACTCATCGTACTTTTCGAGAGTGAGACGTTTTGCCTCGCTGTAGCTGACGACCCGATAGGGCCCCGTAGCAATTAAGGGGTCCAGAGGCTCGGCGATTGATGCACCCGCCACGATCGGGACCATGGCTATGCCACGCAGAAAAGTCTGCGATGGTGACACCAAATGGACCTCAACGTTGTTAGCGTCACGCTTTGCGACGCCCTCGATGTTTGCCACTCGTCCCGAGATGGCCGACTGCGGGTGGTTCAGAATCCGCTCGAAAGAACCGACGACATCTTCAATTGTCAGAGAGCTGCCATTATGAAATGTCACGTCGTTTTTAATGGTGAATACCCAGGTCCGGTCATCCTCTTGATTCCATGCCGTCGCAAGGCATGCCTGAGGTTCACCGCCTACGAATCGAATAAGGCCCTCGAACACGTTTCCGTACAGCATCCAGTTGCTGGCTGCCGTGTTCTGCAGGAACGGATCGAGATGAGGAAGGGGATCGCTCACCGCGAGACGAAGCAGAGTTGCATCCGCACCGTTGGACAAGTCTGCACCCGTCGTTTCTGTCGCGTCTTCGCCGCCAATACAGGCAGCGAGCAGCATCAGGAAAACAACCGACAGACGGCTCAAGTGCGACCTCGTGGAATTCCCCATCACAAACCCTCCCTTTCAAGCGATAAAATGGGCTTCCTTTGACTTGAGTCGCCCAATTTCGGATCTCATTGCGAAATCTCGAAAAAACGATCGAACTCGAGAAACGACCTTGGATCGATCTATTCTCACTGTCCCATCGATTGATAGCGAAAGCAGTTAGGCGTACGGTTTCCAGAACCGGGGCATTGTTCGATTATTAAGGCGAGATGTAACGTGAGACTCACACTACAAAAATAGGGGGGGCTAGCCTTGACTGTCAACTTTATCGCCGATATCTCAGCCTTTTCTCAATCTTCGACTCCCGACTGAGCATGCCCACGTCCGTCTTCAGCTTTCATCTTTCCCTCCGCTACCTCGCCCCAGCCAATCTGATTTGATAGTCTTTTGTTGCACAACTTCATATAAGGAAGTTTCGGCAGGAGGGTGAGGACGGTAGTTTGACTCTCTTCTCTCGATTGCCCCTGGAAGGAGAACTCTCATGTCGCGGAGGACGCTGACTGTTTGTCTTTTGGTTGTTGCATCGTCGTGGGGTTGTTCACACACGCAGTACGCAACACCCGATCCAATTCCGCTCGAAGAGAACGTATGTACGATTTCCCCCGAACTGTGTGAAACCCTATGCGCCGAATGTGAGGATGTGCAGAAATGCCTCGATTCCGGTAGCAAGTGCCCCCAGAATGCCGGTGCCGTCCCAACGGACCACTACATCGACGATGCTACCGACGGCGGCTTGAATATTTGGACCGGCGGTTGCCATTGGCGGTATTCGGACTCAGTATGTACCGAGAACAAGAAATTCCATTTCGGTGACCTGTGTGGCGAAAGAAACAAGGTGGTTCTCATCGAGTGGACCAACGCAAAATGCCACCCACCCGAAGGTGATATCGATATGTTTGACTGCCACAAGGAATGCAAGCGCCGAGGGCTGCACAGTGGCACATGTAAAGTGTTGACCGATCACTGCGGCCAGGGTCGCGACTCTGCTAAATGCGTATGCACTAAGGACCCAACCTGAAGCGGGCGGACTCGGTAATGTGAGGATTCTTCAGCCCGACAAGCCAAACCGAGTCCTCAGTATCTCGTCCAATGCTTAATTCCATGAGCGGGACTCACGTGTGTGCTTCCCCCACCTGTCATGGCAGCTTGTGACGATGGCCCGTTATGGCGACTCGTGACGGCGTAGCCAGAGGTGAAGCCGCAAACCGGACCTGTCACGACGTCCTGCGACGGCATAGCCGACGGCCATTCCGCAAGCCTCCCTCGCCTGCTATTCGCCGTACCTGCTGCTAACCCGTATAGCCGCCTGTCACGGCATAGCCTTCCCCGCCACTGTCTCTCTGACTGAGCGTGCCCTTGTGTTGACCCGTCTAGCCGTAGACCCGTTGTCCCGCATAGCCGTTTTCGTCCGCTTTCATCTTTCCGCATTCATCATTCATCATTCCCCCCCTCCCCTTTCTAGCCATCAAGCTTCCAGCTATCTTAAGAAACTCGAACACCCGGGTGTCAGGCTTGTTTCTCTGCCCTCATCCATCGCCGGGTAGATCCTCCAGGGAATATCGAAAATCGCAATGATCGGCACCTTCCATGAGGGTCTTCGTCCGCTCCAGCCTGAGTCGGGGATTGAAACCTCTGGCATGGGGTTCATCACGGCAGCAGGAGAATCCGACACCGTACTCCTGA
>JAAESQ010000860.1 GCA_024229275.1 bacterium | reverse complement strand
GCGAGCGACGTCGACCATGCAGGTTCGATCGTCCATCACGATCATTCCACCGGAGCCCATCATCGAACCGGCCTCGGCCAATCGCTCGTAGTCGACAGGCAGATCCAGCAGCGATTCCGGTACGCAACCCCCGGAGGGTCCACCGGTTTGGACGGCCTTGAACGGCCTATCTTTGAGAATGCCACCGCCGATGTCGAAGATTATGTGTCGAAGCGATGTTCCCATCGGCAGCTCGATCAGGCCGGTGTTCTTCACCTTACCGACAAGCGAGAATGCCTTAGTTCCCTTCGACCGGTCTGTGCCCATGGCCGCGAACCACTCACCGCCGTTGGCGACGATGGCGCCGATGCCGGCCCAGGTTTCGACATTGTTGAGCACCGTTGGCTGCTCGAAGAGACCCTTTTCGGTGGAGTGAACATACTTCGCGCGCGGTTCACCGGTCTTGCCCTCAAGCGATCGCATGAGGGCCGAGGACTCGCCACACACGAAAGCGCCGCCACCGCGGGAGATCGTGATGTCGAAGTCAAAACCCGAACCCATGATGTTCTCCCCAAGAAGGCCGTACTTACGCGCCTCCTTCAGGGCTATGGTGAGATTTACAACTGCAAGAGGATATTCGTCACGGACGTAGATTGATCCTTCGTGGGCTCCCACTGCGTAGGCACCAAGGATCATCCCTTCGATCACTGAGTGCGGATCGCCCTCCATGATCGAGCGATCTTTGAACGCGCCCGGGTCGCCCTCATCGCCGTTACACAGAACGAAACGCCGCTCACCCTCAGCGTTCTTGCACGAACGCCACTTCCGCGCGGTGTTGAAGCCAGCACCGCCCCGACCACGCTGGCCGGAGATTGCGACCTCTTCGAGCACTTCGTCAGACGTCATGTCGAAGAGGGCTTTGGCCACACCCGAGTAAGCCCCCTCCGAGATTGCATCGAGGATGTCGGTCGGATCGACATTGCCGATATTGCGCATCGCGACGCGCTGCTGGTGCTTGTAGAAGGGAATCTCGGTGTACTGCTCTACCCGTTCGCCATCAACCGGATTTTTGTACAGCAACTTCGGGATGACTTCGCCCTCGAGCAGGGTCTTTTCGACGATCTGCTCGACGTGCGACGGCTTCACCTTGGTGTAGAGGATGCCCGAAGGCTGCAGGGCAACGAGCGGACCACGCTCGCAGAACCCATGGCATCCGGTGGGTTTGACGAACAACCCAACCGAAGCCTCGAGATCGCGTTTAGCGACCTCTTCCGCAAACGCCTCGGCCACTTGTTTCGAGCCGGAGGCAAGGCATCCCGTCCCGCAGCAAACCAAGACCTGCTGTTTGCGGCTGGCGCGGCACTCTTGAGCCTGACTCTGAAGCGCCTCGAACTGGGCCTTTGACTCAGTTCTCATGATGACTCCCTGCCTCCGCCAAATACTTGGAGACGCGAGCAGGCTTTGCGCTGCCCCAGTATTTCTCGCCGACCAAGACCACCGGCGCCATGGCACAGGCGCCCACGCAGTTGACCGTCTTGACGGTGAACTTGAGATCTTCGGTAGTCTCATCCGGGCCGATCCCGAGCTTTCGCTCGAGTTCTTCGACGAGTTGACCAGCGCCACGAATGTGGCAGGCCGTACCCGTACAAACCTTGATCACGGTGTCACCCAGGGGCTCGAGTGAGAACGCTTTGTAAAACGTCGACACCGAAAAGACCTTCGCCAGCGGCACCTCAAGGGCGTCGGCAACCCGAGCGAGCACGTCGCACGGCAGATAATTGTAGGCGCGATGGACGTCCTGCAACACCTGGATTAGCGAGGTCTCCTCACTTGGATAGTTGGCAAGGATCTCCTCGGCTTTCGAAAGATCTGAACAGCCAGTTTCCGGCATGCAACTCCCTCCATCAAGCCTCGGCAGCGATGCTGCCGGAACCGATCGCATAGCCCCGTTTGAGGGCTTCGATATTGACATCGATGACCTTCGGTTTCGCGGCGAAGGTCTCGCGCACGACACCTTCGAGCGAATCGAGGGAAACGGCCTCGGTCGCACCGACGTACGCACCGAGCGCCACCATATTTGCGCCACGCGGGTTTCCAAGTTCATTCGAAATCTCGTTCGCGGGCACCAGCAACGCCGTCACGTCGTCGCGCTCGGCTCCACGCTCGATCAGCGACGAGTTGATCAGGCACAGGCCCCCGCTCTTGAGGTTAGGTTCGAACTTGTCGAGCGACGGCAGGTTCATGGCGACAACGGCGCGTGGTGACTGGATCACCGGCGATCCCACCGGACGATCTGAAATGACCACCGTGCAGTTGCAGGTACCTCCCCGCATCTCCGGTCCATACGAGGGCAGCCACGACACTTCTTTGCCTTCACCCATCCCTGCGTATGCCAGCATCTTGCCGATGAGCAAAATACCCTGGCCGCCGAAACCCGCCATGACGACGTCGTTCTGCATTACAGCCCTCCGTTATGGCGTGCGCGGCAGTGGCGCGCGGTCATCTCCACCTGGCGTCTTGAATACCCCGAGCGGATAGTAGGGAACCATGTTCTTCTCGACCCAATCGGTCGACTCGCCTGGAGGAATGCCCCAGTTGGTCGGGCAGGTCGAAAGGATCTCGACCATCGAGAAGCACGTATCTTCAACTTGATAGCGAAACGCCCGCCGAAGCATCTCTTTGGCATTGACGGCGGCCAGCGGTGTATGGACCGCCGCTCGCGCGATAAAGGCCGGAGTACGCAGTGTGGAAAGCATCTCGGCCACACGAAGAGGTTGGCCGGAATGCTCGACATCGCGACCCAAGGGGCACGTGGTTGCCACCTGTCCCGGCATGGTCGTCGGCGCCATCTGTCCGCCGGTCATGCCGTAGATCGCGTTGTTGGCGAAGACGACGGTTACCTTTTCGCCACGATTCGCACAGTGCACGATCTCAGCAGCACCTATCGACGCGAGGTCGCCATCACCCTGATAGGTAAAAACGATCAGATCCGGGCGCGCTCTCTTTGCCCCGGTCGCCACTGCAGGTGCGCGGCCGTGCGAGGCCTCTTGGAAATCGGTATTGAAATAGTTGTACGCAAGCACCGCACATCCTACTGGCGCGATACCCACCGTACGATCAGCGACCCCAAGTTCGTCGATCACCTCTGCCACCATTCGATGGATGATGCCGTGGGTACACCCGGGGCAGTAGTGCGTCGTTACGTCGGCGAGTGCGCTCGGCCGAGCGAATACCGAATCAGACATCGCTCACCTCCTCACTAGTTCCTTCGAGGATGGCGTGAACCTTGGTGGTGACTTCTTCCGGACTCACCAGCATTCCGCCCATGCGGTTGTGGAAGTGAATCGGGCGAGTGCCCTGCAAGGCCATCTTCACGTCTTCAATCATTTGGCCGGCCGACAATTCGACGACGAGAACGTTCTTTGCTTTTTCAGCAGCCTCTCGGATCGCCACTGTAGGGAAGGGATAGACGCTAATCGGGCGCACCATCGCGACGTTGATCCCTTCCTCTCTGAGATCCTCCATCGCCGTCGAACATACCCTCGCAACTGTCCCATAGGCGACGATGAGTACATCGTAGTCTTCGTCCGTGCCGTACGCGGCAAACCGAACCTCGTCCCGTGCCATGCGGTCGAACTTGGCGGTCAGGCGCTGGTTGTGGCGCTCAAGTTCTTCCGGATCGAGGAAGAGCGAGTTGATGATCGCACGTGGCCGATCGGCCTCCCCCTTCCATCCGGTGGTTGCCCAGGTCTTCGGCTCGAGTTCCTTGAGCGGCTCTCGATTCTCACGGAACTCGACCGGCTCCATCATTTGACCAATCAGCCCGTCTCCCAGAATGAAGACCGGATTCCGGTAGTAGTCAGCCAGGTCGAATGCATCCTGCACCAGATCAGCAGCCTCTTGAATGGACCATGGAGCAAGCGCCAGCAGACGAAAGTCGCCGTGCGCCATGCCCTTGGTAGTTTGGGAGTAGTCGCTCTGACTCGGGAGAATGCCTCCCAACCCCGGGCCAGCCCGCATGATGTTGACGATCACGACCGGCAGCTCGCAGCCCGCCAGATAAGAAATCGCCTCGGCCATCAGCGAAACGCCTGGCGATGAGGACGAAGTCATGACCCGTTCACCGCTCCCGGCTGCTCCGTAGAGCATATTTGACGCGGCAACCTCACTCTCAGCTTGGACGAAGGTCCCGCCCACCTGAGGCATGCGTGATGACATGTACTCCGGAATCTCGTTCTGCGGGGTAATCGGGTAACCGAAGAAGAGCCGGCATCCGGCTTGAATTGCCGCTTCGGCGATTGCCTCGCTTCCTTTCATCAACTTCTTGGCCATGTTGGCTCCTTGGAGTGTTGCTCCTGGGTCAGTACGCGAAGTAGTGGTACATAGTGCCGTGGACTTCCATCTCGATCGCTACATCAGGGCATGTGATGCAACACAGACGACACCCGATGCAGCGCATCGGTTCCACAACCTCGGCGTAGAAGTAGCCCTTGGAGTTGATCTGCTTGCCCATTCCGAGTATTTGCTGCGGACAGGCACTGACGCAGAGCTCACATCCCTTGCAGTTGTCAGGGCTGATCACGATCCGCGACATCCGGGCTCCTTTCCTCCGGGAGAATAGTCTCTCGGTTTAGTTCAAAACAAAAAGCGGGCCAGTAGCCCGCTGTTGGAGTGTCTGCTCGAATTGAGGCAGGAGAATTCGACGTAAAGCGAGGATCTGGCACTCATATTCTACTGGGTCGAGTTGTTTGAGATGGGTGTCCTGCGCTGCAATAGCGACAACCGGCACGCCGAGTCGCTGGCTGGTCTCCAAAGCGAGCCGATAGCCATCATCCACTAGGTCCGCCGTGGTCTCGTTCATGAGATGGGTATTCGAGACGAGGCCCGTGATGCGCGTTCGTGAAACCACTTCGATCCTGCGCACCATTTCGACGGCCTCATCAACTCCTGGAGTTGAAGGACGACGGAAGTTCAGTACCAAAAGGGTATCGGTCTCTTCCGGATCGAGAACATCCGCAAGTGAACCGAGCACCCGCGCACCGGTGTCATCACCTCCGACATCCATGATCACCGTCTGATCTCCCTGCCGAAGCAAGCTGCGAATCTGCGGAACAATAATTGGCAGGTCGGCGTGGAGGTTTTCTCCCTGCGGGGCGACAAGTTGAATGTCGGCCTCAGCCAACCACTTACGTGCTGAGCGCGACCTGAAGTAGGGCTTCACAACGTCGAGATCCGCCAACGCAACGCGCCTTCCGGCTGCTGAAAGATCGAGTGCGCAGTTGATCGCGATCTCGGTCTTTCCGCTGCCGAAGTGACCTACGAAAAGTGTCACTCGCCGTTGGAACAAATCCCCTCCCCAGGGTCTTTGCATGAGCCTCCCATTCGGGCCACCTAATTTAGGTGAAACTCTTCACAAAGGCAAGAATCGCCGTACAGAGACGCGTTTTCAGGTCTCCGTCTCGGCCGATTCGGCAGCGAGCCGAATAGCGCGCGCTGCACATTCAGGGAAGCCACCACAGGCTCGACAGACATCGTCCTCAACGTAGCCAAAGTCGCCAGGTCCGCAAACTGAGATCGTCCCATCGCGAGCAGCATCGAGTTCCGCGAGGAGTGGAAGATCCTCGTCGGCCGGCGCCGTTTTGTCGTGCGCCCGTTCTTCAGCGGCGCGCACCCGAGCATCCCACTCCGTATTGCGACGCTGCAGACTCGCGCTTTCGGTGGCGATTTCCACCTGAGCCCGACGCTTCTTCAGCTCGTGCGCCAGCTTGCGACGGGATGGAATTCTCCGAATGACTAAAAAGAACACGTAGCCTGCCGACATACCTACCACGTTCACTAGACCAAAGAGCGGTCCAAAGCGAAAGCTGTTAAAGACGAGGAAACAGGCAGCAATGATGGCTAGATACTTAACTTTGACCGGTATCAGGAAGTAGAGCCTGAATTCTGTATCCGGATAGACAGTGGCGAAGGTGAAAAGCAACGAAGCGCTGAGGAACATGTCTCCTGCCAGAGGCTGTCCAAGTAAAACTGCCGTACCAGCTGCACCGAGGCACGAAACAAGCCAGAACATTAAGAAACGGAACGAGCCCCACTCATTTTCGAGCGGTCGAGCCATGATGAACAGCACCAGCATCGAAAAGAAGAAGCTGATCATGCCACCATGGATGAACTGATAGGTCAGGAGAGTCCACGGTTTTTCCACCACTGACCCGGGAATCAGGGCCAAGGCTCGCCACGAACCCTCCTGAGTGCTCGTCAACAGGTACACAGCAAAGTGAGCAAAAACCAGCCCTTCAGTCAGCCGCCACACCTCACGCCGCATCAACGCCTCCCCAATCGCCGGTCCATCTCTTCTTGTCTCAGTTTCAGGATAATCGGTCGCCCGTGCGGACACCTAAAGGGATGCTCGCTCCGCGCAAGGTCGTCGAGCAGAGCACGCTGTTCCTCGACGGTGAGTGGATCATTTGCCTTCACCGCAGCCCGGCAAGAGAGGCTCGCGGCGAGTTCGTCGATCAGTCGTTCTGCCGTCTGCTCGGGAACTCCGTCAAGCTCGGTTGCGTTCTCCAGGACCTCGCGAACAACCCGTTCCACTCCATCAGCCTCCATCTGGGTCGGAATAGTGCACATCCTTACAGTATCCTCCCCGAACACATCTGCTTCGATGCCGACACGAGCCAATAAATCCTCCACTCTTCCGAGCGCTGCAACCTCTGCAGGCCCGACCTCGAACAACAATGGCTCGAGGAGACGTTGCGAGGGAGTGTCACCACCCTTTTCGAGCTGCGCACGGAAGCGATCGTAGAGCACCCGCTCGTGCGCTACATGCTGGTCAACGATGACGAGACCATGCTCGTCCTCAAGCAGAAGATATGTATTCCTGTACTGGCCGATCAAACGCCCAAACGGAGTATCGGCCGAACGATGCCGAGCCACTGCCGGGGCTCCTACAGGTACGGATGCAGGGGGAAACAGTTGCCCAGACGTCTCTGAACCGACCACATCACCATAGGCTGGGTGCGAGAAAAGCGAAGGGCCTTCACTGACCTGACCTTCAGCCGTTTGGGTGCCAGCGTACGATCCTGGTAGCGACTCGTAGCCGGCATTTGAAGGCACAGCCACACCAAGATTTCCAACCTCGACCCGCCCTTGAACTGCAGCGATTCCGGAACGCACAGCACGATCGACGAGGGAGAACACCAGGCTCTTCTGAATGAACCGCACTTCGGCTTTCGATGGATGGACGTTGACATCGACGACATCGTGCGGCACCTCAAGGAAGATGGCGATCGTTGCGCCACCTAACCTTGCCCCTACTTCACGCAGAGACCGCATGACAGCTCCAACCAGGAGTCGATCCCTCACCGAACGTCCATTGACCAACAGGACAAGCCTCGGCCTACCTGAGCCGCGACCAAGAGCAATCAGTCCTCGAACGTTTGACGAGCCACTCGTGGCCTCAAAGCGTCGTGGTGAACCCGTGATTCGCCGCCGAAACAGTCCTTCGAAACGCGAAGCATGATCAGTGGCAGGCGCAACATCGATCAAGACTCGCCCGCCGTGACGCAGCGTGAATG
>JAAESQ010000859.1 GCA_024229275.1 bacterium | reverse complement strand
TGACAAGCTGCGTGAATGAGATCACAAGATACTCACCTTTCCAGCGCCCACCGGGCTGCAGGAAATAGCCCGCGAACAAGCCGAACTCGCTGCGCGGGGCGAACTTCGGACCCTTGTGCCCGACAGGGCGGAAGGGGCGAAACACCACCTTGGCGCCGAAAGGAATTTTCGCGCCCTTGAACTCGTCCCCATGCTTGGCCTTCCAGGGCGTCTCGCCATGGAAGGCGGGGAGAGTGACGTTCCTGCCGTGACAGAACGCACGAGCAGCGAACGGCCAGTATCGAAGTGGTAGCCCACTCTGGTGCAGCAGACACCGGGTACCGTCGACGACCAGCTGAATGAATCGTTCGATCACGCCGTTGGACTGAGGCCGGTTCGGCGTGCTAGTGAGATGCAGCATCAGTTCGCTAGACGCCGCACTCTTCAGCTCGGGAGCATTGTCGCTGTAGAAGAAATAAAATTGGTCCTCCCCATAAAACTCGCGCAGCGCCATCACAGTGTGATTGGCCGATTTCGATTTCACGGGGATGACGTCTCCAAGCGACGTGCCAGCGCAGAGAAGCACCAGGCACATTTTGAAATCCTGTTTCTCGACCTTCAAGTCGCTTGCGCTGAGGTGGTCGGCCAAGAGCGTATGCGCCCACCCTTGCGGGCGCTCCCTAAGGCGCGGATCCTTTCTCCGCGCCGGGGACGCCTTGATTTTCGCCTGACACGCCTCACAGTCAGGTCGCTTTCTCAAGTGAGTGAGGTCATGAATCATGCCGGGATGATCATCTTCCCGCTCATCATGACCTTCTGGCAAGATCTCATCAAGGAGTTCTTCAGCGCTCGTCTCAGGCGCAGGGAACGCATAATCTTGTCCCAAGAACGGAACGTAATTGCGAACCACACATTCATGACGATTTCCGGCATGGTCAATCAAGATCGCACCGTCTTCGTTCCACACGAAGCTGCACTTGTGCTCCTCCACAAGTCGTCCAAGCGAGAGGACGGCGGGGCATCCTTTGAGCAGGAGCACCCGCGCGTGAGCTTCGAGGCCGGGCACTTCGACATCGACAACGTCGGTCGCGGTAGCGGGCCCGTTCGCTGTGGCCATTTTGACCATCGTGGCGTTGCGCCTGATGGACTCCCGCAACTCTTCGGGAAGTCGCTTTTCGCACGCGAGATGATTCCCAGATCCGGAGTCGAGAATCCATACGGGGAGTCCCTCGCGCGGTTCGCAGGGGGCGGCGGCGACCGCGTAGGCGTCCGCCGACGCCCGTGTTTGTCAAGGCTTGGCCTGATCGGCGGGGGCCGCCTTAGAGGAGGCGGCGGCCGCCTTCGCTTTCGGGGCCGGGCTGGACGGCTTCGGGGCAGCGGCCATGGCGGGTGCTTCGTGAAGCATCTTGCAAGCGCTCCCGTAGTTGCACCCTTTGCCATTGAAGTACGGACAGACCTTGCCTTTGCCTGCTCCCTTGTCCTTCTTGTCCTTGTCCTTGCCCTTTCCCTTCCCCTTTTCGCCCTTGCCTGCCTTCTTGGCCTGCTGCGCCTCTTTGGCCTTCTTGGCCTTCTCGATGATGTCCTTCTGGTGGCTGTAGGGGCAGCTTTTGCCGTTCGGGCACTGCTTACCGTCTCTGATGTAGAAGCACGGAAGCTTAGCCTTCTCTTCGGGAGTGGCAGCAAGTGCGTGGGCGGCCGAGCCATTCTCGTACAGCTTATCGAGCTGTTGATTTTGCCGCTCTTGGCGGATTTCTTCGATCAGGAAATCGCATTCCTCCCGAAGCGCCTCATAGGTCTTCTTCGGGTCACCCCATGGAAGCCGATTCAATTTCTTGAGGGGCTCAGCAAGCTCGGGGATGTTCCGGATCTTCGAGAGAAACGCGGAGTACAAGTGGTCCGGCTTCGGGGGGTTCTGGAAGTTGAGCATCAGATTGTCCCAGACAGTGAGGAACGTCTCAAGACCTTTGACCTCTTTGCTGCCCTGCATCTTCTCGAGATGCGAGTACGACATGCAGTCAGTCTGATGCGTGTCCTTGCCGAACTCTTTGTAGATCAGAAACAAAATTTGGCGGCCAGCGAGCACAAGCCCGCGCTTCGCCAGACTTTCGCTCATGACGGCGAGACGTCGGGACAAATCACCCTTGACGATCTTGAGCAGCGCATCAGCGAGTTTCGCGTCGAGGGCGCGATGCCGGTCCCCGTCGCTCACGGCAAGCGACTCAAAGCTCGCGTCATCGGCCTCAACGGAGAACACGAAGGCACGCGCGCGCTCTGGCTTCTCGCATGCGGAGATCGCAGCAGTGCGCACGTTCCGGCGCCACGACTGAAACGTCAACGCATTCGGGTACTGAGGGAGGCGCATCTCCGTGTTCTTGACCTTGTACGGCGCCTTCCTCTTCTTG
>JAAESQ010000858.1 GCA_024229275.1 bacterium | reverse complement strand
GGTGCTGACGGCGCCCGATGTCGACACGAATGATTTCAACGCTCATTTCAAAGAGGAGATCACCGCTCTGACCCGGCATCTGACGGTTTATGTTTCCTCCAACGACCGAGCCTTGTTGGCCAGCCGCCTCGTCAATCGAGGACGGCGCCTCGGAGAAAGCAAGCTGAACCCGAGAAACCCGGATCAATTCGAAGCGGCTGCATGCATCGCCGACCTTATCGATCCGGGCAGCCAGCGCATCACGCTGGTCGACGTCACGCCGGTGAACCGCACACGTAACTTCCATAACTTCAGCCTTGCTGACTCTACCGTTTTCTATGTGCAGATCTGAACCCCAGTAGTGAGGCCGAGATCTGGAGGTTGTGGAGCCAGTGAGGGTGGTATTGCTTGTGACTCAATCGGTGCGCCGGGCTCTGGTACGCGCGCTGCTGGCCGCTGCGAGGGGCGAAGGGCCGGAAGTTCTGCAGCAAGGCCACGCCCCGTAGACGACGTTCCGAAGAGGCTTGGTGGCCGTGCAATCCCCGGCCGGCGTAGAGCACGCGTTTTAGCCGATTCATCAGGCGATCCACCAAGTTGCTCGTGCGGTGGCAGCCCGGACGCGAATAAGCCACCGCGTATTCCGAGGCGCGATTCACCAGCTTCGTCACCATCTCCAGCACCGGCTTCGCCCACGTGCCCTGCTGGCACCACCTTGGCAAGGCCGCCATCCGCGAGCGGAACTCCTCGGCCGTGGCCGCCCGATACACTTCCCACACGCAGTGGTGCAACTCGTGAGCCTTGCGGCAACGGTCGCGAATCTTGAGAAAGCCGTGCAAGAAGCAGAGGATCACGGTGATTGCCGAGAACAACGTCCGGAAGGCGTTTTGCGTCGCCGACCAGCCGTCGGTGTTGACCGTCTGCGGCTGGTACTGCGAGTCCAGGTTGCGAGCTTCTTCGGCAAAGCATCCGTACGCCTGCACCAGATGCTCCTCGTCGGCCGAGTCGCTCAACGCCACGCCGAGCGTACAGCCGCCGCCTGCAGTCATCGCCACGTAACCTTTTTCCCCGCACCAGTCGACATGATGCTCATCGGCGACCAGGTGCTGCGGCAGACGCTCCGCATCCCGCACGGTGGTGCCCACCAGGCTGTTGCATCCCAGCCGCTCCACCAGCCGATGCCAATACATCTCGTTGCGTCCGAAGATCTCCGTTACCACCCAGCAGGGCACGCCGAGCGAGAGCAACAGCAACGGATGTTCGAGCTCGTCGACGGAGCCCATCATGTAACTCATCACGAAGCTGGGTCGCAAAGTGAAGATGTCTCCATTTCTCTTGAGCCGCAGTTGTCGCAGTCGGATGCCCGGCATTTTCACGGATTCCTGCAAGCGGCCGGTAAGATGAAAGCCGTCTTCGATTCCCGCTGGAAACAGTTCGGGCACGGTCGGTATCAAAGGTTCCAGCAACCGCCGGACTTCCCCTGCATCGTTCCAAATGCGATCATAGAGAGCACGTGTCATCGGAAAACAAATCTGCTTGGATCCGCGTGGCGTGGCTTCGTTCAGCGGCATCCTCTCGCGATAACACGACCGGGTTCGCGGTTGAGCATCCATTCTGATCCCTCCTTGTTGAGCAAAATGGAAGGATCGCGAATTTTGCGAATGCTAGCGAACCCGGATTCGATGCTAGCAAACCGGATTTTTCAATCTCCTTAATGGATGCACATAGAAAACGGTAGAGTCAGGATATTTGAAACCATGACTGAACATCGCTTTGATGACCTGACCGATATCTACGAATCCATCATCGACTGGCCCAAGCGGCTCGCGAATGAGGAGCCGCTGTACCGTGGCCTGTTTGGGCGCGTCGATGCGAAAAGCGTTTTGGATGTCGCTTGTGGCACGGGCCGACATGCGGCCATGTTCCACGGATGGGGCTTGCGTGTCGAAGCGGCTGACATCAGCCCCAACATGGTTGAGCGCGCGCGAAGCCTGTTTGGTCAGCCAGCCGGCTTGCGTTGGGTGGTACGTCGTTTCGACC
>JAAESQ010000857.1 GCA_024229275.1 bacterium | reverse complement strand
CTGCCCCGCGTTCTAATACGCCGAAGGCGTTATATGTAATAGCCTGGGGGTAAGCCGCAGGCGCCACCCGAGGTTCTCGTGCTCGATGAAGAACTATCCTGAGAGGATTGAACTGGATCGCGAGAGATTGTCTCAATTTCAGCCACATTGTTCGTCGAATTCAACGCCGCTTTTCAGGCAAATCCGCCGCAACTTGTCCTCGAACGACACTTCGTGACGTTTCTGCTTCGGTAATCTCCTTGCCCTGAGAGTTCTTCAATCTCGCAATACACACCGCGCGCGGTTTGTTGAGAGGCGCGGCGAGGACGAGTCCGACGGGTTGTAGATGTGCAATCCTGACAGGATAGAAATTCCGTTTGGGGGCATGACCTGGGGTGGCGCCTTCACGCCTCCAACAATCTTGTAAAATTGCCGATATCTCTAGAGTCGACTATTTGCAGGACACAGTTCCGACCTCGCTCCAAACGGGGAGGGCGAGTTCGCCCAGGTGAATAGCGCGCCCAATGACCGGTCAAGGCGTGTCAGGAGGTTCTGGCCATGGAAGGCATCACCCCAATGACTGAACAGGTAATCAAAGTCGAGCGTGGTTTTGAAGGGTCGCGGCTGGCGGGTCAGTCGATGGCGTCGGCTTACCAGTGCGTGTTACCCGTCATCCGACACCGCATGATCCTCGAGTCGCCTGGACCTTTTTCGGAAACTTGTCATGAAGACGAATGTATTCAACAACGTCAAGCCAGCGGAGCCTGAATCATGAACAGCGTCCAGATCGCAATGAACGACAAGATGCCAATTCGCGGGCAAGCCACGCGGGCGAGTATGTATGCCCGCGTCTCTTCTGAGCAACAGGTTCAAGAGAACACCATCGCCAGCCAGGTCGAGGCCCTGCACCAGCGGATTCAGGAGGACCGTCTAGCGTGTGACGAAGAGCTGCGCTTTGTGGATGAGGGTTACAGCGGAAGTACGCTCATGCGGCCGGCCCTGGAACAACTGCGCGACGTGGCAGCGGCAGGCGGGATCGATCGGCTTTACGTTCATTCGCCCGACCGCCTGGCCCGTAAGTACGCGTATCAGGTTTTGTTAGTGGATGAACTGCAGCGTTGTGGTGTCGAACTGGTGTTCCTGAACAGGCCCGTGGGTGAGTCCCCCGAGGAAGACCTTCTTCTGCAGGTACAGGGCATGATCTCCGAATACGAGCGGGCGAAGATCATGGAACGCAGCCGTCGCGGTAAACGGCATACCGCACGGTGCGGGCATGTGAACGTCATGAGTGGCGCCCCCTATGGCTATCGCTACGTGAGCAGGCACGAAGGCGGCGGTGAGGCGTCCTATGCCGTGGTCCTGGATCAGGCCCGCGTGGTACAGCAGATCTTTGAGTGGGTGGGACAAGAGCGGCTGAGTATGTGTGAAGTCTCTCGCCGATTGGCCCGCCAGGGCATTCTCTCCCCCCGCAGCAAGGGTCTTTGGGATCGCAGCACGATTTGGGGAATCTTGAAGAACCCGGCCTACAAGGGAGCGGCGGCGTTCGGCAAAACGCGAGCGGGTCAGATGCGCCCCCGCCTCCGGCCCCAGCGCGGACGCGCTGCGCAACCGCGGCGGGCCCGCGGTGTTTATGACACGCCCCCTGAGACATGGATCTACATCCCCGTGCCGGCGATCGTCAGCGAGGCTTTATTCGACGCCGTGGCCAAGCAGCTTCACGAAAACCGCACCCGCCAACGCCGGAGGAAGCGAGGAGCGAGCCACCTGTTACAGGGCCTGCTGGTCTGCGAGGACTGTGGCTACGCATTCACCGGCAGGCGGATCCGTCGCAGCAACGTGAATGGCAAACGCTGCGACTACACCTACTATCGCTGCGGTGGCAAGGATGGCGTTCGATTCGGCGGTCAGCCAATCTGCCACAATCGACAAATGAAGGCTGATCTGTTGGAGACGGCAGTCTGGGAAGACGTCTGCTCGCTACTGAGCGAGCCGGAGCGACTTGAGGAGGAATTCGAGCGTCGAATCAATGGCCGGGACCAGGACGACCGTTTGAAGGGTGGACAAAGTCTCGCCAAGCAGATTCAATGCGCAAAGCGGGCCATTGCTCGTTTGATCGACGTCTACAAAGATGGCCTGCTGGAGCGATCGGAGTTCGAGCCGCGGATTAAGCAGGTCAAGGAGCGTTTGTCCCAACTGGAAGCGGACGCCAAACGGGAGGCCGAGCAGGAGGAACATGAGCAGAACCTGCGTCTGGTCTTCGGGAAACTGGAGGAGTTTGCTGACAAGGTCAGAGAGAGGCTGCAGGAGGCCGACTGGATGACGAAACGAGAGATCATCAGTGCATTGGTCGACCGCGTGGAGGTTGGGCGCGACAAGGTGCGGATCCTGTACAGAGTCAACCCCTCTACCCACCGTGCTGTACCAGACATGGGACGTTTGCAGGATTGTGGGAGGCGTGAAGGCGCCACCCCAGGTTCTCGGCTCCTCGATACACACTATCCTGTAGGGATTGAACTGGAACGTGAGAGAGTGTCTCAGTTTCAGGCACATGGTTCGTCCCGTTCAATGCCATCTTGCAGGCAAATTCGCCGCAACTCGCCCTCATACGTCAATACCTGATGTTGCCGGTTCAGCCTGCCGCACGTGTTCATCCGAGGCGTGCGGCGAGGGACTCATCCGACTGGTTGCAGTTGTGCAATCCTTATTCATGAAAGGCATCTCCCAGTCAAGCGCGCACTCCCATCGGAGGAGTTTTTTTTCTTCTTATCCAGCTGCCAATAAGCGCCTCACTGGCTTTGTTCTGCGTCTTTTGTCTCGTTG
>JAAESQ010000856.1 GCA_024229275.1 bacterium | reverse complement strand
GCGACCAAATCTGGCACTGTCCGTCGGATTGAGTCGCAATTATTACAGATCAGTCACCGTACGATCAGCTATCCTCGGCGTCTAATCCTTTGCGCCGCCAGTCTCATCCCGTTCACCGACAGCGGGCAACTCCTTTGTTTTGCTATCGGGTGTACTACCGGCTATCTCGGCTCTCCGTCTTTCGGCCGCGTCGGTGCGCATGACGCGCACCGATTTGATACGCCGCTTTGATGCGTTCTCCACCAGGACGCATACGCCATCGATGTTGTACCGTTCTCCGGTGCTTGGTATCTGCTCAATGTGATTGAGCATCCACAGGTTGACTGAGTCAGTGGGCTTTCCGCTCAGCTCCACCTGCAAGAAGTCCTCCACAAGACGCAACTCGGCGGTACCGTCCACCACGAGTTCACTGGTTTTGCGCTCGTGCAGCTGGCGCCCGGGCTTGTCCATCTCGTCTTGGATCTCTCCGACCAACTCCTCCAGCATATCCTCGAGCGTGACGATTCCCTCCAATGCGCCATACTCATCCACCACCACCACCAAACGTTCCTTGTCCTCGCGCAGAAGTGGGAACAAACGGTCGATGGGTTCGTTGAGCGGGGCAT
>JAAESQ010000855.1 GCA_024229275.1 bacterium | reverse complement strand
GGCGTGGACCGCGAAGTCCACGGCGTCGGGTTCTTCTGCGGTCTTGTCGACAACTACATGCCCTGCGCCACATGGGAGAAACGTGCCGACAAAAGGCGCCTGGATGCGATAGAGGACGAGGCGTTTACCCACCGTTTCGAATTCAACGGCAAGGACTATCGCCTCCTGGAGGAAACCAAGCCCACGCTACACAAATGGATAGCCGAAAACGGCGAACAGCACAAGCATGGCTTCGAGTTGCGCCGAATCGTCATCTGGAACCTCAGCAGCAATCGGCGCGCCAGCGGTCTGTGCTGGGACGGTGAGCGCGGCATCGATCTGGAAACCTTCGCCCAAGCCATTCTGCAACGCTGGGGGGCCTCCGAGAATACCTTCAAGCACCTCAACGAACGTCACCCCCTTCACTATCACCCCGGCTTTGGCCTCGGCGAGAGCGAAAAACAGGAGATCGACCACCCCCAACGCAAGGCGATCACCGCTCAACTCAAAAGCATCCAGACCCAGTTGATACGAAACTACAAGCACCTGAGCAAGACCCAGCCGACCTACAATCGGGACGCCACGCCCAGGGCCAACGGCAAATACCAAACCCTGAAGCAAAAGATCCAGGAACTCGAAACCCGACAGGCTCAACTATGGAAAGAGAAGAAACAACTCCCGAAGCGGATCGACGTCAGCCAACTCCAGGACTACCGCTCTTTCAAAAAGATCGGTAACGAAGGCAAGAACCTCTTTGACTTCGTCACCGCCTCGGTGTGGAACGTACGCCGTGCCCTCATCGACTGGCTGGGTGAGTACTATGCCAAGGAGAGCGACCGCGTCGATCTTTTTTATGCCATACTCCACAGCCACGGTTGGATCGAGAGTGAGGACCGATGGGTTGTCGTGCGTCTTGAACCGCTGCAACAGCCCAACCGCCGTTACGCCCAGGAGCAGCTATGCCGTAAGCTCACCGGGCTCGGCGCGAAGATTCCGGGCGGGAAATCGTTGCGGATTGAGGTGGGCGATACGCCTCTCTGAGCTTTGAGAGGTAAGTGTCCAAAAAATTGGGCCGTT
>JAAESQ010000854.1 GCA_024229275.1 bacterium | reverse complement strand
TGGCAGTGTGCGCAGAGTAGGTAGCTTTTCTGCCCGTTCCAGTATCCGCGCCTCTGGCCATGGATGCCCTGTCGCCAGTCGCGGTAGATCGTTCCATGGCACTGTCCACACAGGCGATATGACTCATCGAAGCCGATCAGCTCCCCGCTTGCCAGCCTGAGATGATCTCTGTTGTCGGGGTTGTGGCAATCGAAACACCAACGTTCCTTTGGACCATGGTTGAGCTCGATCTCATCGTGCATCATTTCGAGTTCACGCCGTTCAGGATTCACGTCGAGATCGGCATGGCACTCAGTGCACGGGAAGATATCTGGATCCGAGAACGGAGGGGGCGGGACAGTTACAGCCTCGGCGTCTTGTGCAGCGGTGAGTTCATTCATCCCTTCGAGAAGAGGCTTGTCAAAATCGATGTTCTGGAATTCGCTCGGGGAGAATGCTTTCCTCCCGCCTTCTTCGGGGTCTGGCAGGCTAGATCCGCCCCGAAGCACAACAAGCAGGATGATCACCGAGACTGTGCCGAAGACCGTAAGTAGTATGACCAGAGCGGACCATCCCGGAAGCAGGGCGCTCTCTTCTTCGTGGGAGTTGCGTCCCGACAAACTCATGCCAGTTCCATAGGGTGGTTGAAATGGTTCATCTGCCCTCGGGTTTTCTCCAACTAATTATATCGGTGTTTGTAGATCGATCCCAATGCCAATCTTGAGTTGCACTCATCAGCGCAATGGTGCTCGCGGCCATCCGAACTCTGTGAGACAAACTGGGGAAGTTCATCACAGCTGGTCAACGATTCTTGAACACGTGAATTGCGTTCTTGTTTTCCAACTGTTCGTCTCTGATGACCTTCTTGCGGTGGTCCTTACCATCATGGCAACGGTCGCAAGTTTCCTGGGTTGGAATGACAAGTCCGTTTGCCTCTGCCTCTGCTCGGTCCTTCATGACACTCATCTTCTTGTAGTCCGAACCGGGACCGTGACACATTTCGCACTGAACACCAGGCATCGCCTCATCTGCGTTTGTTGCATGACACGGAAGACACTCTGCGCCGAAAGTGCGGTCGGTGGCCGCCTTTGCGTTCTCCGTTGCCTTGGCGTGGACAGTCTTCTCCCAGCTTGTGAACTGGGTTTTATGGCACATCTTGCACTTCGCCAACCTATGAACTGGTGGTCGCCCGCTATAGCAGTGGTGGTTAACGAGAGCACTCAGAGCACCATCAGCGTAAGAGCTACTTTCCTGCCGATCATCGTTGCCCCCTCTTGCTGAGTTTTGGTCAGCCGTCGAGCTTCAGCCTTATCGTGTGTCTGAGCACACGATTTGTACCCAGTGTGGCATACCTCGATTTGAGTCGGGGTGTCTTTTGCGGAGAGGAGGGCCGGTGGATGGGTGATAGCTTTCAAGCAGGGACTCCTCTCCGCCGTGCGCAGCCTCTCCAGTGACGCTTTCTGAAAGTAGATTGAGTTGGATTATTCGACACGACTACATGGTTATATACTCTCAGTGTAGCTGCGGCTCAGGGCAGTTTCTCTCTGTCAGCTGGTCCGCGGAATGAGGAGGTGTTGGGATGAGCGACCTGATGGGCATTGCACTTGTGACTCTCATCATTTGGGTCGGTCTTTTCGGTTTTGTATACCGGCTCGATCGTAAGGTAAGCCGGCTGGAGGAGTTATGAGTGATCCGCGACGGCAGCGTCGCTTGTGGTACATCATCGGCGGTGTTCTCATCGTGGCGTTTTTGGGCTACGGTGCGACATCATTCAAGTCCAACCTGACTCCCTACGTGTCTTTTGAGGAGGCTCAGCGGAGGTCTGGCAAAGTCCAGGTTGCCGGCGGTCTCGTGACCGGGTCCTCTCAGTATCTGGAAGAGGACCAGGTCTTGAGCTTCGCGATTGAGGACGAAGACGGCACTCTGTTGGATGTCGTCTATGCGGGAGTGAAACCGGGCAACTTCGAGGAAGCAACTCAGATCGTTGCAGTAGGGATCTACCGAGACGGCACGTTTGAGGCTGATCAACTGCTGGTCAAATGCCCTTCGAAGTACCAAGGGTTGGAAGAGGCGTAGATCTCAAGTCTTAACGAAGAGGATTTGCTGAGGAATTCGAGATCGACCGGGAAGGGTCGAGCATCTCGTGCCTAGCTGAATTGGGGGAGTGATGTATTTTCCGGGGGCTATTCTTATGTGGGCAGCCTTCCTTTTGGGTTTGGTGTCCACGGTTTCCTACGGTCTGGCGGTGCGGCGAGAGGATCAGCATCTTCCACTCGCACGTCAGGCCTACTACGGGATGACGGCTGCAGTCGTCTTCGCATCCGGCCTGCTCATGTACCTGTTGGTGAACCACGACTATCGTCTTCACTATGTGTGGGCATATTCGGACAACACGTTGGAGTGGTTCTACCTACTCTCGACCTTCTGGGCTGGCCAGGAGGGGAGCTTCCTGTTGTGGATCTTCTTCGGTGCGTTGTTGGGGATTCCCCTCATTCGATACGCTCGCGAGTATGAATCGCGAGTGATGTTGTTCTACAACGCAACCTTGCTTTCACTTCTCGTGCTCCTTGTGAAGCAGAATCCGTTTCGATTTCACGAAGGTCTGACTGCAGCTACAGCCTCTGGCCTGATGGACGGTCAGGGCCTCAACCCCCTACTACAAAATCCGTGGATGGTCATCCATCCACCGATCATGTTTGTCGGCTACGCCTCACTGGCGATTCCCTTCGCCTTCGCGCTCGCTGCGCTCTGGATGAAGCGTTACGACGAGTGGACTCGTGCTTCGCTGCCATGGGTTCTGGTCTCCGTTGGAACACTCGGGCTTGCCATCATGCTCGGTGGCTACTGGGCGTATGAGACCCTCGGTTGGGGAGGTTATTGGGGCTGGGACCCGGTTGAGAACGCCTCACTGGTGCCCTGGTTGGCCACGGTCGCCTTGGCCCACGGCATGCTCCTGCAGAGGGCGCGCAACCGTTTCAGACGACTAAATCTCGTGCTGGCCGTATTTTCGTACCTCCTGGTCGTTTACGCGACGTTCCTGACTCGGTCCGGAGTTCTCGCTGACTTTTCGGTCCATTCCTTCGTTGATCTCGGAATCACGGGCTGGCTGATCTTTAACATGCTTTTCTTCCTCAGCTTGGCGCTAGGTCTGTTGGTCTGGAGGTGGCGCGAGATCCCGACCGAGATTGGCGATGAACCATTTGTCTCCCGCACGATCTTCTTCGTTCTTGGGATCTTGCTGATCATTCTGATTGGACTGATCGTCGTGCTCGGAACCTCGGCGCCTCTGATCTCTCGGTTGTGGGGTGAGCCGTCGCAAGTTGGGCCAGCTTTTTACAACAGTATGGGAATCTGGCTTGCCATCGGGTTTGCCGTCATTCTGGGCGCAACACCGTTCTTGGCCTGGCGTAAGGTGAAGGAACAAGTAGGCAATAAACTCGTCATCGTGCTGGCAGTAACGACGGCACTCCTGGCCCTTTCGTTCGTGTTGGGTGCTCGTACGCCTATTGTGTTGACCTATCTTGGCGCTTCGCTCTTCTGTGTCATCGCCAATATTTGGGCAACGGTTGAGTACATTCGCGCCGGCAGCATGCGGCGTGCCGGTGGTACCGTTGCGCACGTTGGTATGGGGCTTATGTTGCTCGCCTTCCTCACGACGGGCTGGATGGATCGTGGACAAAAGGCGCGTCTTTCGCTGGATTCTCCCACTGATGTCATGGGTTACACCATGATCTTCCGTGACGCAGGTCAGTTCAGCAGAGAGAATTCGGATTTGGTAGTCGAAGTCTCCGGCCCGGACGGTCGCTCATTTGTTATGAAGCCGAGGATGTGGAACAACCGCAAAACCAACCAACTCATCGCCAACCCAGACATCAAGTCCTTTCTCACCCAAGATCTGTATGTGGCGCCGGTCGAGTTTGATCCCGGCGAAGAGGCGCCAACGAGCGGAACCCTGCTGTTGACCAAAGATCGACCGGCGGAGTTTCGCGAGTGGTCAGTGACATTCGTGGGCTTTGACATGTCGCGCCAAGATCTGGTCCCGGGAATTCTCACGGTCGGCGCGACCATACGCATCGAGCGACCAAACCTCGCACCTGTCGAACTCAACCCAACTCTGCTCTCGATGAGCGACGGTGAAGTACGAGCAGTGACGGTTGACATTCCCGGAACCGAGACCGGGAAGCTCAGGTTGGCAGGGATGAATGCGTCATCCGGCATAGTAAGAGTAGAGCTGCTCGGTCTGGGAGGCGGCATCGGACGCACCGCGCTGCTATCGAAGGGCGAGTCGCTGGCCTACAAAGACCTGCGGATCACTTTCGACGATTTCGACATGTCGGAGTTTGATCCGGATTCCGGTGCGATCAATTTCGGTGTCGTGTTCAACGTCGAAGTCGGTAAGAGAACTGTCGAAGTAGTGCCCTGGTTCCGTGGTGGGAGCGATGCTCCCGAGGTGACGCCTGTTGCGGTGCCGGGTTCTGGCGGTGTGATGCTCAGCATCGGCCGGGTAGATGCTGAGGGAGGCTCTGTTCAACTACGAGTCTTTGATCCCCAGCTGGAGCCACAGCCTGCGAAGCCCATGAGCCTAGTTATCGACGCCTCGACGAAACCGCTCATAGGATTGGTGTGGATTGGGACGTTGTTGACGCTACTCGGAGTGCTGATGGCGATCGCGTTGCGACGTCAGGACATCGACTCGATCCTGGTGCAGGATTCAGAATAGTCTGAGTGTTGGATTCGATCTAAGTTGTGCTGGAGCTACGTACACTCTGAGGGCGAGGCGCCACAAGATAAGACTGGGCAAGCCGATCGGCACGAGAATACGTGCTGACGGCTAACCCATTCCCTTTCGCGGGAACAGCCCTTCCCGTGACTGGGCGTTCGCTCTGACGGCTACGGTGATGTCAAAACTTGTAAAGTCGCCGCTGGTCGAATTCAGGTTGTACCTGGCATAGAAACTCATGTCTTGAATGAGCGGCGCGAAGATCGACCGGAATGTCACCTTGGCTGGCAGGTCCAAGTCGAGCATACAAATCCAACGGTACCAACGAATCCTCTTTGTATGGATACGAAAATGGAAGCTCTGCAGCTTTCACACCATGATGATCTCTCCATCAAGAGACTCGGTGTTCCTGGGTGGGGGCGTCTGTCACATTTGTTAACATTTTGTTTACTTATTTTACATATATCGCTTGGGGAGGAAGAGCACAGTGGGTTGCAGGAGAAGGGCGTCGTAGTCGAGTGCCCCTGCTATTTGGAAGCTGACCGAGCAGGTGTCGAGATTCGTGTAAACCATTTCTAATGTGACGCGTACATCATCGTGGTAACGACGTACAGCTGGTGCGACACTCGATGTCGCAAACGCCTAAATCCATGAAAAAAGAGGATGAGTATGAAGAACACGAGATGGTTAGTCGCAATCAGTGTCGTTCTATTTTCGTACACATTGTGTCTGGACGCCCAAGAGTGGTCGCAATGGAGGGGTCCGTATCAGACTGGAGCGGCGGTCGACGGGTCGTTCGCACTCGGCGCCGACAACGGTTTCGCCATCGTATGGCAGAAAGACCTCGGATCCGGATACTCCAGCATTTCGATTGACCAGGGTCGAGCAGTTACCATGTTCTCCGATGGCGAAGCCGACTATCTGATTACGCTCGACGCCGACACCGGCGAAGAGTTGTGGCGGTACCGGATCGACGACACCTACGTCGGTCATGACGCCAGTCATGACGGCACACTGTCCACTCCCGCGGTCAGCGATGGTGTGGTTTACGGTGTCGGTCCTAAGGGGCAGATCTTCGCTCTCAAGCTGGCGGACGGCAGCAAGGTCTGGGAGGCTTCGTTGGTCGACTTGGGTTCTGCCGAACCCTTCTACGGGTGGACTACGTCACCGATGATCGTCGGTGAGATGTTGATCCTGCAGACCGGTGGCAAACGCGATGAGGAAGGCGAAGAAAGGTCGCCAGAAGCACTGGTCAAGGCGGTGACTGGATTTGACAAGCGTAACGGGAAAGTACTGTGGACGGTTGGTGATGACGCCATCAACTATCAATCGCCCGTGTTGGTTGAAGTCTTCGGCCAGATGCAAGTGGTTTGCGCCGGCGATCAGAGCATCTTCGGGCTCGATCCGAAGACCGGCAAAGAGCTGTGGCAGCTGAAACATGAAGGGGGCGACGAGGCCGCAAACCCGATTCCAGCGGGTGACAACCGTTTCTTTATTCGACACGCTCGACGGCGCGGTATGCTGTTGGAGGTTTTACGGGAGGGCTCGGGTTTCGCCGCGCGCGAAGTTTGGGTCAGTACAGATCTCAAGAACACCGACAGTCCTACAACCTACCGAGACGGCTACCTATACGGCATGAGTGGTCCGTTCCTGACCTGCGTCGATGCCAAGACCGGGGAGCGGAAGTGGCGATCGAGGGAGCCGGGCGATGGTTTTCCGATGATCCTCAACGACCACTTGATCATCATGACCAAGCAGGGGTCGCTGCACGCAGCCAAAGCATCGCCAGCTGGGTACGAGGAAGTCGCCAACATAGATCTCTTCGATCACTTAGGCTGGACTCCGCCAAGCTTCGCCGAGGGCAAGATATATGTTCGTAGCCTCGAGAAGATTGCTTGTATCGGTCCAGGCAAGGCGGAACAGGCCGCACAGGTGGAGCGACCAATTGATGCAGGCAAGCTGATCGATTCCAAATTCGCTACCTTCGTCAACCAAGTAGAGGCAGCCGATCAAGGTGAGAGAGCAGCCATGATTGATCAGTTCCTCGCAGAGCATGACACCTTCCCGATTATCGAAGACGACCGCATGGTGCATGTAGTCTTCCGCGACCAGGTCGAAGACATCGCCATAGGTGGTGATCTGCTGGAGGCCGGCCAGAATCTGCCCCTGAACCAGGTAGAAGGTACTGATCTCTACTATTACAGCTTCGAACTAGATTCCGATGCCTTTATCTCGTACGGATTGCAGAAGAACTTTGAGGAGCAGATCACTGACCCGTTGAATCCGCGCATTGTGACTGGGTTCGCCGGTGAACAGTCGGCACTTTCGATGCCGGGTTGGAGCGACTCGGGCCATCTGGACGAATATCCTCTGGAAACCATCGAACACACGAGCACAATCCTTGAAAACACACGCCAGCTCCAGGTCTACCTGCCGCCGTTTTACACCACAAGCGATCAGCGCTACCCGGTTCTCTACGTGCACTACGGCCGTTTTGCTGTCGACAACGGGCTGCTGGTTCGGTCCCTCAACAACCTCATTGGTCGGTCGGTGCAGCCGATTGTCGCTGTCTTCATCGGTCTCGCTGAAGGAGGTGGTTTTGGTGAGATCTCTGGTGAGAACAAAGATCAGTACGCCAGGATGGTGGTTGAGGAGATCGTGCCCTTGATCGATGGCAAGTACCGTACTGTCGCGGAATCCGACTCTCGGGCAACCATGGGTGCCAGCGCCGCCGGTTTCATGTCGGTCTATCTGGCGTTCAATCACCCGGGAGTCTTCGGCTGGGCAGTTGGACAGTCGGCCAATTTCGACCAGCAGCTCGGTGATGAGATGAAGGAAATCCTGGCAGCGGCTAACGACAGAGTTCCGACTCGTTTCTTCCTCCATTGGGGTACCTACGACTTCCGACTCGAGGCCCAGGACATTGATCGGATTGGCGTCAATCGTGAGTTGGTCAAGCAACTCGAGGAAAAGGGCTACAAGGTTGTCGGTCGCGAGATGCCTCATGGCTATGGCTACGGTAGTTGGAGTACCGTCAACGACGACATCTTGGAGACTATGTTCCCTCTGACGTAGTCCTTACGCTGAGAAAACTCTCGGAAACAAGCCCGCAATTCTCAACGCGCATCTCTCCTTCCAAGCATCCAGAGGCGCAGCGAGATGCGGGCTTCTTTCATTACGGCGAGATTCCGAATACGTGGTGAAACGGGATTACTAGATTAGTGCAACTGCTGCAGTCAGAGCCATCAAGAACAGAAGCCTTAAACAACGTTGTTTCGACTTGGGTTTGTCCTTCGACACAGGCGGGTAGTTGCTTGTGATTTCCGGCAAGGAACAGGGTCTTTTCATTGCATCCATGCTCACGCTTCCGCCTACATTGAGGTCAACCTTCCATGACCCTATGACTGAGGGCAGCCGTTACTGTGACCTTCTGCTCCAAATTGATCGAGTTACGGTGCGACCGGATTTGAGGACCTGAGCCTCAAGACTTGACCCACTGTTGCCGCCACCGTCCTTTCTTGATCCGTGGAGTTCGGCGATCTGCTGATGAAAAGGCTGGCTCCAAACGCTGTCCAATCAATCGGACCGCCAGCGGAGCGCGGAGATCGGATATATGCGCTGACGACGGTCACTTCATGGAGGACTTCGTCGGTGTACACTTCTTCTCCCTGGAGGCAATGCCCATGGCTGACTCGACACTTGACCGATCCCTTGCTCAGGCAATTCTTGGAATCGACACCCTGTGGGGTGGAGATGTGATGTGCCAGTCCGGTACTGGTCGGTTCATCGCTGACTCGTGGTTCTCTGATGCCGCCCTGCCGCAAAGTTACATGGATCCAACGGCGGAGGCTGTCCGCTCGAGCGGAGGACTCTCGGCCAAGGAACCGGATCAAGAGGCGATTGGCGCCTACTTGAAAGCCGTGGATCTCGATGGTGCAATCCGGCGCCTTGGCGAAGGCGGCGAAGCTGAAGGTGGACTGCGGGGCGAGTTTCTGAGCAGTCTGGCCGAGAGTGTCAGAGTGATGTGGGACCTCGGAATGGAGGTCATGGGGCGTGGTGAGCCGGTGGCCTACGAACGCTCCGTAGCCGCGTCGTGCGCAAAAGCACCGACCCCGTCGAATCCGGCCCCTAAACGTGAGCAACTCGGCTCGTTGCTTACCTCAGCAGGCTATCCGGCTGACGAGGAATCGCAATTGCTCGAAGCCGTTGATGCTTGGCGTGGCGAGCGAATGGTGCCGCACAAGTCCCTCGGCACTTTGGCTTCGGCATTCATCGCACAGCTTGACGCTCTGACCGTGGAAAACCTCGTGCCGCATCTCCCCAAGGAAGTGTGGGAGGTACCCCGCTCCAACGTGACTTTTGTGCCGATCGAAAACGCTTGGTTTTCAGGCTCAATGAATTACATCGGACGGGCTCGGACCCCTCAGGGAGAGCCGGAGTATGAGGCCAGCTACGAGATCAATGCCTCTCTGGAGATTTCGATTCCGGAGTTTGAAGAACTCGTCAGCCACGAAGTTGTTCCAGGCCATGTAACCACGTTTGCGCTGTTGCAGCACCTCAATCGGATTGGAGAGGTCGGGTTCGAGGCGACGATTCTTACGATGAACAGCAGATTTTCTACACTTGCCGAGGGCATTGCCAACAACGCTGCGCTCATGGCACACGGCATCACCGAACTTGACGATTTGCCGGATGACGACCTCAAGATCGGTATGTTGTTGTCTCGATTACAGGACGACGCGAAGAACCAAGCCTCATATCTGACCTGGGCGGAAAAGGTGCCTCAACCCGAGGTTCAGACCGCGCTACGTCGTGACTTCTTGGTCTCTGAGGAACGGGCGGAGAAGCTCTCCGGGCCGTGGGCGATGCATCCTCTACTCGGTCGGATGTATCTGCCGTCCTATCGTGCAGGAACGGAGAAGGTGGCCGAGCTTAGACGCCAGTACCCGGCCGCGAAAATCCTCCCAGCATTGTTCGGCTGCAAAGGAATGGTCGATATCGCGACGATCGACGGAGTTTTGGAGTAGGGTCTAGTAAAACAAGCTGCGCGCTGGTCATCGCCTCTAAAGTGATGACGGTTGGTCATTCGATGGCAATGTGGATTGGGTTTTCAAGCCCGGTAGGTCGCTGGCTTCGGAGTAGGGCGTTCGCTGAGCACCTGCGTTGGCCATCGTCGTCGTCATCCTCATCGTCATCGTACGGCGAGGTCTGTGAGAATACGATGACGATGACGTTATGGATGACGATGAGGAGACGTCTTACTTAGCTCTTCGTCCTCGACCTCCAACCTCTCACACTCACATTCATAGTCACCGGGTGAAGGCTCCTCAACCTCGCTGCGTGAAGAGCTTCCTGCGCTCCAGGCTGCAATGTCCCCTTCAGTCTGAGCTGCACTATGGCATTGGGGTCCAGCGCCGCCAACTCGTCCTCAATTCGTCGTGCCACAATGCCGGCATCCGCTCCATTGACTGGGATTGTCACGATCTTCATCGGCCTCGTCGGGAGTTCAGAGAACTCCCAGGAGGCGACTCGACCTCCCTTCGATGCATCAGGCATGATTTCGAGCAGAATTGATCCTTTTGCCTCGTCACGCTCGGCAAAGCTGGTACGTTCGACGGAACCAGGGTAGAAGACCGGCGCAGCCAGATCTCGTCCTGCGAGGTCCTGTTCGAGAACCTGCATGCGGTGAATGTGACCGCTCAGGATCGCGGCGAAATGTGATGGAATGTCGTGGCCTGGGACGACGTCCCTCCCGTAGCGAAAGGTGAAATTCGACGGGCCGACCGTCGCGCCTTCGACTGCTTGATGGATACAGAGAAGTCTGATGTCGCAGTGGAGATCCTGGGCGCCGGTCGCCGCGACCAACGAGTGGAAGCGTCCTCCAGACGGCTCACGCTCACACGGGAAGCCCGCGATTGCGAGATCATGTCCCACAAGGTTGAGTTCAATCGACCGAGGTGACTCCAGAACATGGAGGTTCTCGTGAGCCGCCAGTAGTGGGTAGGGGAGGGATGACCGTTCGTGGTTACCTGGAACGAACACGACTGGAAGCCCGCATTCGGCAACTTCGAGAAGGGGCTCCAGGGCCGCTTGAACGAGGCTTGCGGGTACTTTGCTGCGGTACAAAAGGTCACCGCCATGGACCACGAGATCGACTATACCGGCGCGGGCGGGAGCTAAGGCTCGACGAGTGTTGTCGAAGAAGTCAGGGCCGCGACGTCGACGCTCGACGCGAGGACGGATTGGGAGATCGAATCCGAGATGAGTGTCGGAGAGTAGAAGGACGCGGAGCATGAGAGGAGGATAAGCGAAGAGACTAGGAAAGATGAAAGATGAAAGCGGAAAGATGAAAACGAACACAGATCCGCACTGTAGAAGTGGCGTTTGCTTTTCCGCCGAGGATCCTCGCTCTTCAGGGTAGTTGTGGGGCAGGCACAACTCAGAATGTCATCCCAGAGACTAAGCTCCCGTATATTGACACCGCGGAGACTCACTCGCGCGGGAGTTGTCCGTTTTCATCTTTCATATTTCAGCTTTCATCATTTCTTCAAGGGTTCCCACAGCACATTTACGATGCGCCATTCGCCGTTGATCTTGGCGAGGTGGAGGTAGTCTGTGAATTCGTGAGAGATGGTTTTGACGCTGGCACTGGCTGAGAGTTGATCCAGAATGATGACCTCGTTGACCTGGCCATCCTTCTTCGATTCCTTGCCGAAGCCAGCTTTTGTGTATTCGATCATAGTGCTTGAACTCAGGGTTTGTAGGAACCCTCGGCCGCTCGGTAAGCCACGAATGGTTCTTTTTGCGAGGTCAGGGTGTAGGGCGCGCGCCATGCGTTCGGCGTTGCCTTCGTACCAGCCGTCTATATAGTCGCGGGCGGCTGCTTCTATCGCGGCGCGGTCAGAGGCAAGGTCAGATTTCGGATCTGCGGCGAACCCGGAGCCAGCGGCGAGCATGCAGGTGAGTGCCAGGGCGATCAATCGTGTCTTCTTCATGTATTCCTCCGGTAGGTAGAGATATTTCACTTTGTTCCCTCACAGGCTACGCACAAATTGGGAGTGGGTTTCGATCAATCGTCTTGGCCGGGGTGATCAGCCCAATGAGCCCATCGAGCTGTGGGCTCAGTCCATTCTGCAAGAGGGCGATAGAGAACACCATGTCCGGCGCCGACTTGGAGTTTGATCTCGTTGAAGGCGGTCAGACGCTTGACGCACTGGTCTCGGAGTAGATCGCATGATCCAGCGATAGAATCGGCGTGGTCGAAAATCGACAGTACCCGGCCTGATATGCAGATACCGTTGTCGTCCAATCGGGCGACCAAGTCGCCACTACAGATCGCGAGCAAGACGTAACTCAGGTCGGGATCGTTGACCTCATGCGAAATGAGGACAGCGATTCCTGCACCCTTAGAAGCCCCCACCACGGTGATCTGGCGCGAAGGAACTCCCGCCTCAGTCAGGTCATGAATCTGGCTCACGACCTTATGCGCATATGCTGTTGGCTCCGTTCCTGCAGGTCGAACTTCAGAGATGACTTCGAAACCGTGTTCTCGAAGAGCTTCGAGAATCGCGTTGTACTCGTAGGGCCCGAAGCGCTCGCTGACCGCATTCGAGCCCTGATCCTCGACAATCTTGCCGTGGAGATAGAACAGGTAGTGAGCATCAGGATCGGGCGATGTGTCCGAGGCGGAGCTCTTTGCTTCGTGCACAGCCGGATCAGGTTGTTGGCTGCATCCTTGAAAGGCGAACAAGAGGCTCACAAACACAACAATGCGGAACATACTCTCTATCGTCGCACGGTACCTTTGATTTCGGCTTTCCCGGTAAACTGCGTGTGATGAACGGCTACGATTCTGGATCGGGACGCAAGCCCGGATGTGGCGCTATGGCGCTGACAGTCATTGTGATGCTCGTCGTATCACCGTTTGCTGCTGCTATTCGTACTTGGAGGAGGCGGAGTCGTGGTGATCTGACTGAAGTGAGTGTGGGTCCATCACCAGGCGGCGACTCTGTCGAATTGACTGTCGACTGTCCGACAGCTCGGGTCATTGAGGCTCGACGCTGTGTGACCGAAGCATTTGTGCATTTCGCACAGTCTACAAGTAAAAAGGGCGCCTATCACATGGTCTACAGAGAGCCGGTCGCCGATGAGAGTGTTCTCATGCCGATCGGACCGCAGTTGCAGGCGTTCGGGGATCGTTTCCATCAGGCACTCGCGAAATCTGTGTGGAGAGGGATGCGCATCGTCTGGCTGTGTCTGCCGCGCACGCAGGCCCTGGCCGAACTCATCGACGAACACCACCAAGATCCGGCCGGGGAAGAGATGGTATCCGAGATATGCTGTGATTCGCGGGTTCAGTGGGCAATTGTGTCACTCGTAGAAGCCTCCGATGTCGGAGAAGTGATTCAGTTTTCTCTCGTGGTACCAGACGAATGTAGGATTGAAATCGAGAAAGCAGTCGTGTTGATTCGTCGGCGTTTGACTGCCGACGACAAGTGCTGAGGGCAATAAATTGAAAAAGACCGTTGCCGCCAGGCGTGGACTGTGGTGGAATTCGCACCGTCGGGATGGTTGTGGAACGTTCCGACCCGGGAAAGGGGCACTCTCATGGATGTGGGACTGACTAAAGATCGCCAGCCGTTTGAACATCGCATTGGGCTCACACCGGGCGGTGTTAAAGCGCTGACCGAAAATGGGCATCGCGTCTACGTCGAATCGACCGCCGGTGATGAAGCAGGGTTCTCTGACGAGGCCTACACTGCCGTCGGTGGAACCATTGTTTACTCGGCGGAGGAGGTACTTCTCCGCTCGCAGGTCGTCATTAGAGTCTCCCCTCCGACACTGAGCGAGTGTGAGCAATTCCAGCCGGGCCAAGTCGTCGTGTCATCGTGGCATTTGGCTCTCGCGCCGGCGGACCAATTTCGGATCTTGCTCGATCGCAAAATCGCTACGGTCGGATTCGAGATCATCGAAGATGACAATGGCTATGCTCCTGTGCTCGACGCTATGAGCGAAATCGCCGGACGATTGGCCGTCATTATCGGTTCCGGACTGCTGCTGAATGAATTTGGTGGCAAAGGATTGTTGGCCGGAGGGTCGCCGGGAATTCCACCGGCATCGCTGGCGATCGTCGGAGCCGGGACGCTCGGAAGTGCCGCAGCCGAAAGCGCGCGCGGTTTGGGAACCCATGTTGTTGCACTGGACAGTGACGTCAATGCGCTGCGGCGCCTCCAGGAGCGCGTAGGCAAGGATGTTCCGACCTTACTCTCGACGCGTCATAACCTCGAGAAGGCTCTTGCGTTCTCGGACCTCTTCCTATTTGCCGTATCACTTCATGGCGAGCGGGCGCCGATCCTGATGGATCGCAAGATGCTCGGCCTGATGAAGCCACGCTCGATCATCATGGATCTTTCGATCGATCAGGGAGGGTGCTGCGAAACATCACATCCGACTGATTTCTCGAATCCGACTTACGAAGTCGACGGGATCACGCATTTTTGTGTCCCGAACCTGCCGTCCACCGCTTCGCGGGCCTCGACCAGGGCGCTTACAAACGCGATCCAGCCGTTTATCGAAGAGATCGCCGACAAGGGCATCGACCAGGCTGTGCGCGACAACAGTGCGCTGCGGAGGGGAACCTACACCTACGGTGGGTTCTGTTTACGCGAGAGATTGGCCCGGGCTTTTGACGCGCCGTATCAGTCGCTCGGCGACGCCTGAGGAGGAGAGATGAACTGGACGGATATCTACCGCAGGCGGGTGACCACAGCCGAGGAGGCTGTCAAGGAGATTCGCTCGGGGGACCGGGTGTGGATTCATCCCGGATGCAACACCCCGAAGATTCTGGTGGACGCAATGGTCGCCCGTGCGCCGGAGTTGGAGAACGTCGAGATCGCACACATTCTGACTCTCGCTGAGGCGCCGTATGTGGCACCCGGTATGGAGCCGCATTTCCGGCATCGTGCACTATTCACAGGGAGCAATGTTCGCAAGGCTGTCAACGATGGACGAGCGGATTTTGTGCCGATCCACCTGCATGCCGTGCCAAATTTGATCACCAGTGGGCGAATGCCCGTCGATGTAACCCTGATCCACATCTCGCCTCCCGACGAGCACGGATTCTGTTCGTTCGGAGTCGGGGTCGATGCCACCAAGGCGGCGGTAGAGAATGACAGGTGCACGATTGCTCTGGTCAACCAGCAGATGCCGCGGACGCTCGGAGACAGTTTCGTTCACGTGTCGAAGCTGAACCATGTTGTCGAAGTGGATGAACCGGTTCTCGAGCTGCCGATGGCGCCTGAAGTGTCGGATGTCGCGCGACGCATCGGTGAGCGCATCGCGTCGTTGATTTCGGACGGTGCGACCCTGCAGATGGGCATTGGTGAGATTCCCGACGCGGTGCTGATGTTTCTCAAGGATAAGAAACATCTTGGGGTTCACACCGAAATGTTTTCGGATGGCCTCGTCGACCTGTTTGAGTTGGGCGTCGTTACTAACGAGCGTAAGACCCTGCATCGTGGCAAGATCGTGACGTCGTTCGTGATCGGGACGCGCAAGGCGTTTCAGTTTGTCGACAACAATCCGTTCATGGAGTTCCATCCGAACGAGTACGTGAATGATCCGTTCATCATCGCCAAGAACGACAACATGGTGGCCATCAACTCAGCTCTGGCAGTCGATCTGACCGGCCAAGTGTGTGCAGACTCGATCGGGACAAGGGTGTACTCGGGTTTCGGCGGTCAGTTGGACTTCATTCGAGGTGCGGCGCGGTCGAATGGCGGAGTGCCGATCATAGCGTTGCCGTCGTCAGCCAAAAACGATTCGATCTCGAGAATCGTCGATACGTTGCTGCCGGGATCGGGAGTTGTGACGACGAGGGCGGATGTGCACTACGTCATCACGGAGTACGGTATCGCCGATCTCTACGGCAAGAGCCTGCGGGATCGTGCCCGCCAATTGATCGACATAGCTCATCCCGACTTCCGAGAAGAACTCGAATCAGCCGCGAAAGCTAGGAATTTGCTGTAGGGACGGGGCCACGGGACGAACGGCTGCACAGAGGGTCCTCGATAGTGAAGCCCCTTCGTAGTTGCGAGTTGTCCAGCATTGCCAAGACGTATGAGGTTTTTGAACCGCCAAGGCCGCTAAGCACGCCAAGACAGCGCAAAGAACTGATAGAGAACTCGGTTCGGAGAACCACGCCTTCTTCTTGGCGTTTTCTTCGCGAACTTCGTGTTCTTGGTGGTTCAGTTCTTTCGGTGTGCTTTGGTACTGGAGTGCCATATTCGATGACGATGACGATGACGATGACGATGACGATGACGATGACGATGACGATGACGATGACGATGACGATGACGATGGCAACCGCAGTTTTGAAACCCCGCCATCGTCAAGACGGATTTGAAGGAGCGTGACGCCTACTCCGTAATCTGACCGTCCTTCAACAGATTACTGAGGTCCTTGAATGCCGGGTGGTTCTTGTCCCTGGCCCATTCGAAGCCGACAGATTCGTGGTTGGTCAGAATCGCCCCAGCTTGGGCCATGCGGTCTAGAGCATGGCGGCGATACTCCTCGCCGCGGCCGCTGATGCACTCCCAGCACAGGTGAACTTGGTTGTTTGCGCGGAGCAGTTCAATCACAGTTTGCATGACACATACATGTGCCTCGATGCCCGCAACAATGACCTGGCGGTTCGCTGGTGCGACGCCCGGACATGCGGAGGATAGCAACATGTCGAATTCGGCGTCACCACAGCAGCCGAAGCTTGTCTTGTCGAGATATGCAGAATGCGTCTTCAGATTGTCGAAAGTTTCGCGCACCTCGGGATGAGTTCCGCCGAGACCGCGAGGGTATTGCTCGGTGAGAACGACGGGCACTCCGAAGAGATCCGCCAGTTTGAGAAGTCGGATGGTGGACCTGACGACCATCTCAGATCGGTACGCCATGTCTATGAGTTTGCCCTGCAAGTCGATGACAACGACAACACTTCTCTCGGTGTCGAGTAGTTCCATGTATTTCTCCCTTTTCTCAAAGCAGTCTATCTTTTCCATAGAACCATCAAAATGAGTTTACGATTTGTCAGGAACTCCATCTGACGTTGAAGATGCAACGGTCATCCCCTCGGACCCGGCAGCTGTCGTGGCTGACTTTGGCATTGGCCGCACCCGTCATTCGCACACATTGTTCAACCCAGCCGCTGATGGACTCGCAGTGCGCAGTTTGCGGGTTCGGCATGTCACAAACCTCGAGTAAGACTTCGCCGGGCTGGTCTTTCAGTACTTGAAGATCACCACTGTCGTAGTACTGCCGCCAAATGTGACTTGCCTTCTTGAGCACGAATGCCGGAGATGCCACTCGTATGAACGCTCGGTAGATAGTACTCAGGTCGTCCTGGGCGACCTGAGAGGCCATTCCTCGAAACAGGGATCCGTCGCCCTTGCCACACACTCTGTCGATGGTCTCGAGGAGGTCGACATAGTTTTCGAATGAGTACCAGCCACTCGGAAGTGCCCGTTTCTTGAGGGAGGCCGCACAACCTTGATCCTTCATCTGGTCGAAAACCTGCTCCAGTGCCTTGCCTCCGTGATGGCGTTCAACGTAGGCGATTCGGGAACAGAATGCTGTGCCTTTGACTTGGGCCATGTTTCTCTCCGACTCTCCGGGACACTATCCGCTCGAGGTCGGGAATATACTCAGGCCCGCCTACTCTTGAGCGCAGGAGTGAGTATATTTGAGACCCGTGGCGGAGGTCGAATCTAAAGATCGCTGAATTTACTACTCAAGCAGCAGAAATGACGTGTCAGCCCTCGGGAAGATCATCGAAGTTTGCCGCTGGAACCATTCTCATGGAAGCCATAGTTTCTTTGGGGCTACCTCTGGCCCAATCGTGTGATGGAGTGACGCTGTGCGGTTTTTGTAGAGTTCGTGTTCTAGAGGGTGACGAAAACCTCACGCCGCAGGGTGATGAAGAGAAAAAGATTCAGCGCTCGCTCGGGGCGGGGGATGACGAACGTCTTGCGTGCTGTGCACGTATTGAAGGTCCGGTCATTTTGACCACAAGCTATTGGTAGGATCTCTCAGACTCTCTGCATTACTCTTGGTTTTTCTTCTTGTTGCTCCGTTGATTGGCGGCAAGCACGCTCTTGCGCAGCCGGATCTCACCTGGAGTGACCTCGACCAACTCGTCAGCATCGATCCACTCGAGAGCGCGGTCCAGAGTCATCTTGAGCGGAGGGGCCAGGCGGAGCGCTTCGTCAGAACCAGCAGCGCGCATGTTGGTCTGTTTCTTCTCGCGCGTCGCGTTGACATCCATGTCTGTATCGCGTGCATTTTCTCCGATGATCATGCCTTCATAGATTTCGACACCAGGCTTCAAGAACAGCGTGCCACGCGGCTCGAGATGGTAGAGCGCATATGTCGTCGTACGGCCTTTGCGGTCGGAAACCAGAGCGCCTGTGGTCCGCCCAGGTATGGACCCCATCCAAGGTTCGTATCCGGCAAAGAGGTGATTCAGAATTCCCGTGCCGCGGGTGTCGGTCAAAAACTCCGAACGAAAACCGATGAGGCCGCGCGAAGGCACTTTGAACTCAACCCGTACTCGACCATGACCGGGATTGTGCATCTCAACCATCTTGCCGCGCCGAGTACCCAGTTTCTGGGTAACAACACCGACGTACTCGTCAGGGCAGTCAACCTGGACGATTTCCATTGGCTCGTGGAGGACTCCATCGACCTCGCGAGTCAGGATCTCGGGCTTCGACACCGACAATTCATAGCCTTCGCGCCGCATGGTCTCGATCAGGATCGCAAGTTGGAGTTCTCCCCGACCCATCACCTTGAACGCGTCGTTGCCTTCGATTTCGAGTCGTAGTGCGACGTTGTGGAGGACTTCCTTCTCAAGGCGGGTTCGGATCTGACGGGAGGTGACATATTGTCCTTCCCGGCCGCCGAAGGGTGAGAGGTTCGCCGAGAACACCATGGCCATAGTCGGCTCGTCGACTGCGATGCGGGGGAGCGGTTCCGGGTTATCAATGTCAACCAGAGAGTCGCCGATCGAGACTTCATCGATTCCCGCAACGGCAATGATGTCCCCGGCAACGGCCTCATCCATCTCGATCCGTTTGAGGCCCTCATGGCCATAGATGGTGCCGATGCGAACGGGGACGACGCCGTTTTCTTGCGCGAGACAGACCCGGCTGTTGGCAGGCATGACACCGTTCACTACGCGCCCAACCGCCAGACGTCCTAGGTAGTCCGAATAGTCGAGATTCGTGACCAGCAGCTGAAGCGGAGCATTGCGGTCCCCCTGTGGCGCAGGGATCGAGGTCAAGATCTCTTCGAAGAGGGGCAACAGATCACTGCCCTGGTCTTCGAGATCGAGATGAGCAATTCCTTTCCGGGCATCGGTGTAGAAAACCGGGAAGTCGAGTTGCTGCTCGGTAGCATCGAGATCGATGAAGAGGTCGTAGACTTCGTCCAAGACTTCAGCCGGCCGCGCGTCCTTGCGATCGATCTTGTTGATTACAACGATGCACTGTAAGCCGAGGGCGAGCGCTTTTTGCAGCACGAATCGAGTTTGGGGAAGAGGCCCTTCCGCGGCATCTACGAGCAGCAGTACGCCATCGACCATTTGTAGCGTGCGCTCGACCTCGCCTCCGAAGTCGGCATGGCCCGGCGTGTCGCAGATGTTGATCTGGACACCGTGAAAACGCACCGAAGTGTTCTTGGCCAGGATCGTGATTCCGCGTTCGCGCTCGAGGTCACTTGAGTCCATGACTCGTTCGGCGACGCGTTGATTGCTGCGGAAGATCCCACTCTGCCACAGCATGGCATCCACAAGGGTGGTCTTGCCGTGGTCGACGTGGGCGATGAGGGCGACATTGCGGAATTCGAGATCTGGCATGGTGCTCCAATGACCGCTAGTGCGGGCAGGGCGTTGTAGCACCTATAGGGGGTTATAGCAAGTCAACTTCTGGCGGGATATGGCCTAACATGACCATTTTTCGCGTGTATGCGGCCTCACGATGCTTCTCAAGTTCCTTCCGTTGGCTGCGCAGATCGTCAAGCTCGGCATCGAACTCGGCACGCTTTACTTCAGATGTGGCGCTCTTTTGTTGGGTTCGCAGTTCGATCGCGCGGTTTCGGAGTGCACGGATGTCATTGAGAATCGATTTCTCCTCCAGGGAGACATAGATTTTGGTCGCGTCGCAGGAGGATTCCTCGGGAGCAGCCTCGCCATGTCCGTGAAGCGGAAGTCGCAAAAGATCTTCTATGGGGGCCACGATCGATCCTCCTCGTTGAGTGCAGTGTAGCGCTCCAGTAGCACCCGTTTCAACGCGAACGCTTCAACGTATCTTCCGCGGGAATCCCTTGCGTCCGATTCGCGCTACCACCAATGCATCATCGGGGAGTTCAGCTACAAGCCGAGGAAGATGATCGCTAGACCTGAAGCGGCGATGACTCCGCCCGCCATGGCGTGTGACCAGCGCTCCAGTCGACCGAGCGGCAACAGGCGGGCTCCGGACAGAAGGGCTGCCGTCACACCGAGCATCGTGCCGATCGTGACCAAGGCAAAGACAGCTGCCGTGATGGCGGCGAGTCCCCACGAGCCATGAGCAGCAGGCAGTACAAAGAGTGGAATCAAGGGCTCACAGGGTCCGAGGACAAAAATGATGAACAGTGCCCAGAACGTCGTCTTCTTGCCGACCTCATGCTGGTGCTCATGCTCTTGTTTTCCGTGAGTGTGAAGATGCACATGTCCGTGATGAGAGTGGGGCTCGATACCTCGAGAGGCGCGAATGGCCTTACGAATGCCCCAGAAGGCATACGCCGAGCCAAAGGCGACCAGCGCCCAGGCGGCAACACTCCCTCGTGCTGACTCCAAGCCTTCGATCCGAAAGACTGCAAAACCGAGTGCCAGTCCGATCCCACCGAGTAGCACTGACGATGCCACATGGCCGAGGCCACAAACCGCGGTGACAAGCAGAGTGCGCAGCAACGACCAGCCGCGCGCTCGGGCGAGCATGACGAATGGAAGGTAGTGATCCGGTCCGAGCAGGGTATGAGTGGCGGCGACAGCTCCTGCTGCGAGAACCAGACTCCAGGTCAACCCTGCTGACTCCACCATTCACGCCTCCACTACTAGCTATCTCTATGGATAGCCGATTCCCCGCAATCAATCAAGGAGAGGAGGGGATTATGGGAACGGTCTCAGGATCAGATATACAAATATGTACCTGGTACATATTTGTATATCTGAAGATGTTGGGGTGGGGCTGAAGAGTCTAGCCAATGATCTGCGACAAGAAAAGGTCCAGTTCCTTCGTCACTCCCGCTGTGTGCATATAGGTATTGGATGCACACTTGATCGCATGGCCTTTGGGAAGTGCGTTGACCATACTCAGGATCGAATCCTCGCCGTGCAGGATGTCTGTGGTCGCGTAGGCAAACCCGACAGGTGCCTGGATAGATGCCAGTGAATCCCAGACTGAGTAGTGCTTTATAGCGATCGCCGAGAGCTTGAGGCGGAGCGGGTGTGCAGCGTTTAGAGTACGGGTGTAGCGCTGATACTGTTCTGGCTCAGCGCGTGCGTCTACTCTGAAGTTGCGCAGGTACCACAGAACGAAACTACGTAGCGCTGGGTAAACGTTTGTCGGCATGCTGAGAATGACCCAGCTCCACCAGGGGTAGAAGAACTCACTGTTGGGTCCGATGAGAAAAGCCGACCGGGCCGGAAGCTTGCCGTGCTTTAGTGCTTCAAGGATCGCGTTCGATCCCATCGAACTGCCAAAGAGATCGGCCTCGCCGGGGGTGAAGCCGATCTGCCGCCAGACTTCAACCAGATCCTCCGCCAACCTCAAGATACTGAAGTTCTCGGCTTTCATCTGGGCCTTTGGAATGAGAGCTGATTGCTTCTCTCTGGTTTCGAGGTAGAAGATCGGTCGTGTCGGAATGAGCGCTCCTAAAAGATCGAGCCAGCCTTCAATTACGGAAATCCAGCCGGGGACGAACAGGATGGGACGCGTGTTACAGGTGTGCTGGGGAGTCCAGCTCAACAACCTCAGCTCCACGCCGTTTCCGACCTGTACCCATTCTTCGCCAAACTTCGATGTGGCCAGTCCGACAGGGTCTACTGGGGTTAAGTTGGTTATGCCAGCCTCCGTCGACGATTTTACAGGGGCGGTGAGACAGGAAGGCTAGACGTGAGAAGAATTATTAAGAGGTCGAGAACAATGACATGACACACCTACTCTCTATAACCTGAATTGAGCGATTCTCACCGGCGATCTACACCCAGCCCACGCTGTATCCTTCGGATGAGGAGCCTCACGGCTCCACCGGCCTTCGGCCGGACGTCGGTTCCTATCTCTTGCGCCCTGGACATAGCGCCAATGCTCGACGTACCGAAGGGTACGCCTCCGCTTGTCGTAAGCACCAGAACATCAAGATCTTGGCACATCTCATCCGGCAGAATCGCTCAGATTAGGTTTACTCCTCAACTCTGGCTGCTAACCATATGGGAGTGGATGCGTTGTAATGCGTGATGACCGAGTTCGAGAGTGCGCGGCATCAGAAACAAGTGGAGGTCCCTGATGGAAGAAATAGCACCGATGATAATAATGCCTGTGATGTTCGCGGCGATCGCGTACATGATTCGCATTGGGCAGGAACACAAACGCCTGAAACAGTTGGCGGAATACCAGTACAACTTGCACCGCGAGCTCTTGGATAAATTCGGGTCGAGCCAAGAAATGCTCGAGTATCTCGAGAGCGACGCCGGCAAGAAGATCTTAGAACTTGCCCCCGCAGAGAAAATACGGCCCCATGCTCGCATACTTTCGTCAATACAAGCAGGGATCGTTGTGGGATTAGCGGGTGGCGCGTTTTACTTCATGCGGAATCTTATTGAAGAAGCGTACGAATCATTCACCTTCATGGGTGTCTTGGGCATTGCGCTCGGTCTGGGATTTGTGATTTCAGCAGTCGTCGCATTTGCTCTGTCAAAGTCGTGGGGTCTTATCAACGGTTCGACCAACAAACTCGACTAAGATCGTTGTTGGCGAAGCTGTGGTGACATGGGTGTTCTTGTGGGTTTCCCCTTGGAACTGGCGGCCTCTCAGGTCAATAGCAGGCAGCTTGCCAGATCGGCACGTCCTGTGATTGATGAAGCCGAATTCAGTGTCTTCTACCAGCGTACTGCGCGGCCGCTCCGGGGTTATCTCCGGGCGGCCTCGGGGGATTCGGTAGTCGCAGAGGACCTGATGCAGGAGGCATACATGCGGTTCTTGCGCTCAGGATTTACCTCAGACGACGCCAAATACACGAAGAACTACCTCTTCCGGATCGCCACGAATCTCTTGCGAGATCGGCATCGTCGCAAGCGTCGCGGTGAGCCGCAGCAGCTGGAATTCGACGAGAACGTGCCGGCGCGAGAAAAGAGCTTTGAGATGCGGGGCGATATGCTGAAAATGATGGCAGGGCTGAAACCAAGGGATCGTCGCATGCTCTGGCTGGCATACGTCGAAGGTGCCTCACACGACGAAATTGCCGAGATTATGAAGTTGAAGGCCGCAAGTATTCGATCTATGCTTTTTAGAGCTCGACAGAGACTCGCGGAGATTCTGCGCGAAAATGGATTCTCCGCTTATGCAGCGAAGGAGGTCGAATCATGAAGATCGACTCCTGTTCATTCGAGGACAGCATTCGGCACGCGTTCTCCACCGAGGAGTGGACGGTGGAGCTGCGCGACCATCTCATTGATTGTGACGCGTGCTCAGATCTGCTGTTGGTCAATAGTTATCTCTCTCAGGTTGAAGACAAAGTTGTTGACGACGCACCGCTACTCGATCCAAGAGTTTTGTGGCGGCGCGCGCAACTGGAGCAAAGGCTACAGGCGTCACGGAAAGCAACATTGCCGATTGTGGTGGTCAGTTGGATTGCCGGATTGTGTGGGGTCGGTGCAGCACTCACAGGACTCTTCTTCTTCATGCCGAGCTTACGAAGAAGCCTCTCCTCTCTGGCTTCCCTGTGGTCGTTTGATGCCATGCCATCGACGATTGGGAATCCGACAATCGTTCTGATCGCCAGCGCTGTCGTGCTCCTCATGTT
>JAAESQ010000853.1 GCA_024229275.1 bacterium | reverse complement strand
TGGTCCGCAAGCACTTTCGTAGCCTCGACCACTGCGTCGGCGTTGGTACCTTTCGGCGGATCAAGTTGAACCATTTTGACAAACTGACTTTGAGCCAGCTTCTCGGCAAGCGACGATTGTGGCGCTCGCACTTGTGGCACCGGAGCAACGACCTCTTCAACGCTGATCTTGGTCTGTGAATGCCGCATCGGCACCACGCCACGAACTTCGTCGGCCATCGCTTTGATGTGGTCCGGTCCGGTTCCACAGCAACCCCCGATGATCGATGCGCCGAGCGAGGCCGCATTGCGGGCAAAGCGAGCGAGGTAGCTCGGCGTCGCCGGCGGCATGAGAATACGACCGTCTCGGCGCAGTAGTTCACCGGCGTTGGGCATCGCAGCCAAGGGAACATTCGTGCTTTGTACCTGGCGCAGAATCTCGAGCGAACCCATAGGACCTGGAGAACAATTAACGCCGATTGCTGCGACATCGGCGTCGGCGACCTCATCCAGGAGCACGGCCTGCTCGCGATAAGCGTGCGGCGGTCGTTCCGCGGCAAATGTCAGCATCGCCACTATCGGAAGGTCTGTCACCGAACGAACCGCACGGATCGCCAACAGGAGTTCGTCCAACCGGAAAAAGGTCTCCAGGACGATCAGGTCGGCGCCTCTGCCGACAAGATGGGTCGCCTGCTCAGCATGAGCAGAGGGAATCAACAACCTTCCCTCCGCCTCATCCAAATCGACGACACCGGCTAGAGGACCGATGGATCCAGCGACGAGACAATCACTCCCAGAGATCTCTCGCGCCTCACGCGCGAGTTTCACAGCCTCGGAGTTGACCTTCTCAGCCAGATCACCAGCATGATGCCGTTCGAGCCGCAATCGAGAGGCGCCAAATGTTGCCGTCTCGATAATCTCCGCACCGGCTTCGAGATACCGCAAGTGAGCTTCGAGCACACTCTTTGGATGCATCACTGGCGCCAGTTCGAGCTGGGTCTCGTCTTCCACGGACGCCAACAACTCCGACCCCATCGCCCCGTCGGCGACGACTACATGGGTTCGCAATCGGTCAAGAACTCTTTGTGTCATTTGCTTTCCTCGGTCGATGGTGATGATGTTGGACGATGGCATCGCTGTTATAAGCGAGCTATCGGGGGTTGATCACCCCACGAATCCTACTTCCCCGCGGCGGGGGCCATCATCAGGCTCGGCGTCGCACCCAAGCGACGCCGTTGCCACTCCCTGTCGAGGCGATGTGATGCGCGCGGATGGACCAACACCGAGACCTCAGCGCCCAGCTCACTGCTCGATAGACCGAGAGCTGAATCCTCGGTCGTCGAAAGCAGTCCCTGAGTTCTGCGCCTCGTTGCCGTAATCACAATATCCTCCGTGCAGCCCGATACTTGCACATAGCCTGCGCAAACTCAAGCGACACACCAGAAATCACTACCTTCCTCCAGCTTGAGTTGACGCAGATGAGATCGAATCAAGTCGCGCGCCCCACGAGAAGCCACCGCCGCGAGTACGACTCGACCACTCGCCAAATCGGCCATCTCCATACTCGAAAACACAGGACGACGCAGAACCTCACGGCCGATCTTGGCCGGATCGATATCGACAAAAGCGACGACCTTGGCTCCGAACCGATCAAGCAAACGCGTCAGCCTTCGGCCAGTGCGACCGGCACCCCAGACAATCACTTCCCGACCACCAGACAAAGGCCCACGAATCAAATACTTAGCTCGACACTCCCTGAATCCAGCGACGGCGTAACGCTCGTCAACGCGCGTCAGTCGCTGCGAATGCTCACGCCAGAAGTAGAGCCGTTTTCTGATCTTGGAGAACTCGATGCCCTTTTCGAAGAGACGCAACCAAAGATCGTAATCCTCAGGCCAATCACCATGTCGGTATCCACCCTCATCCATCACGATGTCCCGCCGATACATGGCAGAGGGATGGGCCAACGGGCTTTCGACGAAACGCTCTCGGGCCATAAGGTCGTGAGAATCAAGCGAGTTTAGCCAGTCCTCGTAGAGTCTGAATCCACCTGCAACACGGCGTCTAGGAAAACAGCTCACCAAACAGGAAACGACTCCGACTGATGGGTTGTCTTCGAGTGCTGCCAGTTGCAGCTCGAGTCGTTGCGGATGCATCAGATCGTCGCAGTCGAGCCGGGCCACAAATGGCGCACAACAAAGTTCAAGACCGAGATTGAGAGTCGCCACCAGGCCGTGATGAGACTCGTGTATGACTCGTACCTGTTTCTGCTCTCGAGCCCAGTCGTCGAGTATCACCGCTGATGCATCGTCGGAACCGTCATCGACGATCACGACTTCGTAATCTTTTAGGGTCTGTCTTTTTATGCTCTCAAGACAGGATTCGAGAAATGTCTCACCGTTGTAGACCGGCATAAGAATCGAGACCAGCGGCCGGTTCATGACGAGTACCGTGCGCTAGCCTATCTCTCGTACCAGCCGGCCAACCAGTCCGGGGCCTCCATAGATCAGCCCTGTGTAGACCTGCACCAGGGTAGCTCCGGCGTCGATCTTCGCTCGCGCATCATCCGGGGTCATGACTCCTCCCACCGCGATGATCGGCAACGCATCCCCAACCTTGCGGCGGATTGTGCCTACAATCTCCGTGGCGCGCCGAGTGAGCAAGGCGCCACTCAGACCACCGGCCTCTTCAGCCAGCAATGCGGAGGACACACCGTCCCTTGAGAGCGTTGTGTTGGTTGCGACGATTCCGTCGATGCCGGAATCCAAAATGGCCTCCAGCGCAACATCAAGCTGTCCCGACTTGAGATCCGGAGCGAGTTTGATCACCACAGGCACGTTCTTGCCGAGTTTCTCGACCACCTCATCGCGCCGAGTACAGACTCTACCCAGCAGCTCTTCGAGGAAGCCACGTTCCTGCAGTTTTCGCAGGCCTGGCGTGTTTGGCGA
>JAAESQ010000852.1 GCA_024229275.1 bacterium | reverse complement strand
GGGCGCGAACCGATTCCAGTGAAACTCCAGATTTTTGGGGCCGAGTGGCTGAACGGTCACAGAAAGCGTCGCTTGAGTTGATTTGCAGAGAGTCACGGTTGTTTTCCTCGATGTAATCACTCGCCGTTTTCCGGAGTCTTCGGGGCGTCCTTTGTCTTTCGGAGCGATGCTCCTTTCAGGGCGATACGATGTGCTCGGTGCAGAAGGCGATCGCAGATGGCATCGGCTTGGTTTGGATCTCCAATGAGCCCATGCCAGTCCTTGACCGGCAGCTGAGTGGCAATGAGTGTGGAGCCGCGCTCCGCACGATCCTCGATCACCTCCATAAGGTCGCGCCTTTCCGATTCCTTCAAGGGATGCAAAAGCCAGTCGTCGATTGCGAGCACATCCAACTTGGCCAGTTTTGTCAGCAACCGGCTGTAAGAACCATCGCCTCGTGCCACCGCCAACTCGTGAACCAATCGTGGAGCTCGCACGTAGCTGGCGTTGAAACCACTGCGACAGGCTCGTTCCACAAAAGCACAAGCCAGGAAGGATTTACCGATCCCGGTCGGCCCGGTGATGAGTAGATTGTGATGCTGAGCGACCCATCCGCACTGCCCCAGAGACAACACCTGCTGGCGATTCAAGCCTCGTGGAGCCCGGTAGTTGACGTCTTCGAGTGAGGCCGGATACCTCAGCTTTGCTCCTCGCAGCCGCCGGGAGAGTTTTCGCTGTTCACGGGCCGTGAACTCCGCATCCACCATCAATCCCACGCGCTCTTCGAAGTCCAGTTCTGCATATTCACTCGAGTTCAACTGCTGCTCGAATGACTCGCACAGTCCGTACAGCTTCATGGCGTTCATTTTTTCGATGGTCTGCTGTCTCAACATGACGCCTCTCCCCCCTCATAGTGCGCCGCGCCTCGGATGTTTTCGTGCTCGGGCCGGGGCACAGATTCTCGATCCGGTTCAAAGGCGATTTGATCCAGTCCCGCGGAAAGGATGTTCTTGACCGTTCGATAGCTGTAGGAGTTGAGCTGTTCGGCTCGCGCACAAGCCGATTCGAGACGGTGTTCCTCGTAGCGTCGTCCCAGACTGAAGATACCCAAGCAGGAACGATAGCC
>JAAESQ010000851.1 GCA_024229275.1 bacterium | reverse complement strand
TCCCACGGGCTCGCTGCCAGCGTGCCCTCACTGCAGGATCGGTCACCATCGACTGCCAAGCCTCGACCGGATCTTCGAATCGAGCTCGGGCCTCACGCCATAGATCGACCAAGGCGCCCCGAATGTACGGGTACTTCACGCGCAGCGGGCTGTAGAGATACCAGGAGTACGAAATACCACGCTGACAGCCGCGCGGTTCGTAGGGCGGCAGATCGGGGGAGATCTCAGGATAGTCGAGTCCCTGCATTTCCCAGGTCACGATTCCGTCTTTTACATGGATGTTCCAGGTGCAGCCGCCGGTGCAGTTCACTCCATGGGTGCTGCGTACGATCTTGTCGTATTGCCAGCGATTCCGATAGAACTCTTCCCACGATCTCGAGTGGGCATCGACACTGTCCTTGATCCAGGGATTTTTTCCCATATTCTCAGCCTTCCGAGCGTCGGGCGCTCTTGTCGACGAGCTCGCTTCTCACGCCGCGGAAGCGTCCGCTCCACACTGCATCGAAGATCATCAGGACCCCTGCGGTTCCGGCCAGACCGAGGAGGACGAAGATCAAGGTTGCTGCCTGAGTGCTCTCAATTGGCTCCTGCGCGAGGTCGGCGAAGTAGGCGGTCAGGGGTAGGATCTCCTCCTCGGCCTCCAAAGGGTGCGGGGCATAAACTGCGCCCATCGTCGCTGTTGCCGGCGCCGACAACCATGTCATCAGACCTCTACGGCCGTTCAGTCGCTCGAAGACGTTGTTGAGTTCTGGTCCCAGTGCGCCGCCTGCGAGAACCCCGATTCCATTGACCGAGTGGCAGGAGACACAGGGCGGACCACCGCCCGCGAGGCGGCGGTGACCGAGGAACAGCTCTCGTCCATGACGAACGTCGTCAGCGGTAAAGGGCCGATCGCTGATCTGCAGACCGGCGAACTGGCTCTTCTCGAGGGCTGACTCTGCCTCGATCAGGTCGAGCAGTTCCTTTGCCTGGTCCATGGTGAGGCCTGGGATCGGCGTCATGACAACTCCTCGCGCCTCCTCACGGAGCTTGAGCGCATACGCATCGCCGCTGGCGAGCACCGTCTGCGGATCTACAATGAACCTCGCCAACCACGCCCGGTCCTGGCGCTTGGTCACACCTTTGAGGTCAGGTCCGACGAGCCGGCCACCACCGATTGTGTGGCAGCTCACGCACTTGGCTTTGAAGTACTCCGCGGTTGTTTCAGCGAGTGCGGATCCAGGCAAACATGATGAGACTACAGCAAGAAGCAATACTGCAAGCTGTGCTCTTGTCATCACTCTCGCGCCTCCATTACCGTCTGGATTGACATCCCTTGCATAATGAAAAATCTGTGCCAGATTTCTGCTGATGTGGTTGCCGATTGCAAAGTGCTGATCACCAGAGACTTGGCAGTTTCTCAAGGGCGAGAGTAAGAAATGCGGTCGGAGGAAGTGCCTACCGAGGGCGGCACCACTTTGTAGGTTGTTGGAGTGCAAACTCAAAGTTGTGAGTGATTTAGCGTCCGCATATAGGAGTATGCACTATCCGATAGGCGGGAATGCAGGGCTACAGATCGGTGAAGTGGCTTCGATCGAGGTCAAGAGCGCGCATTATGCGCTGGAAGGCGGCGCGAGTCAGCCCACATCTCTCCGCTGCGCGAGTGACGTTTCCACCGGTAGCGGTCAATGCCCGGGCGATGAAGCTGCGGCGGAAGGTGCGCAATGCCTCTTCCTTGCCTTCCTGATACGAGAGGTTTTCGGTCTCCGCCCGGTTGCCCCATGGACTGTCTTCTTCATGAAGACCGAGGTGGATCGCAGATATCTCGCCACCGCGGGAAAGGATGAGTGCACGTTGCATACAGTTTTCGAGTTCACGCACGTTTCCGGGCCAGCTGTGGTCTGAGAGCTCCCCAATGGCCCCAGAGGTCAGGATCGGAGAGGTCTCTGTGTCGCCGAAAACCTGGGGTGAGTAAAGGGCGAGAAAATGTGAGGCGAGAGGAAAGATATCTTGAGGTCTTTCCCGCAGTGGTGGGATATCGATGGTAACCACTCGTAGTCGATAGTAGAGGTCTTCCCGGAAAGACCTTTCAGCGATGCCCTCGCGCAGGCTGCGGTTGGTTGCCGTCACCAGTCTGAAATTCACTGACTTGGGTGTGGACGAGCCGAGAGGAACGACGGTCCGCTCCTGAAGAACTCGCAGTAGCTTGCCCTGGAAAGCGGGGGACATCAGTGCGATTTCGTCGAGGAAGACGGTGCCTCCCTTGGCCCTGGCAAAAATACCCTCCCGATTTGAGTCGGCGCCGGTGAATGCCCCTTTTCGATGGCCGAAGAGCTCCGATTCGAGCAAGGTATCAGGGAGCGCAGCCGAGTTGACCGCCAAGAAGGGGAGGTGTCTGTTGTTGCTGTGCTCGTGAATCGCGCGGGCAACCAACTCTTTGCCGGTTCCGCTTTCTCCGCGTATGAGCACCGGCATGGCGGTGGGGGCAACCTGGCGCACCAGATCGAGCACGGCCTCCATTTTCGGGTCCGAGCCGATGATCGTCGCCGAACTCCGACCGCCTGAGGGCGCCATCCGCCGCACCTGTTCGGCTACCAGTGCCTCACGACCGTGGCGCTCGACTTCTTGCAGAATTTCATCGTTGTCGAAAGGTTTGGTGATGAAGTGCACCGCACCGTTCCGTAGGGCGTCGACCGCAAGCGCGATGGTCCCGTAGCCGGTGATCATCAGCACCTTGACGTGTGGGTGCAACCGCCGAGTCTCGGCCAGTACCTCCATACCTGACATTCCGCCCATCGTGATGTCGGTCAGCATCACATGCGGTACCCATTCCGACAGTACTTCGAGCCCCGCCTCGCCGCTTTCAGCTTCCCTGACCTCGGCTTTGAGGCTTTCCACCAACAACCTGAGCCCAAGACGGACATCGGCTTCATCATCGACAACCAACACGCGCAGGAAGCTGAGGTCAGTCGCCGCAGCCTGTCGCTGTGAGCGATTCACGAGTTTGCCTTCTCTTCAACGTTGGACGGTTGATCGACGATCGGATCGTGGATCGTACCGGGTGTTCGTTCTCTGGGTTTTCTACGTTGGATGACAATCTCGAAGATTGTCCCTCCGCCGGGATTCTCGGAGAGATGAAGCAGCCCACCGAGGGAGCTGACGATCCTCTTTGTGGTCGGTAGGCCGAGACCCGTGCCCTCACCTGGGGGTTTGGTCGTGAAGAAGGGCTCGAAAACACGCTCCCTGAGCTCCAACGGTATCCCGGGTCCGTTGTCAGCCACCATGATGGCGATGTCCTTTCCGCGGTCTTCGGTGCCGATGGTCGCGATCCCTCCGCCGCCCCCGCTGACCGCCTGAATGGCATTCATGACGAGATTGACCAGAGCCTGGTGAAGCCGTAGCTCGTCGTCGAAAACAAGGCCGTTGTCGGCCTCTGTCTGCACCCGAAGTACGGTGTTCTTGCGTTCAGCGATCGGCCGGAGCAATTGAGCTACGTCATCGACCGTGTCCCGTACGTCGAAATCAGCTGCCTCGGACGGCGAAGTGGTTGCCATGTCGAGAAGGGACCTGATGGCCCTCTTGCAGCTCTCAGTATTCCGGTTGACCACTTCGGCATGGGTACGTAGCGGTGAGTCGGAATCCAGACCCTTGAGCAACATCTGGCTGAACATCGAGATCGCGGCCAGCGGATTGTTCATTTCGTGGGCCATGACAGCCGCCACCTCTCCCAGGACAGAAAGCCGCTCCTGGTGAGCCTGCTGGGCGGCCTGCTGTACACGCTCGCTCACATCCCGGCTGACGAAGACTCTCGCCACCTCTTCACCCTCTTGGGTCTTGATCGGTGTGGCGTTGATCTCCCAGGTTCCAGCGCCGATCATGACTGTGCAGGATTGGCGTGGATGACCAAAGCTTGAAAGGCACGCGAAACATGTGCGTGGATCGTGCCGGTTCTTCGCGCAAGCACGAGACCCAGTGCCGATGCGCCCCTTCTGGAGTTCTGCCAGTACTTCGGAGGCGGCCTCGTTCCTCAGTGTGATCTTGCCGGTACAATCGAGGATGAAGAGACCGTCTTCCATAGAGTGAATCACGGTATTGAGCCGGTCCCGTTCGTGCCGGATCTCTGCCTCGCTGATCCGCAGATCGTCGGCCACCCTGGCCAGACTGCGTGTGACCTCCTCGACGGCTTCGGCCATGGAGTCAAAGGCCCGCGAGAGGTGGCCGACCTCGTCCTCCGATTCGTAGCCGACGCGGGCCGAGAAATCGCCGCCCGAGATCCTGGTCGCAGCTGTCTGAAGGGCCGCTAGGGGCTTGAGGAGGAACTGTCGCAACGGTAGCAAGAGCAGAACCATGAGAACGGGGAGTGCGAGACCGACATAGACGAACTTCCACACCAGTGTGTTGATCGGAAGAGTGAGGTTCCTGCGATCGATGCTCGCATCCACCAGCCAGCCGGTGCGGGCGTTTGGACTCGAGAAGGATATGCGGCGCTCGGACTCGTGTTCATCCCGCGTGCGAACGATGGATTCACTCTCTTCGGAGTACAGCGGGAGATGGTAACCTCCCGGCGCGCCGAGACCGATGCGCAGGCCTTTGAGAGGACCTTCTGCCAGGATCGTTTGAAGGTGATTCGCCCAAACATCGGCACGGACCATGATCTGCAAGGTGCCGATTCTCGCAGCGCCTTCGATCGCGCGCACAGGAGTGGAGAGAACAAAGTTCGGATGCGGATGATCAGGCTCCGGGCCACTCAACGGTCCGTACCAGAACTTGCCGGGATCGAACTGGTCGTAGGACGCGACGGGCGGGTTGAACGCAGAGAGAAGGAGTAGACCAGTTTCGTCGAGCAAGTACGCGTCGGCAAACTCCGCCACCAGTGGCAGCTTGTTGACTCGAAGATGTCTGACGAGCTCGGCTCTGAGTCCCGCCTCCTCATCCGTGTTGTTGTCCGATCGTGCCAGTACCAGCCTCTCGAGCATCAGGCGGATGTGACCATCAGATGCAAAGTCTTCGACCCGCCTGCCGAGGAGCTCGAGATCCTTGTCGATCACAAGATCAGTGCGCGTGGCGCGATCGTTCAATCGCAGCGTGATCTGCCGCTCGAGGGCTTCGCTAGCCACAGTCGTTACCAGATAGCCTCCTAGGCCGAAGGCCACAGCACAGAAGAATGCAAAGGTCAGTGGCAACTTGAATCGGACCGGGAGCAGGGAGAGTGGATCACGGATGGGCATGGTTCAAAGGTCCACAATCAACCTTAAATGATCGGTCTTGCCTGATCACGGGTGCCGAGATCCTGCGGGTCTTGCGCCTACAGCAAGTGGAGAACTGCCTTGAGGCATGTCGAGTATCGATGCACTCGGCCGAGTGCCATAGTCGGCTGCACTCACCTGCGGACAACCGCAAGGGATGGATTTCACCCGATTGCATGTAGCTACTCTACCGCTTCCGATAACTTGATTCCGGCTGCGAGATTGGTTTGACCGAAGATTGAATGACTCCGTTGATCCCGGTCACGCGGATCTGAGTTCGGCGATCGAAGTCTTGCCTTGGCGCCGAGGGTCTGCCAAGCAAAGGTCGAGAATCGAGCGAAATCGTCGAACTTGGTTCCAGTTTCCTGTGGTCTGGACTCTACAGTGATATCAGCTCCGAAGTGACCTTGTCGGTGTCAGAGAAGTCTTCAAAGACCATGTGCGCTCCTGCGTTTGCGAGATCCTGTGTTGAGTAGTTTCCGGTCGCCACACCAACCGAAGTCACACCGTGAGCCAGAGCGCACGCCACGTCGCGCGGCGTATCGCCGATGACCACCGTGCGACGATCTGCTCGAAGTGAAACGCCGAGATGGTGTGCCGCTCGTTCCACCGCTGGTTGCACCAACTCCTCGCGAATAGGGCTGTCCGATCCGAACGCACCGAACGGGAAATATCTGTTGAGATCAAAATGACCGATCTTGAGTCGTCCAGTGACTTCGAAATTGCCGGTGAGGAGGCCGAGAGCCACTCCTTGCGCGTCATTAAGGCGCGCAAGGAGTTCTCTGATTCCCGGCATCAGAATGGCTCCCGATGACGAAGCCATCGCCTCGGGAAAGTACTTCTGATAGTCAAGCTGCAACGACGCGATCAATTCGTCGGTTATCGCCGGTTTCTCATCGGCCTGCTCAAGCATTTCCCGAAAAAGGATAGGATCGGTCTTGCCATCGGGATGAATGGTCACGAATGCGTTGACGATACCGAAACGCTCTTGAAAGACCCGATTCATTGCGCGAGAACCCGCGCCCCCTGTTTTGAGAATGGTGCCGTCGATGTCGAAGAGCAGCAGTTTCGGTGGCATCGATTCCGGTTGAAGTTCTAGGTTGGTCACCGCATTCTCCCTCTGGCTGGGATGTTACCGCAACAGGACCTGAGTTCGTAGAGTCGATTGGTCAACTTTCCTGCCAAATTCGATCTATGAACACGGATCGGAGCACGAGCGTGTTATTGCCCAAAGAGGTTCGTCCAGCCCGTATTTCGACTTCTAAGGCATCGCCAACCTCGGTCGAGTCCGGAAATGGCACTTCGGCGACTATTACCTCATCTCCGTTGTCCGGGATCTCAACAGTCATTTCCGAATGTGACCCCGTTGCTCGTATTCGCACATTGATCGTTTGGGGATACAGGGATAGATCATTCTTCACTCGACGAAACGCGAGCTTGATCTGCCGGCTGCCTTTTGCACGCTTCAACAGAAATGTCGTTGCTCTACCCATCCGTCCTGTGCTGCAGTCCATCGGGCCGACGCATCCTTTTGTCTTACCTTGAGCTGGTTCGTAGGTTTCCAGAAGCTGCTTCCTGGAATGCATTTGACAGAGCTGGTCCAAGGATTCCAGTAGATCGCTATTCGGTGGATGGAAGTTCACAATCCGGTCTGGAGCGACCTCAGATTCTTCGACCTTGGGCCATTCCAACACCTCTGCAAGAGCACGCTGGATAATCCGCGCGTATGCTTCATAGCCCAGCGCATTGCCATGGCCCCACTTGGATGTGCCTTCCCATTTCCTATATCTGAGTTCTGGTGGAGCAATGACATAGGGTGAACCGATATTCGCCCCTCGAATCATGTGGTGGACAAAATCTTCGTTCCAGTAGGCTATGAAGAACAACACCATCGGAAGGTCCAAGGTCGCGAGGTAGTCTTCGGTTTGCCTGATTTCCTGAAATGTTTGCCGCCATCTCTCAATGTAACCGGGCGAGTTGAGGAAACGGAGTTGGTAGACAATCGAATGGTCACTACCGAAGAGGTCAACGTTCTGTCCCACGGGCCGTTTTGCCGAACCATTTGGGAGAACAACTGAAGCAGAATCAGTGTCATTGCTTGTTGGACAAAAACAACTGCATCTGGTTCGAGCCTGTTGAGGAAGATTTCGAGGGCGTTGACCTCGGTCATCGTGTTGTACCCCGGCAGTGCCAGACTCCAGGCTTCGATCTCACCGTGTCCGTCATACACTTCGTTTGCCAGCCGCTGAAACTGATATGGAAACGAATCCTCAGCATCAACACCCATTCCATAAGTCCAGGAATCTCCAACAAAGACAACCCGAAAAGTGTCGGGACGCTTTTGAACTGCTCCGGCCCTGTATCCCAACTCATTGCTTGTAAAAGTTGAATCCCATACTGAAATTTCAGCGTTTGTCCGCAGTGTGTACCGCACGCCTGGTTCAAACCAGGCCGGAGTGTAGGCTTGCGTGGCAACCTCAAAGAACTCTTCGACCAATTCTTGACGATTCTCTAGGCTGAGGTCAGCCATCGCGACGGTTCAAGGACGAGAAGCCCTGAGATACGCGAGTAGCAAGACACAGGCGACCATAGCCAGCGAAGTGCTCGTGAGCAGCAGTATTTTTGTCATCGTTCGCTCAGGTCTACTCATGAGGCCACCTCTAAGGTCGAATACTACGACGGCTTTCTGATTGCAACCGGAAGCATACCCACGGTTTGTGAGAATTCAAAATAGGACAATTCATCTTAAAAGACATTCCTCGGTGTTCGATCGCCAAACGGTATGTGGATCGGCTCCGTACACGGCGTGAGAGGTTTAAAACATGGCTCGAATGCTGCGTGGTAAAGGTGTGCACGTACTCCACTTATCGATCGTGTTCGCAGTGTGTTTTTTAACGCCGACAACCGTCCAGTGCAATGAGATAGGCACCTCTGTTGAGGTCACTGTGGGCACTTCTTCAACTGCATACAACGACGATGCCGATTGGGGATGGTGGGATGCCTCCAAGTACGAACAGTGGCGCACCGCCCAAGATACCGGAATCCATGTAGTCGACGCTCGACTTTTACTCTCGGGCAAAACCTATACAGTGCTTTTGGGCTATGAGGGTTATCCCACGCTCTCAGCAACTGCATCTCGAACGCAGCCCGGTGGCGATATCGTTTCGCACTCACTGAAGACAGATGTCGATGTCTTCGATCTCGCCCTAGCTAGGTGGTTTCCGATCGCCAACGATGTTGGGGCCAGCCCATGGATTGGTGTGACGCGAATCAGTATCGAGGAAAGTCGATTCGTCATGGAGGGAGAGTCCGGATTTGCTGGTCCCAGCAGGAGTGCGTCGAGCACCATGTGGGGAGCGATCATTGGTGTCGACGTCGGCGCCAGAGTCAGCAACCGGTTCGCAGTGAGCGGTCGGCTGGTGGTTCGCTGGGCCAGCGGTACCAGAACATCCGAGATCGATTTGCCTTCTTCGGAGGTAGGATTTCCGGTCATCCAGACTGTAACTGCCCAGGACGATACCGATCAAGCCATGTATGGCGCCGACATCGGTCTGCGGTGGTCAGCGACCGAGTACTTCCATTTGGAGGGCGGCTGGAGGTACCGCAATTGGAGTTATGACAACGGGTTTGCCTCGTTCGACGGTCCCTTTATCAGGCTTGTCGCAGCGTTTTGATGCCAGAGGTGATCATGCGGTACTGTTCAGCTCTCCGCGTTTCCTACTTTGCGTTGACGGTTGCGTTTGCGATGCCATCCCTGGCCAATGACTCGGCCTCTAGCCAGCGCATTCACCTAGGGGTCGAATCAGCAGCTCAGAACGGTTTGGATTGGCAACCGGTCAGTCTGGATCTGCCGTCAACTGCCGGTCTGAGAGTATCTCAATCATCGTCGAACGAAGCCCCTGCCGGAGTATCCCCGCCCAAGGTCGAGACTCTGCTGATGAGCGCATCATTCGAGGAGCCTTGGCCCGCCTCGCCGTGGACGATCAACCACCCCGAGGATGCCGCCGACGTCGATTGGGGGCGTACTGATGCCCGAGCAGCGAACGGCTCGCACAGTATTTGGTGTGCTGCCCGAGGCTCTGAGACCACTGGTTCATCCAGTGTCGCTCCTCTGAACACCGCCGCCTGGGCAATCGTTGGGCCTTTCGACCTGAGTGAAGCGGTCAGTGGCAGGTTCAGCTTTGACCTTTGGTTGCGCACTGAGACCTACAGCGACTTTTTCATGTGGCTCGTGTCTGTAGACGGCAGAGTTTTCAGCGGTGAGGCAACATCGACTGATACGCATGGATGGGAAACAGTGACGGCAGACCTCGCCGCGATTGGTGGTGGAGTTGTCGGTGCGTCCGAAGTCTGGATTGCCTTCGTTTACCAGTCCGATGGCAGTGACGCCTTCGAGGGCGCATATGTGGATAGTGTCAACGTGGTCAGTGACTCAGGATCATTGGTGCGTGAGGGAATCACGTTTGCCGATGACGAAGACTTCAAACTCGGTTCCAGTTTGAGCATCGCTGTGGTTGACGATGGCTTGCAGTTGGCTTCGGATTGGGAGACGTTCCCGAATCTGTGGGTGCCAGCGTCCCAAAAGGGATTGGTGTCCAAGGTGGATACCATCACCGGCAATGAGATCGCTCGCTATCTGACCGGTCCTGCAAGTACAACCCCAGAACCAGGAGGGGTAGCAGTTGATCTTGACGGAGGCTGCTGGATTGCCAATAGGGGCGCAGGAACTTTGGTAAAGATTGGGCTCGTCGAGGCGGGCAACTGCGTTGACCGCAACAACAACGGTTTGATCGAAACCTCGCAGGACGTGAATGAGAACGGTGCAATCGAAGGCGAAGAGATGTTGCCGTGGGGCGAGGATGAATGCGTGCTCCTCGAAATCGTCCTTGCGGAGGGCAACGAGAAGACCTACCTGCCGGGCGATGATCACGGGAGCTGGGAGCGAAACGAGCTTCGGGCAACCGCTGTCGATGCGGATAATTCTGTCTGGGCCGGTGTTGGGGATAGCCAGTACTTCTACAAAATCTCTAGTTTGACCGGTGCGATTCACAGGCGAATCGATGTCTCAGACGTTGAAAATAAGCCGTACGATGCGGTTATCGACCGCAATGGCTTCTTGTGGTCGGCCGATTGGCCCAAGGCCAGAGTACTGCGCATCGATACCAAAAATGGTAGGGCCGAAGAGATCGCCCTCAGTCATGGCTCAAGCGCTCTCGCTCTCGATGGTGATGGACATCTCTTCGTGGTGGGCCATGCCGAAGGACAGTCCACTGGCAGCATGTCTCGAGTCGACCTCGCCACCAACGAAGTGAAGTGGACTGTCGATGTGGTAGGTCAGCCCACAGCGATCGCTATCACAGGTGATGGGGATGTTTGGATTGCGTCCTCGGTGTCGAACTCCCTGAGTCGATATACGAATGACGGTATTCCTGTTTCTTCGATCTCAATCTCGAATCGTCCGGCGGGTCTCGCCGTTGACGATGCCGGCAAAGTTTGGCAGCTGGGGGCTTCAAACTCGGTCATCGCCCGAGTCAACAGCAAGACCAATCGAATTGAGCTACAAAGAAACCTCCAAACAGGAGGGGCGTACGATGCCGTAGGTGATCTCACCGGGATCGTGGCACGAGTAATCCCCGCCCGATACGGCGCCTGGTCCGTGATCTACGACAGTCAATTCGACGGTACTTCCTGGGGCAAGTTGAGTTGGCTTTCGGATAAGCCCAACGGCACCTCCGTCGAGGTTCGCGTGCGCAGTTCCGCTGATCTTGAGATCTGGTCGAACTGGGAGAAGGCTTTGAATGCTGCGCTGCTGAAAGCTACTCCGGCGGGTCGCTACCTAGAAATCGAAGTGACACTGCAGAGCTTCAGCAACGATCTCACACCTGTGTTCGAAGAACTCACTGTGATGCCATCTGGCTTGGCGCCTGAAGTCGCTTTCTCCTGGGAGCCGGTTCAGATCGAGATCGACGACAGTGTGTCCTTCGTCGATCGAAGCATCGGCAATCCGACGACATGGTCGTGGAACTTTGGCGACGGATCCACTAGCGCCGAACAGCATCCCAGCCATTCCTATCCGAGCGCAGGGACTTACATAGTGAAGTTGGAGGCCGCCAATGAGTGGGGAAGTCATTCTGACTCTCAGAGACTGTCCGTCGCACCGAAACAGGAGTGCACCATCGCTTGCTCAGTGGAGGCGCCAAGCTCGGGCTCAATCGACGTAGAAATTGCGATGTCTGCTTCGATCACAACGGCAAATTGCCAGGATGAAACCCTCTATTCTTGGGACTTTGGTGATGGCGAAGACGATAGCGGCGTGACCACTTTCCACCGTTACTTACTCAGTGGGTCCTATCAGTGGACAATGAATGCGAGCACCTCCGGCGCCAGCTGCAGCGCAGGTGGTGTCATCGAAATTGAGGCCGAGGGGCCTGAGACCTGTGACTTTACCTATTGGGTGCCGGTAGCGGTTCACGCCAGTGGTGCGTATTCCAGTTCGTGGAGGAGTGACCTCGGTCTGCTCGGGTTTGGCACTACCGATGCAGCAGTCAGACTACAGCTCCATGGAAATGGGGGACCATTCACCGCCAACGGAGCAGTCAAAGCAGGCGCCATGGTCAGGATCCCCGATGTTGTAGCTAGAATCATCCCGGGTGCAGATCATTCTGGTGCCCTTGAGGTGTGCTCGGACCAGTCGCTCGTCGTGACGTCACGCACCTACAATCTCCTGGCCACTGACGATCCCTGTATGGCTTTAGGGACGATGGGCCAGGTCCTCGATGGCGTCGAGAGTTCGACCGGGATGGCTGCGGGCGAAGTTGCGCTGCTATCGCATCTTGCCGAAAACGGCGCGTTTCGTACCAACATCGGTGTGGTCAACACCGGCAGTAGTCCAGCGACCGTAGAAATACGTCTCCATGATGAGTCCGGAAATGCGGTTTCTTCCTTTCGCAAAGACCTCGCACCTGGCGAATGGTGGCAAGACATCAGACCCTTTTCTCATCGAGCTGGGATCGACGACATTGCAGCTGGCTGGGCCCGCGTAGAAGTAGTGAGTGGCAGTGGGATATTCACTGTTGGATTTGTGATCGACAACCTCACGAACGACGCATCTGCGATACGAATGCGTTGCGAGTCGTGCTGGTAGTGGGGAGACGGCTCTGCGGGACTCAAGGCTATGCAGTATGGCGGCTGAGATTTCGCCGGATAGGTGGAATGAGATACAGGTTCGAACCGATTCGACCGACCATGAATGCGATGGCAGCGGCTACGGCGCCAAGAACATCGAGCCAAACGATCGCGACGAACATCACTCCCACGACACCAACCACCTCGACCACTGTTGCCCACGTCACCGGGCCGGTATCGCGAAAATGCACCAGCAGCGATCGCTGGAACGACAAAATGACCGATAGCGCCGGCATCGTGGACAGGATCTGAATCGGGAGCAATGCAAACTCTGTCAGCTCAAGTGACAAACCTGAGATCTGGTGAAACCAGATGTGGGACAGTGGCGTCCATGCGATGAGCAGCAAGCCCAGCGCAGCACCTGTTGATAGTAGCGCGGCAAAGCGACGCAGGTTGCGATAGGCAAGGAGGTCATCGTCCATCAGTGCGATCCCCACCTCTTGATATGCAAGTCCGAAGCTACGAAAGACAAAGACCAGTGAATTGATGACCGGCAGCACGGCGAGAGACTCGACAGGTGCACGGCCGTGTCCTACGAAGAATGTGACAATTGGGTGTAGACCAAGGGTGAGCATAGAGGTCAGCGCCAGTGGGTAGTAGAAGCGGAAGATTTCGGTATAGGACGGGGGGGGAGTCGTGTCTGGTGTTGTGGCTGCACTTTCGCGGAGTTGGCGCAGTCGAGTGTGAACCATCACCCGAGCAATAACCGCTTCGACGACAACCCCGATTGAGAGTGCAGCGGCACCAACCCAGGCTCCGGCGAAACCCTCCACCTTGGCCAGGGCGAGAGCGACGACGACCATGATCCCGAGCCGAATGAAGGTTCCGAAAGCCACGCGACGTGTTTGGCCGTGGCGGATCAGGATGCCGTGATAGTAGCGCCTGTAACCGATCGCGGCTGGCCACGGGAGAAGTAGGAAGGTAGAGACATGCGTCAGATGGGCAATATGCGGGGGCAGGTCGAGGAGGCCGATTGTGAAGAAGTAGAAGACCGGCGGTAGTAGGGCAATTCCCATGAGAACGGTAATGCCGGCGTTGAGCATGTGGGTGAACGCCAGCAGACGCCGGTGGCTGGCCCAGTCGCGAACCAGAGCCGTTGAGGCGCTCATCATCATGATGATTGGTGCTTCAACGATGAGGGCGATAGAAAAGGCGACACCATAGGCGGCAAGATTGAACTTGGGCTCGGCGAGGCGCGCGATGATCGCGGCGAGGAATGGCCCCTCGGTGGCCATCATCAGCCATTGCACTGACAGCGGCAGGTAGAAGAAGGAGATCCTGCGCAGAGTCGGTGGGCTCGTGGGTTGAGTGATTGTCAAAGTCGCCTCACGCGCGAGCTTTGCAATTCGGTGGGGGAATTGCAATAGGGGAGGGACAATTGTCGCAGAGGCTGAAACAGAGTCGGGGACAGGGGGTGTCTCGCGTCTCAGAGACCCCATGCATCGTATGACACCGATGGATACGAGCGAATGCGTTGGGCATCGCCATCGTCATCGAATATGGCGCTGAGGCGGTGCAGCGGATTCAGAATCAGATTCAGAGGCAGTGACAGAAGGGCCGAGGAAGGGTAGATTCTCCGAAGGCGCTTCCCGTGCATTGCCAGGCTTGTAGTTTTGAGGACTGAGAGGATGCCGTCGTTGCAGAGGTGTTGCACCTCAAAACCAGCAAAGCCTGGACACGTGCCGCCGAGCGGTAGATTCTTCGGAGGGCCATTAGTATCGCCAAAGGCGAGATGATCGCGACTCAATGTGCCGGATCCTGATCCTCACTTGGGATGAATCAGACGCCAAGTCATGGCGCGAACGCGATCGAAGAGCCGCATGGCTAAGAGGGTTTGTTCGATGTCAACGGTGCCGGTCTGAGCTAACAAACGAAGATGAGAGTCGACTTCTTTTGCGGAAGCATAGGCAATCCGCCAGTGATGAATGCGATCTCTCCCGCATCGTCCGTTTCCCTCGGCGAGGTTCGCGGGAACGGAGTTCGCTGAGCGAATCACCTGGTCGGCAATCGACTTGAGTGGCGCCGGTAACCGGCGTGCAATATTTATCGCAATGCCTGCTGCATCTAGTGCGTAGGAGTGAGCAATGAAGTCGTTGGTTGGGAGCGATGCAGTCATGATGGCCTCCTGGTCGTTCATGCCACCTCCCCAAGCCTTTGAGTCTCAGGGAGTCAAGGGTCGGAACGACCGGCTGCTCTGCGCCGGCTTGCCCTTTACTCCCTGAGACTCAACGGCTACACATACATAGTTCTTGAACGACCAGAGGCCATCGGGCAGTCGCGGGACTCCGACTCCGACTCCGACTCCGACTCCGACTCCGACTCCGACTCCGACTCCGACTCCGATACGGATACGGATACGGATACGGTTTCCGAGACCGAGACCGAGACCGAGACCGAGGCAGGGGCAGAAACAGAAACAGACCCAAAGTCCGAGCCTGCTTCTGCCTCCGTTTCCGCCCCCGCGCCTTGTCCCCGGCCGCCGGCTGCCTCATCATGCATTCATGGGAAACAGCTCACGTTGGTTTGTCGCCGTTATTGTGATTTTGATTGGTATAGCTGCTGCAAGTGCCGTTCTACTGCGTTCGCAAGTGCGCTGCGCTGGTTTTGAGGGGGGCGGTGTGATGGCGGCAGAGCTGCCTGCCGGGCCGGCCTCCGACGGTAGGTTTCGGGTGGTGTCTTGGAACGTGCGCAACTTTCCACTAGATGAGAGGCCGCAGGACGCCGATCTGGGATACAGCAGACGCACGAACATCTGTGATCTTGAGGATACGCTCCGAGGACTACAAGGTGACATCCTGGGATTGTCTGAGATCGCCGACACTCGGCGGTTTCCACCGATCCTGCGTCGCTCTGGTGGTGAACGAAGATATGGAATCGCGTTTTCACAACGAGGTGGTCGATTTGGACAACATGTCGCGGTTGCATGGGACAGAGAACAGTTTCAGAGCGTCGGTTCACCGGTAGAGATCGTCGACGTCATGGTCGGCAATCCGGATTTGCGGCCGGCTTTGGCAGTACGCCTTGAAAGCCTGACCAACGATCTCAATCTCACAGTTGTCTCCGTGCACTTCAAGTCGGCGCCGCGCGGGTATAAAACCCGCCTACGGCAATACGATGCGTTGGCCGAGTGGGTGAGGAACTGGGTCGAGCAACAGGGCGACGATGATGTCATCGTCTTGGGTGACTTCAATACGACTGGATCTGAGAACGGTGATCTTGCGGACGAACTCGCCGAGATGGATTCAATTCTGGGTAGAGCCGGTCTCCGGCGGTTGGTAAACCCACTCGGCTGCAGCGAGTACTGGGAGGGCCGCGGCGCACGCGATGGAATACAGGTCCCGTCGCTGTTGGACCACATCTTCGTGCGGGGCCTTGATGGCGGGGCGGCCGAGGTTGACGCCTGGCTGCACTGCAAGCGGTTCGAATGTACGGAACTTATCTCACAGCCTGGTGACGAGGACGCAACCTTCTGGGATGTGTCGGATCACTGTCCGATTACGGTGGATTTGAAGGAATGATGAGGGCGGATCGGGGCGGGGTCAGAGACCGGGACAGTGGCAGAAGGCAGATACAGAATCAGAGGCAGATTCAGGCTTCAGAAGCAGAGACAGAAGACAGAGGCAGAGGAAGAGGAGGGCTCTGAGCAATAATTGGGTGAGTGCTCTGCCCAACATACTGCCCGGTGAAACGAGAGATCCTTCGACTCGCTCTGTTCGCTCCCAATGACACGCGCCACCAGAATTGTCATCCTGAGCGAGCCTGCGAGCCGAAGGATCTCTCCTTGAAATCAGCAATATGCAGCCGAACGATTCGCCGCAATCAAGGCGCTCATTGTTGGAATGGGAGATCCGTTCGACTCCGCTGCGCTCCGCTCAGGATGACAACCTTTTAGCGGCAATGTCATTCCATGAGTCACCTCCGCGCACACGGTGAATAGCAAAGAAAAGGGCAGGACCATGCGGTCCTGCCCTTGGTTGTGAGATCAAATGTTGTCGTTAGGCGAGTGCTTCGAGCTGCTCCTTGATCAAGCCCTCGAAGAGCGGGATCTTGTAGCCGTTCTGTGAAAGTGGTTCAGCGCCGTTCATTGCGGCCTTTGCCGCTTTCTTGATCGTTTCTTGGTCGAGTTTGCTTCCTTTGAGAGATTTTTCGGCCTTGGTGGCTCGCCATGGCACGGGTGCAGCTCCGCTGAGAACGACTTGGGCGTTATTGACGGCGTCGCCATCTATGACGAGAGCCAACGCCACACCAGCGAGTGCGAAGTCCCACGTGGCTCGTGACCTCACCTTTCGATAGGAGGATTTCAATCCGGCAGTGGGTGGTGGGAGCACGATCTCGGTGATGATCTCTCCAGGCTCGAGGTATAACTCTCGCTGTGGATCGTCGGATGGAGGAACGTGCAGCTTCTCGACCGGGAGTGATCGGCTTGAACCGTTGCCAGCGATGCGTACGATGGCGCCTAGCGCGACGAGAGCCGGTGCTGTGTCAGAGGGATGAACGATGTAGCAGGTGTTGCCTCCAAAGATGCAGTGACCCTGGTTCTCACCCTCGTAGGCGTAGCACATCTCACCGCCTTTACGGAGGCAATCGAAATCGCCGCGGTAGTACCAGCAGCGGGGCTTCTGGCAGAGATTGCCGGCGATAGTGCCCTGGTTACGGAGTTGTGGGCTGGCGACGACAGCCGCAGCCTCGGCGAGAGCGGTGTACTTCTCCTGAATAAGAGCATGAGCTGCGATTTCGGCAATAGTGGTCATGGCGCCGATGCGCAGACCGCCGTCCGCAGTCGGAGTGATCCCACGAAGGCCGTCAACGCCTCCCAAACTGACAACAACTGAAGCCGGGAACGTGCCGTCACGAAGACAACCGATCAGGTCTGTACCGCCGGAATGAATGCGTGCCGTGTCGGTTGCAAGCGCTTCGACGGCCTGATCGATTGAAGAAGGACGGACATAGGAAAATTTGGGCAGCATCTTATGCCTCCTTCCGCTGGTCAGCCAGGAGTTGTGCAAGCTTCTTCGGTGTGATTGGCGAATCGGTGACACGGATGCCGATGGCGTCATAGACCGCATTCGCTATTGCGGCTGCAGTTGGAATCGTCGCTGGTTCGCCGAGTCCCTTGGCGCCGGTAGAGGTGAATTCGGTGTCCGGGTGATCGATAGGCAAGCTGATGTGTTCGCTCGCGACATCCATGATCGTAGGGATCTTGTAGTCGTGGAGGTTGGCGTTGACCATCTTGCCTGTCTGACGATCGAGGACGCGTTCCTCGGTCATACCAAGACCGACTCCCATCGCGATGCCGCCGAAGACCTGATTGTCGAAAGTCAGTCGATTCAGAACGCGGCCAGAATCGTGGGCTCCGAGGAAACGGAGTAATTTCACCTCTCCAGTGTTGGTGTTGACCTCGACCTCGGCAAATTGAGCTGCAAACGGGAATGTTATCTTGCCGTCCGGGTTGGGGTCGCGATACCCGGTGCCGACGACTACGCCCTGACGATTCAAGCGTTCCAATTCAGAGATCTCGACCTTCTTCTCAGCGTCAGCTCTGCTGATGATCTCAGTGCCCATGAGCTCCAGGTCGGTAACATCAGTTTCAAGCTGAGTGGCGGCCAGTTCAAGGAGTTGTCGTTTGACTTCAAGCGCTGCTGCGAGTACCGCCGGCGAGTCCGAGGGTACTGTCTTGCTACCGCCGGATGCAGTTGCATATTGAGTCGTGGCGGTGTCGGCATGTTCGATCTGCACCTGGTCGATGCCCATGCCCAGTTCCTCCGCTACGATCATCGCGGCCCAAGTTTTAGTCCCAGTGCCGATGTCGGATGCACCCATATTGAGGTTGGCACTGCCATCAGCAAAGAGCTTGACGATGACGGTAGAGGGTGGTCCGCCGGCATAACCCCAGAAACAGGCCGCTGCTCCAACGCCTCGGCGAAGATGTCCCTTGGTGTCGCCTTTGTTGCGTGAATCGGCCCAGTCAAAAGCTGCCGCACCCTCCGTGAGGCAGGCTGCGAGTTGGTTTGAAGTGTAGGGTATTCCGTCCTCAATCTGAGCAACGTCGGAGATGTTTTTGAGCCGGAATTCGATCGAGTCGATGTTGAGCTTCTCGGCAAGCTCGTCCATGACCTGTTCAAGTGCCCACGCGCACTGCGGAAATCCTGGTGCACGCATCGGCCGGGCTTTACCTGCGTGGGTGTACACAGTGGTGTCTTTGGTGAGAAGGTTGGGACAACGATAAAGGTAAGCGGCCAAAGTGCTGGTAGCCGCGTTGTACGGGTAAGCGCCGTTGGAACCAAGACTGTCGAGTTGGATCGCCGTCAGGGTTCCATCGCTCTTCGCACCCACTTTGAAGGCCATAGCATTGCCCGGTCGATTGCCCGTAACTCGCATGCAATCTTCACGCGGAAGGAAGATCTTAACCGGGCGCGCCGTCATCTTCGCCAGGAGGGCAGCGACAACAGTGTATTTTCCGGTCTCGAGCTTGGCGCCGAATCCACCTCCCATGTAGTGCCCGATGACTCGAACGTTGGCCATTGGAAGCTGAAAGACGCGAGCCAGTGTCTGTTGGACACCGAAAACGCCCTGGGTCGAGTCCCAGACCGTGAGTCGAGTTCGATCCCATTTGGCGACTGAGCCGTGTGGCTCCATGGGCGCGTGGATTTCGCAGGCAGTCCGATAAGTACGTTCGACGAT
>JAAESQ010000850.1 GCA_024229275.1 bacterium | reverse complement strand
GTCACCTCCGTAGCCCATGGTCGTCTCGGCGCCGGCGTCGAGTAAAAAGAGGTCGCCCTCAGCGAGGCGATTGCCGTGAAAGTGGTTATGAAGGGTCTCGCCGCGAATCGTCGCAATTACTGGGAACGCCAGTCTCCCTCCAGCCGCGACCGCGACTCGTTCGACCTCTGCAGCAATCTCCGATTCCTTCATTCCCGGCTTAGCCATCCTCATTGCCGCCACATGCATGTCCACAGAGATGTCAACTGCATTATCGATCTCAGCGATCTCCTCGTTCGACTTGACCGACCGCTGCTTGACGATGGCACGAATAAGATCGAGGGAGACCTGCTCTGTGAGTCCATCTATAGGAGTACCGACCAACCCGGAGAGTTGGTGTGCGGTGTCAACACGGTAGGGAGGCAGAAACCGCACCGGTCGTTTCGCAGTCAACGCTGTCTCCACTACCTGCTGCAACTTAGCCCGCGGCTGAGTGGTTCGGACACCGGACTTCGCTGCTCGCTCGGCAACGGTCGGAAGATTGCCCATCCAGACGATGTCGTCGATCGTCAGCTCGTCACCGAAGACAGTGGTGGTGCCCTCGTCAATGTCGATGATTGCCGCCAGCTCAGGCTGATCGAGTCCGAAGTAGTAGAGAAACGTGCTGTCCTGGCGAAAGGGGTAGCAGTTGTCAGCGAAGTTCATCGGGCTTTCGTTGTTACCTAGCAGGAGTACGAGGCCGCCTTCAAGCTGAGACTGCAAAGTTGCCCTTCTCGAAATGTAGGTTTCCTTGTCAAACATGGATCAGATCCTTCCGTGCGCCGAAGTCTGTGGACTAGTTCATAGGCGCTGTCGGATTATCCATCGACATGGCATTGGAGGGAAGAGGGAATGGTGGTTGTGACCCGGAGTTTGACCACATCTCGGTATCGGCATCATTGCCAGGTTCATCGATCAGCAGTTAGCGGAGACAACACAGGGCTTTGACATCCAACTCCGATGATTCCCTAATCAGCTGAAATCCCTGGCCCATGGCACGGCGTTTCGCCATGGTACGTTTGTTTCTGGATTGGTAAAAAACGAGGTAAGAACATGCGCGCGAAGAAGATTATTCATGTGGTGAGCTGTCACGCTGCGGGGGAAGTCGGCGATGTAATCGTGGGCGGTGTGGCTTCACCCCCAGGGGAGACGATCTGGGAGCAGTCACGATGGATAGCGGAGAACGAGGC
>JAAESQ010000849.1 GCA_024229275.1 bacterium | reverse complement strand
TCGTATGAACCGAACCCCGAGCCAACGGACTGCATTTTGTGTGGCCTGTGCACCAGGATTTGCGATCACATCGGAGTGTCGGCGATTGCATCGACCAATCGCGGCTGGGGGCGAGAAATTGCTCCGCCCTTCGGAGAACCACCGCAGGATTGCGTAGGCTGTTTGGCATGCGCAGAGATCTGCCCAACAGACTACATCCCGTACGAGACTTCGAATCTCACGCGGAAGATCTGGGGCAGGGAATTCGAGATGCTGCGTGATCCCAAGACCGGAGAGGCCGTGATCACCAGGGCCCAAGCGGAGCACTTCGCGAAGCGTTCTGGTGTACCAGTCGAGTACTTCGAGAAGTCAGATGCGTCCAAGCGGCGTGAAATGGCGACAACGTTCGCCAAACTTCAGGTCGTGAAGTGAGGAGGCGGAGATGAAGATGGTTTTCAAAGTCTCTGTCGAACGATGCATCGCCTGCGGTAAGTGTGAACTCGCCTGCGCATTCGGGCATGGCAGCGAAGGCAAACCCTCCAAGACGAGGATTAACATCCATCGCCGGGGGCCGGAGATGGGGACACCGATTGTGTGTTTCCAATGCGATGAGGCGGCCTGTGCCGCGGTCTGCCCGACCGAGGCCTTGGTACGCAACGAAACGACGGGAGCGATCGACATGGATCGCGATCGATGCGTTCTCTGTCGTATGTGTGTGGCTGGGTGTCCTTTTGGCAACATGCTGTGGGATGAGGCTTATCATCTTGTTCAGAAGTGTGATCTGTGTGGAGGCGATCCCAAGTGTGTCCCGTTCTGTCCGACTGGGGCGATTGCATGGGTGCCTGTAGATCAGGCAGCAGGCGCACCGGAACCTTTAGACCGGGAAGCGATCGAGGCTGTAGGGTAGACAGAAACCCTCTTCAATCTCGTCAACGCAGAGAGAAAGGGAAGAGGAGAGGGATAGGGAGAAGGAACGATGATTGACTACAACGATCCGAACGAACAGATTCGCGAGATTCTCCGCAGGGCCTATCAAATCGAGGTGGACGGATACACGTTCTACTCCATGGTTGCTGAGCAAGCCAAGAAAGAACCGGTACAAGAGCTGTTCGACAAGCTGGCGCAAGACGAAGTGCAGCACAAGGCATACTTGAAGGGCGTCATGGGGTCGTTTGAAGACAAGGGCGTTGAAGCGTTCAAAATCAGCCTTCGCGATCCGGACCTCAAGGCTTTCACTGAGACCATCTTCACCGAGAAGTTCAAGCAGCAGGCAAAGGGTGCTGATTTTGAACTCGGGGCCCTGTCCATTGGCATGACCCTAGAGACCAACGCCATACGATACTTCGCTTCCGCGGCTCAGCAGGCCACAGATGCCGATGTGAAGGAGTTCTACGAGTTCCTGGCGAACTGGGAGCGCAGCCACCTGGAAGCCCTTCAAAGCCTCTACAACGGCGTCAGGGAGGACTTTTGGTCCGAGGGCAGGTTCTCGCCGTTCTAGATTCCTTTCCGGTCACAGGACAAAGACCGGTTGACACACCACCCACGGCAGCGGTATAACCCATTTGCTCGAGCTGCCCAGGTAGCTCAGTTGGTAGAGCAGCGGACTGAAAATCCGCGTGTCGGTGGTTCAACTCCGCCCCTGGGCACCACAACCTAATATCTGAGACCCAGCTGTAGCGGCTGGGTTTTTCAGTTCGCTGCTCTGGGGGAGCTTGCCCCTCGTCCGAATTACGAGACCGAGACAGTAGATGCTGCCGAGTCAACTGTGAACGAGATTCCAATAGAGCGTCGCGCAGTTTGAACGCCACTCGCATCGAATTAGATCGCTGGAATTAAGCACTCCCAACCGGCATCGCCATCGTCATCGTAATCGCCATCGAATATGGCGTTGCGGTGGCGACAACACAATCAGAAGGCAGAGACAGATTCAGAGTCAGAGGACAGGATCAGATGCAGATTCAGAGGCCGGCCCCGGGGCCGGAATCCGCGACCGCGACCGCGACCGAGAACCGGGACCGGGGCCGTGATCCGCGACTGGAGTCCGGGGCGGAGACCGGGACCGCGTCGGAGGGGGCGTCCGGAAGCTGATCGTGGAGGGCTTCGAGGCTTGGTCGCTCAGGGTCGTTCAGAAGAAGAGGGTGAATAGTCGGTGAGTCGACCGGAGTCAAGGGCAAACCGGCGCAGGAGCGACGGTCGTTCCGACCCCTGACACCGTCCGCCACACCGACTTGGGGGTGAGTCATGAACGACCCGGAGGTGACCATGGCCAACTCGCTCCCTAATAGTGATCTGCTCGCTTACACCGTCGCTCTCGAAGCGGCCGCAGCCGCACTGGCGCTGGTACGAAGGGTGCCGGCACCCTTCAAGACGCTTGCCGACCAGGTGATTCGAGCCGCTAGCTCGGTTCCCGCGAATCTGACCGAAGGCCACGGGCGATTCGGTCGGGATCGGTTGAACCATTGGCGCATCGCCTATGGTTCTGCGAAAGAGGTCGATGCGTTTCTGCGCCTGCTAGTTGCTTCTGGATCGATTGACGCGACACGGGCTAGCGAAGCGCTCAACTTGTTTGACCGCGTTCGGGCTTTGACTTGGCGGCTGATTCACCCGAAAGAGTGATTCCTCAGAACTAGTGCCTTCGAGCACGGGCATTGCCTCCAATGAGACGATGGCCTTGACTCTGCCGCCGTCACGGTCGCGGGCACTGACATAGTCATTGTCACCGTCCCAGACGCGACTGTTTGCATAACCGAAGAATCTACTCAAAACAGTTCCTCTCGTTGTTTTGACAGTTATTGGCAGATTGACTAGCATCCAGCCACTCACAACTTATCCCAGGAGGTAGCTGAATGGCTTCCAGTCCATTGTTTCGCGGGATTGTCACTTTCCTGATTCTGGTGCCAATTGCCTCTGTAATTTGGCGGACAGCGTACCCCCATCGTGTGCCGGAGATCCATGGTCGGGTGATCGATGGTGAGACGGGTGAGCCGATCGCCGGCGCGGAGGTTGGGCGTCGCCTCTGTAGCAAGCCGCGCTTCGATCTCTTCGAAGCTACGTCCACGCGACAGATTCCGGGTAGTCTGGTATCCACGACAACTGCGGGGGACGGTAGCTTCACACTGCCTGGGACTAGAATGCGGCGGTTGTCCGGTCTCAACTGGCACGTGTTCAAACCTGGATGGATACCGTCCGAGGAGTGCTGGGCCGACCCATCGTGGCCAGGTGCAATAGGCTGCAATCGCACGAGGCTGGCCCGTGCCGAGCCCTGGAGTACCGCCGAGACGAGCCTCGAGAACGGCATCCTGGGACTCGATGTGGCACTCTACCGCCCCGACTGCCATACAATTCCAGACGTCGGCACGCACGATCCTGTCGATAACGTGCCGACCATGGCTTACAACATGGAAGATGCCTGGCCAGCTTACTTCTCACGCATCGACTTACTCATCGGAGGGCGTGTTCTGGACTCGGAGGTGTTACTCGACGAAGCAGTCCTTTACCTGGAGGGTGGTGGTCTGCTGAGTGACAACATGGGCATGATATACAATTTTTCGAGTCTCCTTCCTGAACCACAGTTGGATGACTCGGAATGGTTGGATGAGCGAGTGCGGAGACTTGCCAACGCCGTTGTGGACCACTGCACGGAGAACCCGACGGGCGAGTACTGCTCCCGCCGAGTTGCACATATCAAACGCATGCGCGAACGTCTATTAAAAACTCAGAGTGAAGCTCAAGGAGACCCGTCATGAATCGTGTTGGCTGTGTTCAGTCAGCAGGCGCTCTACCCGATGGCCACAGCGGTGCGGGAGCCGGTCCTTGTCGTGGTTGAAACAGCTCTGGCTGTGGAAGACTCGTCGCCAAAGTCAACCGAGGGTAGGTCCTGCGTAGCGCGATGCGGGGATAAACGGCGCGATGGTCTTGGAGCTGTTTTGGACTACCGCTTCGAAAGAGCGCGTTAGGCTTACCACTCCTGATGGGCATCGCCATCGTCATCGTAATCGTCATCGAATATGGCGTTGAGGTGGCGACAACACAATCAGAAGGCAGATGCAGATTCAGAGGCAGAAACTAGATCCAGGTCCGATCGAATCCGGCCCTCCATAGTTGCGTGGCCTTCGCCGAGATGCTCAAATGGAGCAGTCAATCTCTCATACGTGCACCCGAGCCAGCATCACCCGAATGGAGACAGAAGAAGAAATGAACCTGTTCTCAGAAGCTAAGAAGTTTCTTGGATATTTGGTCGGGAAGCGGTCGGAAGTCGAAAGCCTCGACGTGAAAGACGTCGTCATGGCAAAGGCAATACTCGATATCCATCGAAAGAGAACCCACAAGGAAGTCGTCAGTGTCCCTCTGTTTGCGCTTCAGCAGATCCATCCGCTGGACCGTGAAAACGCTGTTGAGGCGACACAGCGAAGAGTGGAGATCCTGAGAGCTCATAGAAATCAGATTTTGACGCAAGGGTCGTTGACCTGCGAGGTGTTGGCTCAGGTTCTTCCGTCAGTCTCGTGGATCAAAGTCGTCAAAGACGAATCGGGGAACTACCTTGCCTTCGAGGGTAACGGCCGCATTGCTGCGATGCAGGCCGTGTTTACTCCGGAGGATCACCTCTTGGTTGAAGTGGAACAGTACGTGTTTCGCGATCCGCGCAAGATAATTCGGAGGCTCAATCGAGTGAGACGACTGAACGACCTTCTCCCAGACGAAAACGTCTAGTCTATTACTGTGCCCTTTTGAGGAAAGACTACGGCAAGGGTAAATGCCGGGGTGGAAATAGGCTAAATTGTGGCGGTGTCGGGATTTGTAGGATCACTGGCGGGAAGATGCCGTGCGCCTTGACTTCCTGTTTTGATACGGCGAACGTTTGCGCTTGCGGTTCCAGCCCCGGCCCCGGCCACTGCTCTACCTTTCAATGACCTAGCGAAGGAGCTGGCCGCTATTCAGTCTTCTTCGCTGGCCAGAGCAACTCCGGCTTTGATCCAATCAGCGCGAAACGATAAATAGCATAGGCAAGAAGCGCCCCAGCAACGCTGTCGATTGCCCAGTGCCAGCCTGTCGCGACAGATCCGATCGCGGTGAGGGCTGCTACGACACCCCAAAGCCACGCGCCAATACGGTTTGTGCGACGAGCCCAGAGCCAGAACAGGAAATGCACTGCCACATGAAGGCTCGGCATAGCGGCGACTCCGAATTCAATAGTGACGGGTCTATTTCCTCCCGCGATGATCGATTGAACCGCAGCGTAGTTCTGCATCAGCTCTCTCTGGGTGCCCGCGTTGTTTGGGAATAGGTTCCGGACTTCCAGCCAAAGATCTTCGGCGACTAGGGCAGGGCCGAGTGCAGGAATCAGCAAGTAAAGAAGACAGCCTGTTGTCCACAGGAGAGAGAGCGCCGCAATGAACCGACGTCTCCGGGATCTCGATTGATCAGTCGAATACCAGAGCGTTCCGATCGCAGTGAGGAGAATGAAAAAGCTGTAGTGCGCGTCGATGAACGTGGACAACAGCTTAGGATTGCCCTGAAAAATCTCAGTGATGAAGAAGTTCGGCTGAAGGCCAAAAAAGAGTAGGCGGTCGATCTTCGCCAAAGTGGCATCCCACAGCGTGGGATTGAGCGCAGGAATCATCAGTTTGGTGAATAGATATGCTGCACTGGTGATCGTCATGAGAAATCCTGCGCCGAGAAGATCGAGGACAAGGTGACGGTCAACCACTTCCTTTACGGCGGTCGGTTGGCGAGATTGCACCGCTGCGGTGGCCATTCGCACCAAAACAGCTGCACAGAGCAAAGCAAAGTTCGTCCACAGGTATTGTGTGAGGTGTTTTGCGATTCCAAGGGAGTAGCCCTGAACCTCCGACCAAATCCATACAGTCGAGAGCAGGCCAACTGCGAACACCCAGGCGGTAGGCAGGTGAACCGTCTGCGGTTTGAGGTACTCAATCAAGGACTTGGAGCCTGAGGTTATCCCTGCATCATCATTTGGAATCGGTCGCGAGGTGTCATCGCTGAGAGTTGCTTTCACGTGTTGATTCCCGGGGAGTTCTCTGCATGGACACGTCGAGCGTAGCATATCGCCGAGTGCGCGAACGGGAACGAGATGATCGTCAGAGAATGGCGTATGGAGTTCGGGTAACTTAACGTTTCAGTCGTGTTAGTGCGCCCGGGAGCCTGAGTCTGACTGGCGAGGTTCGGCGCCAACCCTGCTCGGTCTTGTGGGGAACGCGAACTTTAGAGCTAGAATGCGGGGATGCAGAAACACCGTCTTGGCATACTCATCTCTGGACGCGGATCGAACATGAAGTCGATCGCTGCCGCGTGTGATGCTGGCGTAGTACCGGCTGAGATCGCTCTCGTCGTTTCGAATGTCGCAAAAGCGCCGGGTCTTGAATGGGCGCGGGAACAGAGCATAGAGACGGCTTCAGTCTCGCATCGAGATTATGAGGATAGGGAAAGCCACGATCGGGCAGTTCTCGATCTGCTCAGTCAGGCTGGCGTCGACTGGGTGTGTCTCGCTGGCTATATGAGGCTCCTTTCTGCGGGATTCATCGATGCCTATCCGAACCGTATTCTCAACATCCATCCTGCTCTTCTGCCCTCGTTTCCCGGTTTGCACGGACAGGAACAGGCGTGGAAGCACGGGGCCAAGGTTTCAGGTTGCACAGTCCACCTTGTCGATGTCGAACTTGACCACGGTCCGATTGTGGTCCAACGCGCCGTGCCGGTGCTCGATGGTGACTCTGCTGATGACTTGGCTGCGAGGATCCTTGTAGAAGAACACATTGCATACCCTGAGGCGATACGCCGGCTGTTGTCGGAGCCCTGGCGGCTCGATGGCCGCCGAATCGTTTTCGGTTGAATGGACTGGGCAGGTTGGTGGCAGGAACAATTCCTGAGAAGGCGCAAATACCCCCCGGATGGGGGATTGTGTGTCGATCGGATTGTGGCGAGACTTGATCGGCAAGGTGGGAAAAGCTTCCGGTTCCCTCGCGGTGATGCCACACCAGCATCACCGTACCTCTATCCAAACAACATCAAAATGGCATCATGCGCGAGCAGATAAACGTTCCTACAGTTGACACGGTGGGTGTTTTCGCACACTCGACGTGGAAGGTAGAAGCGCAATCTACGACGCAGGCCTTCACGGTGCGCATCGGCTGGCCAGGTCAAAATGGAACGCCATCTCATTTGTGCAGAGTATTCGATCGAGTCGCGCGCATTTCTCTGATACCTGGATTTGACGGTCGATCGCCATGATCAGGATCCAAAACTCACGATGGTTGGCAGGCTGTCTGAGTGGACGATTCGGGTCGCGTTCATCGTCATTGAGTTGGATTCTGCGGTTCAGTACCTTGCTTGTCGGGCAAGTTTCTTTGAGCTGGTCTTGTCACTTAGCGAGATCGCGGAGGACAGGAGGGACGGTTTTGCGCCCTTTTGGCATAAAGCCAGGAGTTATTGGTGCAGAAAATGCTTCGAACGGAGAACGAATTTTTTGAGGCTTTCCCTTGTTGTTTGAAGGAGTTCGAAATTGAGCTTCGGAGAATCTGGAGAAAAGCCAAGAAAAGGGGTTGACAGGAGAACCGCTCTTCCGTATCTTTGCGCTCCCACGACGGAGTGGGGCTGCGCAAGAAGGTCGAAATAGACCGAAAAGGGTCTTGACAAGCGGCGCAGGCGGACCTATGATAATAAGCCCGAAACGGGATGAGGCTCTTTGAAAACTGGATTGAGAGACGATTGGCGGACCTCCGTCGGAACGTTTTTAGAAACGAGTCGACGGATAGCAATTTTCAGCGAATCGCTGCGCCGAAGAGGCGCAGTGCGTACAGGTTTAAACTGGAGAGTTTGATCCTGGCTCAGAATGAACGCTGGCGGCGTGCCTAACACATGCAAGTCGAGCGGTAAGGCCCCTTCGGGGGTACACGAGCGGCGAACGGGTGAGTATCGCGTGGGTAATCTACCTAGAAGTGGGGGATAGCCTCGGGAAACCGGGGGTAATACCGCATGTGTCCTTGGATGCGCAAGCATCCTTCGAGAAAGGCGGGGATCTTCGGACCTGTCGCTTCTGGATGAGCCCGCGTCCGATTAGCTTGTTGGTGAGGTAACGGCTCACCAAGGCATCGATCGGTAGCCGGCCTGAGAGGGTGAACGGCCACATTGGGACTGAGACACGGCCCAGACTCCTACGGGAGGCAGCAGTGGGGAATATTGGGCAATGGGCGCAAGCCTGACCCAGCCATGCCGCGTGTGTGAAGAAGGCTTTCGGGTTGTAAAGCACTTTAAGTTGGGAGGAAGGCTGCTTAGTTAATACCTGCCAGCTGTGACGTTAACAACAGAAGAAGCACCGGCTAACTCCGAGCCAGCAGCCGCGGTAATAAGGAGGGTGCGAGCGTTAATGTGA
>JAAESQ010000848.1 GCA_024229275.1 bacterium | reverse complement strand
TTTGTAAAATCAATGGGTTAATTGTTGTGAAACCGACTTTGTTTTTCAATATCAGATAGTTACTGCTAGATCGAGCGTCGCGCTTCCAGTTAAGCTTTTGGCAGACAGCTCCGACTCCCCTTCGCCATCATTCCTGTTGTACTGCCGTCGGCAGCAACCGCTCCTGATATTGGCGCATCGGAAAATCAAACTTCCCACGAAAATTAACGCCTTCAAAATGGGCGGGACCAACATGGCGCAGGATGTCGCGGTCAACATGGCGCCCATCCTCTCGTTTCCATCGGTCGAGTACGCGTTGCATGTGATGGGTCATCCAAGCCATCGTTAAGTTGCTCAGCAGCGTCAGGGAACCCGAGATGGCTGAGAGCTCTTCGCGCCGGCGACCTCGAGCTGCCACTATGTTGCCATAGTGAATTGCCCGCAAGAGTCGATGTGTCGCCTCCCCGCGGCCCAGAATCCGTAACAACTCGCGCCGGAATGTCTCATTGCTCACGAAGTCGCATAGAAACAATGTCAGAAAAAAGCGACCCATGGCGCTGCCGCACTTGTGAATGGGATCAGCGCGCGAGTCGGCGCCAAATCGCTCGAGTGCCAAGATCCCTGAGAGCGTACCGACTTCGATGGAAGCGACAAGACGGACAAACTCATCCCAGCCAGCGCGAATTTTCTCCATGGAGACATCACGGACGATGACTGGCTCCAGAACGTCCGGCACACGTACATCTCGTGGCACATGTAATCGTCGTGCAACC
>JAAESQ010000847.1 GCA_024229275.1 bacterium | reverse complement strand
CGTTGACATCGGTCCCTACTCCGCAACGATCGCCTGGACAACGGACGAACCGGCCACAACCCAGCTAGAGTACGGACCCAGCAGCGCGCTGGGTAGGTTCTCGCTTCGAGATCCCACACTCATGTTGAACCACGAGATGCTTCTCGACGGATTGGACCCGGCAACCACCTACTACTTTCGAGCCCATTCACAAGACTACGCAGGAAACGAGTCAGCGTCGTCGACTCATGCCCTTTCCAGCCTCGCCATTGTGGGCCCCGTATACCACGTAGATCAGAACCACCCGTTGGCCAATGACACCAACGACGGATCAGAAGCTGCACCGTGGTTGACCATCCAACATGCCGCAGACGTTGCATCGCCGGGCGACACCGTCATCGTACATCCAGGGAGCTATGGCAGGGTGAGGTTCAACCACGGGGGCGCGCCGGGAAACCACATCACATTCAGAGGTTCCTCGACGCCAGATCAAAGCCTCGTCGAGCAAGACGCCATCTACGATCCCTACAATCCAGTGCAGATTCCCGGTAACCCAACGCTCAATGCAGTGTGTCGGGGTTTTCATCTTCAACCACCGTATGGAGTCGTCGATCCAATCATTTTCGTTCGCATCGAGGGTTTTGAGATCACCGCGATATACGATCCTGAAGGTGATCCTGTCCAGGGGGGAGTGTTGCTGTCCAACACCGAGCACATTCAGGTCGTGAGCAACTTTCTGCACGACCTCAATCCCTCGCAATACGGCTATATTGGCATCCGCGGCTCGACTCACGACAATGTAGACATCATCGTCCGCAACAACACTATCTATCGAGTTCAAGGAACCGGAATCAGCCTCGTCGGGAAGCGCTGGCTGGTCGAAGACAACGAGGT
>JAAESQ010000846.1 GCA_024229275.1 bacterium | reverse complement strand
TCGGGAGTCTGGCCCTCGAATGCAGAGTGAGGCATGACCTCGTTGTGGGCCGTCACGTAGAACTCAACAAGGCGCGCAAGAGCGGTGAAGTTGTCAAGCGGGTGGAGGAACAGCCATGAGTGCTTTAGAGAGCGCCAAAACGCCTCAATCATGGAATTGGAGGAGGTGACCTCAACCTGAGCCAGAACCCGGGTAAGCGCTCCGTTTTTCAGTAGCTCATCCACTTCACCGTTTACGTTCTCGGTCCCTGAGTCGGCAACCACCGTCGTCTCCTCGAAGCGATCGCCGAGCTGAACAGCAGCGTCGCGCAGGATCCGGCAGGTCCCTCCACTACCGAGACGATCTTCGAGAGTCCACGACAGGATCCGTCGCGAATAGTTGTCGATGACCGCATGCAGATACGCTCTCGTGCCATCGAGAAGCCTGATGATCGTTACATCCAGGTGAAGAAGCTCACCTGGAGCACACGCTCGGATCCCGATCTTGGGCTTGGCAGGATAGACCCGATTGCGAGGTCGCCTCCATCCAGAGATTCGGACCAAGCGGTACCACGTTGATGGAGATGCGAAGATCTTCCCGATGCGCTGTGCGTGAAGTGCCAGCCCGCGTAACGACATGTGTCTGTGGTCGTCACTCTCGACCATCTCCTGCATGGCTTCCAGTTCGCTGGGGGTCAGGCGCGTGGGGACGACCCGAGGGCAGCTGGACTGGTCATCGAGTTCGCAGCCGGCCTCGGCACGACACCAACTGTGGTAGCGCGCAGGAGAGAGGCGCGTGATCCGCAGCACC
>JAAESQ010000845.1 GCA_024229275.1 bacterium | reverse complement strand
TCCGTCGCCAGGTGCAACTCTTCACCGTGTCAGCCGACGGTGGGCTGCCTGAGAAACTGCCCGTTCCCTACGGAGCCAATGGCGCGATAAGCGAAGACGGAAGATGGCTCGCTTATACACCGCACTCGCGCGATCACCGGACCTGGAAGCGCTATCGCGGCGGAATGGCGCCCGATATCTGGCTATTCGATCTCGAGACCAAGACTTCACAGAATCTCACCCAGAACGATGCCAACGACACCCAGCCAATGTGGTATGGCCGCACACTCTACTTCCTGTCGGACCGCGACGAAAGCATGCGGCACAACATTTGGGCGTTGGAACTCGACAGCGGTGAGTTACGTCAGGTCACCAGATTCGAGAAGTTTGACACCCGCTATCCAGCGATTGGACCGTCAGACATCGTGTTTGAGAATGCCGGCCGATTGTATCGGCTGGAGCTTCCGTCCGAGAAACTGCAGGAGGTCGAAATCGAGGTAGTGACTGACCGGTCAACCCTGAAACCGCGCTCTGCGAAGGTTGCTGAGTTGATCGCCAACGGCACCGTCTCGCCGTCCGGCAAACGAGTCGTTTTCGAAGCGCGAGGCGAATTGTTCAGCCTGCCTGCAGAGCATGGCCCGGTTGTCAACCTCACTCGTACTTCTGGTATCGCCGAACGGTACCCTGCATGGTCGCCGGATGGCAAGACTCTGGCCTATTTCAGTGACGAGTCCGGGGAGTATGAGTTGTGGTTGCGTCCCGCGGATGGCTCTGGCGAAGCGACCAAGGTCACTGCGCTTGGGAGTGGCTTTCGTTACAACATTTTTTGGTCACCAGACAGCAAGAAAGTGGTGTTCATAGACCAGGCGATGCGAATCAATCTTTGTGACACAGAGTCCGGTGAGGTGACAGAGATCGACCAGGCGCTCTATCACTTTGAAGGAAATCTGCGCGGATTTACGCCGAGTTGGTCATCGGATAGTCGTTGGATTGCCTACTCACGCGAAGTTGGGCGCCCGGTGAGCGCGGTCTTCCTCTACGACACCACGACAGGGGAGCGTCATCAAGTCACTGCCGGCTTCTATGATGTCAATTCTCCGGTCTTCGACCCTGACGGCAAGTACCTCTACGTCCTGACAGACCAGACCTTGCAACCCAGCTACAGCGACTTCGACAATTCCTGGGTTTATGCGAACGCCACTACGATTGCCGCGATTCCACTCCGCTCAGATGTGGCTTCGCCGCTCGGCCCTCGGAATGACGTCGAAAAGGGCGAGGACGGTGGAGACTCAGAGAAAGAGTCGGCAGAGGAAGAAGCCGAAAACGACGAGGAAGGTGAGGATGATGAGGCTGAAGAGAAGCCGGAGCCGGTCGAGATTGACATCGAAGGCTTCGAACAGCGCCTCGTCCAGCTCCCTGCAGAGGCAGGAAACTACAACAATCTGGCCGCCTCCTCGGGCAAGGTCCTCTATCGTCGGATCCCCCGCACGGGCGCTGCCGGCGGAGAGTCGTCGGTTGTTTACTTCGACTTTGAAGAGCGCGAAGAGAAGACAGTCTTCGAACCCTGTGGCGGTTTTGCCGTATCGGCAGACGGCAACAAGTTGCTGGTCGAATCCGACAACAAATTCGCGATCATCGACATCAAACCTGATCAGAAACTCGAAAAGCCACTAAGAACGGGCGAGATGAAGACTCTCGTCGATCCCGTTGCTGAATGGCGTCAGATCTTCACCGACGCCTGGCGCCTCGAGCGGGACATGTTCTACGACCCAGATATGCACGGGGTGGACTGGGATGAGATGCGCGAGCGTTACGGCGCTCTACTTGACGATGTCGTAACTCGCTGGGATCTCAACTTTGTCCTCGGTGAGCTGATCGCGGAGTTGAGTTCTTCCCACTCCTACCGAGGAGGCGGCGATGCAGAGGAGCCTGCACAGGCTCGAACCGGCTTGCTTGGGGCAGATTTTGCGATAGAACAGGGTGCCTACCGAATCGTCAAGATCCTTGATGGTGCTCCCTGGGATAGCGAGGTGCGCTCGCCCCTCAAACAGCCGGGAATCACCGTTAACGAAGGTGATTGGCTGCTCGCCGTCAACGGCGTGCCACTTGATGTGAAGAAAGATCCGTGGGCTGCATTTGAGGGTCTCGCCGGGGTCACCGTCGAACTGACCGTCAACGAACAGCCATCACTCGAAGAATCCCGCAAGGTTTTGGTTGAAACCCTCGCCGATGAATACCGCCTGCGCAATCTTGCGTGGATTAACGAGAAACGTCTGAGGGTCGCGGAAGCTACTGGTGGGCGGGTTGGCTACGTCTATGTTCCTGACACCGGTCGCAATGGGCAGGCTGAGCTAGCTCGTCAGTTCTACGGCCAATTTGACAAGCAAGGCCTGATCATCGACGAGCGATTCAACTCTGGTGGCCAGATCCCAGACCGTTTTGTCGAATTGCTGAATCGACCTCTCTACACCTACTGGGGTGTACGGGACGGTCGCGATTGGCAATGGCCGCCAGTGGCGCACGATGGCCCGAAAGCAATGCTGATCAACGGTTGGAGTGGATCTGGCGGCGACTGTTTCCCGCTGTATTTCAAGCAGGCCGGTGTTGGCCCTTTGATCGGCACCCGGACCTGGGGAGGTCTGATTGGTATTTCCGGCGCACCCGATCTGATCGATGGGGGCGGGGTGACAGTCCCAACATTCGGCATCTACTCGACAGAAGGCGAGTGGATCGTCGAGGGGTACGGCGTCGATCCGGACATTGAGGTCATCGACGATCCAGCTTTGATGCTCGACGGCGGTGATCCTCAACTTGACCGTGCAATCGAAGAGGTGATGCGCGAAATCAAAAGCAATCCACCACAACGCCCAATCCGAGCACCGTATCCAGTGAAGTCAGGAAAGTGAATCTCTTCAAAACCTCTGGCTACAAAACACCCGGTTCCGTTTGGAACCGGGTGTTTCGTCTTGCCCCTGCGATGACGCTGGCATCGTCTCGGAACACGACCCCGAGATCTGCCAGTGAATTCCTGAACGATTGCTGACACGGCGTGTCTCGGGCGACTTTCGCCTGGAATCTCTGTGCATGAGGTCGCTGAGAGGCAATGATTTACTGACTCGGCAGCAGGTAGGTTGTCGAGACGGATTGGAAAGTTGGGTGGAAGGTGGGAAGGGTGGGGGGGCGAAAGCAACTACTCCGTAACTCTCTCCCTCGCCCTCGCCTCCTCAAGGTGGGCCATGAGCCGGGATTTGTCATTGTTGTTGAACGACAGAAAACGGGCGCCGAATCCCTCGGCGGGCTCTCGTTTCATGGTGACTCGGCGGACGACTTTGGCCTGCCCACAAATCGGTTCGTCACCCAACTGAAGAGAAAAACGAAAGCGTGAGCCTTCGGGTGGGGAATTTTCAGTTGCGACAAGCATGCCACCACTCGAAATGTTCTCGGTCTTCCAGATGTCGAGATCGCGATCAAATCGGCACTCGACCTCGACATTGATAGGTAAACGCTCGAGGCTCTCCCGCGATGCCTGCGCGATGCGTTGAACAATCATTCCAACGACATTCGGATCTTCCTCGACGGAGAGAGCTTTGCTGACTCCACGCCCGACGAGACCGCTGGCGGCCCGCAGGCTAGCTGGTGCTGTCAACAAGACCAACCCACAGTTGTTATCTCGGTGGGGAGGAGAGCGAAGAGCTGAGACGATGCGACCGATATCCCCGCTCGCCAGGGGATAGGCAGATACCACAGTGTCGAACTGCTCTTCGCCGATTCGTTCGCACGCGACTCGAGGGTCGGAAACGGATTCAACTTCGATGTCGTGGTTCACCAGCGCATCAGCGTAGCGCTCGACTTCATCCGCCGCCATGCCGGTGAAGAGAACTTTGCTTTGAGGTATCACTCGTCTACTGTACAGCGTCTTGGCTGTTTCTTCTCCCTCGAACACGCCTGCGAAGTCAATTGTCGTCGATCGTCTCGCTGCCTCAGAATCGTTCTATTCGCGGTCAAATTCGACTCGCGTGATATCAGAAAACGCTATGTAGGTCTCCTTGCCGGACTCGGAAATCACAACGACACCATCGTTGCG
>JAAESQ010000844.1 GCA_024229275.1 bacterium | reverse complement strand
GGCCAATGGAGAAATCACCCGGCCCGTGTTCGAGGACAACCTGCGGATGCTGTTTCCGGAGTTGGAAACCCTTCCCCATGCCGATACCCTGTTCCGGCTGCTGTGCCGCATCGATGTGAGCCAAATCGAGCAGGCCCACGTCGAGCTGGTGAACCATCTGATCCGGGGAAAGAAGTTCACCCCCTACCTGATCAACAACTGTTATCCCCTCGCCATCGACGGTAGCCAGAAGATCGCCTTCTCCATCCTGTGGGACGAGCATCTGCTGCAGCGCAAAAGGAAGCGCAAAACCGATATCGACGCCGATGAGGAACCCGATTACCAGTACTACGTCTATGTCCTTGAGGCCAGCCTGAGTTTCCAAAATGGCATGGTCATCCCGCTGATGAGCGAGTTTCTCGAATATGAGCCGGACAGTGACGAGCCGAGCAAGCAGGACTGCGAGCAAAAGGCCTTTCACCGACTGGCCGCGCGTATCAAGAAGGCTTTCCCTCGTCTTCCCATCATGCTGTTGCTCGACGGCCTTTATCCCAACGGACCGATTATGGACCGATGCCGAGCGTACCACTGGGATTTCATGATTGTGCTCAAAGACGACGCGCTACCCTCGGTATGGGAGGAGTATTTTAGTTTGATGAACTACCAGAGTGAAAACCACAAACGCCATAACTGGGGGGCGCGAAGACAGCACTTCCAATGGGTC
>JAAESQ010000843.1 GCA_024229275.1 bacterium | reverse complement strand
TCGGCTACTTCAAAGCTCTCCACGATGCCCGCCTCGCCGAGGCGCATTTGAAGAGAGTCGTGGCTCAGGAGTAGGCGCCTGCCGAAGGCAGAGGCAGAGGCAGAGGCAGATTCAGGGCACGGACGCAGAGTCAGATGTCAGCGGCAGGATCCATGCGCGTGCTTGTCCTGCCGTACAGCCGTTCGTCCCGTTCGACCCGCATAGCCTTCTTCCCGAACGACCCGGTGTGACCATGCCTCGAAGCCAAACCGATCCGGTCGCTCAGCGCACCACTCCGCTTCCGACGCGGTCGCTGCCCCGGGCGCCGTCGCGGACGCCGCCGCCGTCCCGGCCCCGGTCGCGGCACCATCAATTCCATCAAGAAACACGCAGCGTCCAAGCTTCGAAGCCAAAACGATCCGAAGCTCAGAGCCCCAGTCTGCCCCTGCCATCTGACTCTGCGTCTGTATCTGAATCTGTATCTGTATCTGAAGCCTGAGTCTGCCTCTGACTCTGTTTCTGTTTCTGATCGCTGAATCTGTCTCTGCCTCTGCAACCTCCGCAATCCCACCCAACTCACCACCTCTCCCGAAAAGGCACGCTAAACTGGAAACCAGATGCCAGCCAACCTCACAGCTCAATATCGTGCCGCGGATGCGAAATATCGATCTGCCACCAGCGACGATGAGCGGCGAGCCGCCCTGGAAGAAATGCTATCAACGGTTCCGAAGCACAAGGGGACCGAGAAGCTACAAGCAGACATCAAGCGCCGTCTTGCTCGTCTCCGTCTGGCCGCAGAACATCGCCAGGCTAAGAAGGGCTTCTCGATGCACGTCGAGGCTGAGGGGGCTGGCCAGATCCTCCTCCTCGGCAGACCCAACTGCGGCAAGTCCAGTCTGCTCGGTCTGATGACACGCGCCGAGCCAAACATTGCTGACTACCCGTTCGCTACCACCGGTCCCCAGCCCGGCATGATGAAATTCGAAGATATCCAGATCCAACTTGTGGACCTCCCGCCGATCACAGCAGATCACATGGACACTTGGATTCCTGGCCTTGCTCAGGCGGCAGACGGTGCTCTCCTGCTCGCTGATCCCGACCGACCCGGAGTCCTCGCGGGCATCGAAGAGATCCAAGACCAGTTGGCGTCCGTGCATGTCCCTCTTGTCGGCAGCTATGGCGACGCCGAAGATCCCCGCGACCTTCAACTCCCGACGCTTCTCGTGATCACCAAGGCCGACCTCGCGGCCGAAGAAGACATCGAGGTGATCGAGGAACTCTACGGTGACACGTTTCCGGTCGTTCGCTTCAGCGCCGGGGAGAGGATCGGCGTTCAGGCGCTCCGCACGTCAGTCTGGTCTCTGCTCGAACAGGTCCGTGCCTACACCAAGAAGCCTGGCAAGAAAGCAGAACGCACGGAACCATACGTGCTAGCGCAGGGATCCAGTGTCAGCGATCTAGCATCGAGGATTCATCGAGATCTGGCCGAGAGCTACTCCTCAGCGAAGGTATGGGGCGGGAAGCTCAACGGCCAGAAGGTTGCCAGGGATTTCGAACTGCGCGACCGCGACATCGTCGAATTTGCCGGCTAGGGCCGGGCAGCCTCCCGGCGTCCGTCCAACAAATGCCAGATCGCAAGGATTGGGTGTCGCCAGAGCATGCGAGGACCGGCAAAGCGCATCACCACACGCATCTGCTCCCGTGGCTCCGGCTTGTAGCAGTGCACTGGACAGTTGACGCAGGTCGGCTTGTTGACTTCGAAAGGACATCTATCCAGGCGGTAGTCGGCGTATTCGTCGAGTTCTTGGCATTCGTCGCAGAGTTCCTTGCCCTTGCCGTGATGCTCTTTGCAGTACATCGCGAGCATCGCCTTCACAGTCTTTCGCTCGCGGCGTAACCGGCGGGTGTAGTGGTTCATCGCTTCCAGGATACTCAGGAGCAATCCGGGCGTCGTTGATCGGGGTCAAGGTAATGCAGAGACAGAGACAGATTCAGCTATCAGAGGCAGATCCAGGTTCAGATTCAGAGTGCCACCCAGCCGTCCCAGATCCTGAGCCCTACTCTGACCTCTGTGTCTGAATCTGCCGGCTGCCACTGATCCTGATTGCTGAATCTGTCTCTGTATCTGTCTCTGGCTCTATGTCTTTGGCCGCGCCCGATACAGCCCCATCAACCGTTCCTTGGTTTCGTCCGGTAGGTGGCGAATTGCCTCGCGGAGCGTGAGTCCCGCCATTCGGCCGACTCTGTCTTCGACCCAGACAGCAACCATCTCGGGTCGTTTCCGAGATGTCTCTCGCAACACCCAGCCAATCGCCTTTCGAATGAAAAACTCGCGCTCTTCAAGCATCGGCTCTGCATAGCGGCAGAATCGTTCGAAATCGCCTTCACCGCGTCGCAAGGGAAGCAGGTGGGCAAGCAATGACGATCTTCTGATCCAGAAATCGTCATCACCCGACCAACGGTCCATCTCCCGCTCAAGGTCTGGATGACGTTCGAGCAGTGGACCGACAACGCATGCCGCAAGATTGTCGACCAATGCCCAGGTATAGGAATCTCGAATCAAGCGCTCCAGCACGCCGATGTCGCCGCCACGCAGATCCGTCACATGGGCTTCGAGGATCTCAACCGCCGATCTTCGCAGCTCGTGGATTCGCTGGACCCAGAGCTGTTCGACCAGTTCGATGAGTTGATCCCGCTCAAGGGACTCGTGTTCGGCAAGCGTTGCCCTCACTACTTTTCGAATTGCCGGCACGGTAGCACCAATGAACTCGAGGTCAGACTTGAGGTATGCCTTCTCCTTCTCGGCGCGCTCGACGGTACATACCGCGCGGAGACGCGCTTCGATGAGGACGGCGATTCCTTCCGCTCTTGCTTCTTTCTGTGTCATGAGAGACATTCTACGCGTCAGATCGGCGAGCTTGGGTACACTGTCTGCGATGTCGGCACCTCATCTCGACCTCGATCGTTGCATCACGCAAACCGTAGCCACGGCCCTTGAGAGCGGCTCGCTGCAACCACTGAACACACGGATCGAGACCGTACACGATTGTGGAGTGGATTTCTTGGTGCACGTTCTCAGTCACCTGAAAGACAAAAGCTTCACAACGTCCAAGCAGCGCGCAGAGGGCATTAATCCATTTCTCCCGCCCGATCCCGACCTGTTTGTCTCCCGGGTCACTCCAACTCATTTGTGCGTACTCAACAAGTTCAACGTCATCGACAGACATCTGCTGATCATCACTGACGGATTTCAGCCTCAGGACGACTTTCTTACACTGGCCGACTTCGAGGCCCTAGCCGCGTGTATGGAGGAGATCGACGGCCTCGGCTTCTACAACGCCGGGCTGATCGCCGGCGCCAGCCAGCCGCACAAGCATCTCCAGCTCGTACCCACTCCACTCGGGAAGGGACCGAAACCAACTCCAATCGATGACGCATTGGGAGTCCTCAGTCCAGGAACCAACCAATGCCCCGAGCTCGAGTTCGAGCACCGCCTCTCTCTGCTCAACCATGAATCGATTTCCCGAGACAGCGCTGCGCTGCTGCTCTCAACCTACGAACGGCTACTCGCAGAGTTGGACATCACCAGCACTACTCAGCCCTACAACATGCTTTTGACACACCGATGGATGATGCTCGTTCCTCGAAAAGAAGAAGAGTTCGAAGGCACATCAATCAATGCCCTCGGGTTTGCCGGTTCCCTTTTGGTTCGAGACATGGACCAACTGAAGAAAGTACGGCAGAACCGACCGATGCATATCCTGCAAGCGGTTGCAGGTCACCAGGGAGGATCCTCATGACTCAGCTCAAACGTCGTACTTTCTTGACCGCCGCCCTGGGAGGCTTGGCGGGATCACCCCTGCTCAATGCGTCAATCGGAGAGAGCCTCTCCGGCGCTTCGGATCCCGGAACGACTCACGAGGCCAAAACGCCGGGCAACGAACGGTTCTGGCAGGTCGTAGCAGGTCAGTTTCGATTGCAGCCCGGACTGCGTTACTTCAACAACGCCTCGCTCGGTCCGTCCCCGCGACCTGTCGCTGACGCCACCGAGGCGGCACGACGCATGCTCGACGCCTTCCCCTCCCGCTATATGTGGGGTGGTTGGAAGGATGAAGTCGAGGCTGTGCGGACGCGCGCCGGGAAACTGTTCGCCGTGTCTCCCGAAAGCATCGCGATCATTCACAACACAACTGAGGGCATGAATTTGGTGGCGGCAAGCCTCGAGCTCGACCCGGGCGATGAAGTCATCATCGCCGACCACGAACATCCCAGCGGAACCATCCCCTGGCAATACTGGCAAGAGCCCAAAGGGGTGAAGCTCGTTCGACCAGTTTTGCCGCTCGCACCGAAGTCTCCGGGTGAAATCGTCGATGTCTATCGAGAAGCCATCACCGATCGTACGCGGGTGATTTCGATGTGCCACATGGTGAATACAAACGGCATGATCCTCCCGATCGCGGAGGTTTCTGAGCTTGCGCGGAAGCACAACATTCTGGTAGCAGTCGACGGCGCTCAATCGGCCGCGATGCTCGAGATCGATCTCGACAAACTCGGTTGCGACTTCTACTCGACCAGCGCCCACAAGTGGCTGTTTTCACCCAAAGGAGTCGGCCTGTTCTACGCGCGAAAGGCTTCACAACACCTCCTCAAACCACTGATCGTTGCCTCCGGATGGGAGGACGACTCGATTCGGCGCTTGGAGAACTACAACACACGAAACTTGCCCGAGGTTCTCGGCCTGGGGGCGGCGCTTGATTTTCACAACCTCATCGGTCCGAGCCTGAAAGAGGCTCGCATCCGCGAGCTGAAACGTTATTTGCTCGACGGATTGGCTGACAATGACCGTGCGCGAGTTCAGACGCCAACCGCCGACAATCTATCGTGCGGCATTATCACCGTCGGCATTGACGGTCTTGGCGCTGTCGAAATCCGCGATGCACTTGCCGAACACGACATCGACTGCCGACCCATGAGCCTGCTTGGTCTCGACGGAGTGCGCATTTCGGTGTCGGTGTTTACGACCAAGGCCGATGTCGACTACTTGCTCGAGGCGCTTCGAGAAGTGTGATCTGAGGCTCCGAGCCACGGGGAGTGAACGCAGGGACGGATGGCAGGGACAGAAGGCAGAGGCAGAATCAGCGGCAAATAACAGCGGCTGTGTACAGCGACAGGGACGGCAGGCCGGGGCCTAGTCCGCGACCGAGTCCGAAGACCGCGACGGCGAGCCGCTGCCATGGTGGGGACAGAGTCAGCTACAGGCTGGAGCTATTCGTTGTTTCGTTCTGCCCTCGCTGGCCCTGTCATCCTGAGGACACATTCCCTCCTCGCCATCCTGAGAGCACACCCCCGCCTTGTCATCCTGAGCGAGCGGTAGCGAGTCGAAGGATCTCCCGCTACAGTCAGCAGTATGTGTCGGGTTCTCCAGAAGATACTGCCAGTTTCAGCGGGAGATCTCTCGACAAGCTCGAGATGACAAATCTGGAGGGACAGGGCCAGGAACAGCGACAGATGGCAGAGACAGGGTCAGGCGGCAGATACAGATTCAGAGGCAGCGGCAGAAATCAGCATCGGGGGCAGGGGACCGAAGGCCGCGACTGCAGGCCGCGGCCTCGGAGGTTGGATCGATCCCCGACGATCACTTCTGATGCAGAAGACGCCAGGTCATTGCTCGAACACGATCAAAGAGCTGGATCACGGCATCCGCCTTGGTGCTGTCTATCGAACCTGATCCTGCAAGCAGATGAAGGAAAGCATCGACCTCTTTGGCCGAGCCATAGGCAATGCGCCAGTGATTGAATCGGTCGCGCCCAAATCTTCCGTGCCCTTCGGCGAGATTGGCGGGAACTGAGCTGGCTGCTCGTATCAACTGATCCGCCAGCGTCTTGAAAGGCGCCGGTACTGTTCGCACTATCGCCAGTGTTGAGACCGCAGCTTCGAGTGCGACTGTGTAGGCTTCGAGTTGGTTGTTGGGTTGCGAGTCATGCATGGTTACCTCCGGGTTGTTCATGACCCCCTCTCATGCTGGTGAGGCTGACGGTGTCAAGGGTCGGAACGACCGGCGTTCCTACGCCGGCTTGCCCTTGACTCCGGCTGGCTCAACGGCTATTCACTCACCCACATGAACAACCCGGAGTGACCATGCCTCGAAGCCCCGGACCATCCGCCGCTCGCCGCTCCTGACGCTGGTTCCGGTTCCGGTCGCTGTCGCGGCTCCAGACGCCGCCGCTGTCCCGGTCCCCGCCCCGGACCCGGACCCGGTCGCGGTCGCGGTCGCGGTCGCGGTCGCTGCACTTTCACATCCCAAGCGCCATATTCGATGGCGATGACGATGACGATGGCGATGCCTATTGCGAGTGCTGGTATCAATCGGATTCATTCGATAGGTATGATCTCTGAGACACGGGGCAGCTCCTGCCTCTGCCTCTGCCTCTGCCTCTGCCGTCCAGAGTATGATCATCCAGCGAGCACTCTCGCAGGGGGGACCACAGATGTTTTCACGGCGCAACTTTCTCAGAGTCGGCGGCTTGACCCTGTCTAGCTTTGGATTCGCAGGCCTCGGCCTGGCGAGCCCCAAGAAGGAGACCAAATCCAAGCTGGCGAACATGGTCGGTGACGTAAAGCCGCTCGATCCGGGCGATTTTGTTGCACGGCAGGTGAAAGCCCAGCGCCTCATGGCAGAGCAGAAACTCGACGCCATCTTTCTCGAGGGGGGATCCGACCTGCGCTACTTCACCAACGTTCGCTGGGGCCTCAGCGAGCGTCTCTTCGGGGTTCTTCTACGTGCTAAAGGTGAACCCGTCTGGGTATGCCCTTCCTTCGAACTCGATCGCGCTCAGGAACGCATCCCGAAGGGGATGGATGTCCGCACCTGGCATGAGCACGAGAGTCCCTTCGCCCTGGTCGCTGACGCAGTCAGTCAGCAGGGCCGCAAGCACTTCCGACTGGGAGTGGGGCCAAGGGTCAGAAGCTTCGCCCAGTTCGGCCTCCATGAGGCCATGCAGGCGGTGCACATGGTCAGCGCTTCACCGGTTACCGAAGGCTGCCGCGGGATCAAGGACGCCAAGGAACTCGTGTTCATGGATCTGGCCAATCGAATTACGAAGCTAGCTTACCAAGAGGCTTTTGCCGGGCTCCACGAAGGGATGACTACGACTGAACTTGTCGACGCGATTCGGCAAGCTCATTTGGACATGGGCGTCGAAGGTGGAGGCTGGCCACTCTTTGGCCCTAACGCGGCCTATCCTCACGGGACTTCTATCAAGCGCGACCTTCATCAGGGCGATGGCGTACTGGTTGACGGAGGATGCTCGGTCGAAGGCTACCGCTCGGATGTGACACGCACTGTCGTACTTGGCAAACCTTCAGATCGTCAACGCCAAGTATGGGATGTGGTGCGAAAGGCGCAACTCGCCGCCCATGCCGCCGTCAAACCTGGGGTCACGTGTCAAGACATCGACGCGGCTGCGCGCAAGATCACCGACGACTCCGGGTTCGGACCCGACTACAAACTCTTCTCTCATCGCGTGGGTCATGGCATTGGTATGGACGGACACGAACACCCGTACCTGGTGAGGGGCAACACGCTGAAGCTCAAACCCGGGATGACGTTTTCGAACGAACCCGGAATTTACATCCTTGGCGAGATCGGGGTTCGCATCGAGGACTGTTTTGTGGTCACCGAGGACGGTGCCAAGTTCCTCGGCGGAATGGAGTCGACGGCGATAGACCATCCGTTTGGAGCGTAGCCCCTGGCTCACGCCAGGAGATGCTGGATAGCAGATGTCGGATGGGAGATTCTTCTGCTATAGACTCTCCAACATATAGCCACTACTCCGGCCGAGGGCTCACTTCGAAGTTCGAATATCGCTCTATCACTCTCATCTCCCCCTCTGGGAAGCGTACGGTTTGGTATCTCAAAACCGGCAAGGAGTCCTCGTTCGACACCGAGCCTCATCCCAACTACCATCGAGATGGGGATTACTGTGGGACACCTGGTCGGAAAAGATCTCTATCGTGAAGTCGGGCGACGGCTCGACCGTTCGAGCATTCGAGCACCATGGAACGACGCACTCCATCGTATCGTGCGTGCCGCATTCTCCGACGCCGAGGCAGACCTCTACGTCAAACTCCCCTATCGTCTCTCGAGTCTCGGACGAATCGCGCGCATCAGCGGTTTTTCGGTTGATCAAGCACGCCCGCTGCTTGAGCGCCTCGCCGACAAGGGCCTCGTCGTTGACTCTTTAATCGGCAAGCGCATGCACTACATGCCGAGCCCGATGTTCGTCGGTGTCTTCGAATACACAATGATGCGGATGGGTCCGGATGCGCAGCCCGAGGTTTTCGGCCCGCTCTTCGCCGAGTACCTCGAAGAAGGGGATATTTTCGCCGTCAACTGCGAAAACGGCGAGCGCGTATCAATCCTCCGAGCTCTTCCCTACGAAGACACTGTCACGGACACTGTCGAAATCCTCGACTACGAGAAGGTCTCGGAGATCGTCGACTCCGCTACCAATTTCGCTGTGAGTCAATGTTCCTGCCGTCATGAAAAAGAGCATGCAGGAGGCCGCAGCTGTGAGGCGCCGCTTGAGGTCTGCACGACATTCAATCGCAGTGCCGACTATCTCATTCGACACGAAATGGGTCGCGCAATCTCGCGGGAGGAAGCGGAAGACATATTCCAGCGTTCGCGTGATCTTGGGCTCGTGATGTCGGCCGACAACGTACAGCAAGGCATCGGCTTCATCTGCAACTGTTGCTCGTGCTGCTGCAATCTCCTCCTCGGAATTTCGCGTCATGGCTACCCGAATAACGTCGTGACGTCGAACTTCATCGCCCAATCGGCGTCCGAAAACTGTAAGGGTTGCGCAAAATGCGCCGATGCCTGTCCGATCGACGCCATCGAGATGGCAGCACCACCGACATCCTCAGGCGAGCCTCCAAAAGCCAAGGATCGCAGACCTGGCATCGACCAGGACCTGTGCATCGGTTGCGGAGTCTGCGCCCTGAGCTGCAACTTCGAGGCGATGAAGTTGGTTCCCCGCAAACAACAGGTGCTTCATCCGGAAACGACTTTTCGTCGCATCATCCTGCAATGCCTTGAGCGCGGAACGCTGCAATACCAGCTCTTCGACGAACCGAACAAGGTCTCCCATCAGTTCATGCGCGGTGTCGTAGGAGGCTTCCTGAAGCTGCCGCCGACAAAGCGAGCACTGATGAGCGATAGCTTGAGGTCGCGCTTCCTCGACGCCCTTGAGTCTCACGTCAAGAAACGTTTGCTAAAACCCGCAGCGCCGTAATGGCTTCTGGTTTCAAAAATCACGAACTCATGGATTGGATGCAATCCACACCTACAGCGGTGTGCTGATACATCTGTGCCTTATCACAGGCCTCGACGGTTGACCGAAACCATGATGAGAGCAGATACGAGTACCAAGAGAGCCATCAGGGTGATACCAAAGCCGTCTAAAACAGGAACCGCATACAACTGTCGCAGGCTGGCACGAATGAGAAGCGCACGGTAGTCGTCGAAAATCGGATCGTTTGTCTCAAATACGCTCGTCCATTCATCTGCGCGATCGTCAATGAAGAATGACTCCACAGCTGGGGTGGTTTCGCTTTGGTCCGCGCAGACGAAGAAGAACTGATCGATAGAAGGATTCCAAGACACGCCAAGGTAGAACACCGATGAAGGTGGCGTCCAATCAAGCTGACTGCTCAAGTCCGCTTTGTAGAAGGCTCCTGATTGAAAAGATGGAACGTTGTCGGCGATCATCGTTTGTGATGCAGTGGGCAGCAACGCAGGCACTCCGTCGATATCCTCGTAGAGCTCGAAGGAAAACTCGATCTGGTCGTCGTCGCGGATTCGGGTCCAGCAGACGCACATCTCGGTAATCTGCTGTTTTGACGGTTGGGAGACCTCGAATCGCTGCACATACCTTCCATTGATTGCGCTCGGGATCCAGCCGTAGCCGGCCTCAAACGTGCCGTCATCGTAGACAATGCCGGCAGCACAATCGTTGATTGGAACTTGGCGCTGAGCAACGGTAATTACTGTTGTGGCCGCTGGTTCGGAGGCGGAAAGCAAGCCCGGGATGAGGAGAGAGCTGGCAATTACAAAGAGGCACAGGCTATCGGCAGTTCGCTTCATGATTTCACCAGCATACCGATGGACGTGCAGGTTGACGAGGTTTTGCTTAAACCTAAATTGAGCGATTCTCACCGGCGGTCTGCATGGAGTTCCTTGATTGCTTGCGACACTCTCACAGGCAGGAGTACGATGCTGGCCGAGAAGCAGGCTCTGCATACCCAAGGAGGACCGAAGTGAAACGAACCAAACAACATCTCGCTATGTGTGTCGCGGCTGCCGCGCTCCTACTCGGTGTCGCTTGTGACTATGGGCCAACTCAGACTTCATTAGCCTACCCTGAGGCACCGCGAGGAGTTCAGGTAGATATGTACTTCGGCGAGAACGTCGCTGATCCGTATCGCTGGTTGGAAGAGGTTGACACCGAAGAGACCGCGGCATGGGTAGCCGCCCAAAACGATCTCGCTGTTCCATTCCTGACAACCATCCCACAGCGCGAGGAGATCAAGCAGCGCCTCACCGAGTTGTGGAACTTCGAACGATTCGGCATACCCGAAGAAGAAGGCGGCAAGTACTTATTCACCCGCAACGATGGGTTGCAAGATCAAAGCGTTGTCTATGTAACCGAGTCTTTGGCCGAGGAGGCCCGAGTCCTCCTCGATCCCAACGCGTTCAGTGAAGATGGAACAATCGCCCTTTCCAGCTGGATTCCCAGCCCCAACGGTCGGTTTATTGCCTACAGCACGTCGGATGGAGGTACAGACTGGAAGAGCTGGAAGGTCCGCCTCATCGATACTGGCGAAGACCAGGCGGACTTCATCACTCGCTGCAAATTCACCGACGTCTCCTGGTCCCGTGACAGCGGAGGGTTCTACTACAGCGCCTACCCGGCAAACGACGATGGAAGCGGTGACGGATCCAAACCAGTCTCACTCTTCTTCCACAGACTCGGAACCGAGCAGGATCAAGATCAGCTGATCTATGAGACTCCCGAGGGCAAGGGTTTCAACGCCTACGGTTCGGTCACCGAGGATGGCCGCTACTTGATCGTCAACTACTTTGAGGGCTACAACTCCAACGCGATCTCGGTCCTCCGTCTCGACCGACCAGGCAGAAAACTCGTCGATCTGTTACCCGAATGGGACGCTCTCTACACGTTTCTCGGAAGCTCCGGTCCGGAACTCTACTTCCAAACGACCAAGGATGCCCCGATGGGACGCATTGTCGCAATCAACGCGGACAGACGTGGACCTTCCTCTTGGCGCGAAATCGTGCCGGAAGCCGAAGAGGCCCTTCGAGGCGCTAGCTATGTTGATGAAAGTATAGTGGCGAGCTACCTCAAGGACGCCCACAGTCTGGTGAGAGTTTTCGGTACCAACGGATCGCTAACTCGTACGGTGGAACTCCCCGGCATTGGCACCACCTACGGATTCGACGGCCATGGCAACAGCAGCGAGACTTTCTACGCCTACTCTGATTACATAACCCCGGAGGCCATCTACCGCTACGACGTCGAAACAGGTGAGAGCACCCTTTTCCGAAGAGCTGACACTGGGTTCGATACCGATCAGTACGAGACTCGACAGGTCTTCTTTTCGAGCAAGGACGGCACCCAAGTGCCGATGTTCATCACTCATAAGAAGGGGATCACTCAGGATGGATCCAATCCGACTCTTCTTTACGGCTACGGCGGTTTCAACAGCTCCCAGACCCCTTCATACCGAACTGCTCGCGTGGTTTGGCTCGAGATGGGCGGCATTCTAGCCATTGCCAACCTCCGTGGTGGGGGCGAATACGGCGAAGAGTGGCACCTTGCAGGCACTAAGCTGAACAAGCAGAACGTGTTCGACGATTTCATCGCAGCCGCCGAATACCTCATCGGCGAAGGCTATACGTCAACACCGAGACTTGCCGTCCAGGGAGGCAGCAACGGCGGCCTTCTGGTCGGCGCAGTGATCACTCAGCGACCGGAACTCTTTGGCGCTGCCCTGCCGGCTGTTGGCGTGCTCGACATGCTGCGCTATCACCTTCCCAGCGCCAACGCGCGGCAATGGTCGAGCGACTTGGGTCTGAGCGAAAACAAGGACGAGTATCACGCTCTGCGCGCCTACTCGCCGTACCACAACATCACAGATGAAACGTGCTACCCACCGACGCTTGTGACCACCGCTGACCATGACGACCGCGTCGTTCCCTGGCACAGCTTCAAGTTCGGCGCCGCTCTGCAATACGCTCAAGGCTGTAGCAATCCAATCCTCGTTCGGGTCGAGACCCGCGCCGGACACGGCTCCGGCAAACCGACCTGGATGCGAATCGAGGACGTTGCCGACCAGTGGGCATTCCTGGCGAAGATATTAGAGATGTAGTGCAATTCGCCCTGCGAATTGCAATGGATGAAAAAGAAGAAAACTAGAAGAATGAAAAGGAGAGGCAGTGTGTCATGCTGCCTCTCCTTGTTATTCACAACTTAAGAATGGTCAATCAGTGGCTGAGGAGGGAGATTCCTTGTCTCATCCACTCCTCGAGCATCGCGATTGGCCAAAGGCTCGCCTGAACTTCTCCGATATGAGCTTTCTGAAGTAGCAACATACACAGCCGAGACTGTCCAATACCACCACCGATTGACTGCGGAAGCTGACCTTCAAGTAGGCGACGATGAAAAGGCAGTTCCGCCCACTGCGGACAGCCGCGGATTGCAAGTTGCTCGAGCATCGCCTTCCGATCCACTCGGACGCCCATTGACGACACCTCGAAAGCACGTCGCATCACCGGATTCCACACGATCAGGTCTCCGTTCAATCCAATTCCATCCTCGGTTGGCGTCGACCAGTCGTCATAGTCTGGAGCCCTACCATCGTGCGGTGCACCTCCTTCAAGTTTGGCACCGATCCCGATTACAAAGACAGCGCCATACTCTTCGGCAACGCGATCCTCACGTTCCGCCGGAGTCAGCGTCGGATAGCGGTCCTCCAGTTCTTGGGCTTGTAGGAACTTCACTGCCTGTGGCAGAAAGGGCCTCAGAGTTGGGAATCGGGATACCACCAGTTCTTCAGTCTGTGTCAAGGATCGATAGATCTTGGTCACGGCCTCGCACAAGAAACCAAGGTGACGATCCTGTGGCCGAATGACTCTTTCCCAATCCCACTGGTCGACGTATATCGAATGCAGTTCGTCAAGCTCCTCGTCACGCCGCAGTGCATTCATATCGGCATAGATTCCCTCGCCGTAAGCCAACCCGATCTGCGCGAGGGTGTAGCGCTTCCATTTGGCTAGCGACTGCACGATTTCAAGGGTCCGTTCCCCAAGTGCGGGTGCATCGAAACTGATGGGCCGCTCAATTCCGTTCAGGCGGTCGTTGAGGCCCGAGTCGGAAGCCACAAAGAGCGGCGCTGTGACTCGCTGCAGGTTCAGCGACTCGGCAAGCCGAATCTGAAAGTGATCCTTGATGACTTTGATTGCGATTTGAGTCTGGTGTAAGTCCAGCGCGGGTTTGTATTGGTGTGCTGCGATCTGCTGATGGGCGCTCATAATCTTCCCCTGTTGCATTGGGTAGTGCTACCCGGTTCAGCGCCTAGCACTGATGCGATCCAAGCGTCGACCTCCAATTCGAAGTGAGAAGAAGTCACGGCACGATCTCGCTACTTGGCCGTACTAGGCACGGTTAGTCAAAGGCGGATTGTCGTGGAGTTCGGGAGGCTGCCCGGCGCAGGAAAGCGCCGTCGCGGACAGCCCCCTAGCTATTGAGGCGGGGATTTAGCGGATTGATCGGACAGGTTGAAGACACAGGGAAATCGACCGTTCGGAGGTCGACGGTTCGGTGCATTGCTGTCGGATGGTGCTGCCTCTGCGAGGTGGCGTACATCGAGTCCTCCTTTTCGCCGGCTTCACGCCGGCTCGTTGTTGAGGAAGGCATGCTATCACAAGACAAGCTCGGATAATCCCGCGTCGCACCGCCACGTAACTGCTGCTAGACTTGAACCATGTTTCAGGTGGAAAAGCACGGTGATGTGGCAGTTCTCACGGCGACACAAAAGCTGGAAGGTTCCACACGACTCTGGGCCCGACGTCAGTTTGACGACCTTCTCGAGTGCGGTATCAACCGACTCGTGCTCGACTTTTCGCTTGTCGAGTTTCTTGACTCGTCTGGCCTCGGCAGTGTGGTCGTCACTTTTCACCGCACTCGCAAGGCAGGCGGCAACCTGTGCGTCTGCGGACTCAATCAGTCCATTCGGTCGGTCTTTGAGCTGACATTGCTCGATGAGGTGATCCCTATCTGCGACACCTGGCAGGAAGGGATCGAAGCAGTCAAGAAGCAACCAGTCTGAGAGTTCCTGGCCAACCAGCTCATCTACAATCAGCGTGAAGGGAGAGATTAATGAGTTTACGAGCCGCAAGCATGGCTCTCGTCGGAAGTGCAATCATTCTTATCGGCGCCTGTTCCACTCTCGACTACTACAGTGAGGCGGATCCGGAGGCTGACTTCAGTGGGTACTCCACCTACATGTGGACGGACCGACCGGACAATACTCCCGGAGGGGCGCTTGAACAGCATCTCGACCTCCGCCTGCGACGAGTCATCGACGACGTTCTCGAGGACAAGGGACTCCAAGTAGCGCGAGCACTCCCGCAAGCAGACCTACTCCTCATCTACTACGCCGGTTTCAAGGATCGAGTCAGCGTTCGCTACATCCCATACAGCAACACTCACCCTTACGGATATGGCTACTGGGGCACCAGTCCATGGGGTCACACCGATGTTCGCCACTACTCCGATGGCTCAATCGTTCTCGATGTCATCGACCATAAGACCCACAAATTGGTCTGGAGTGGAGCGGTCAGCGGCGCTGTCCGCAACGAGAACCCACCAAGCGATCGTGTCGAGAAGGTCGCGCGCAAACTCCTCGCCGACTTTCCGCCGAAGTAGGGATTCGTTCACCCCTCCCGGAGTCATTCAGTCCAACAGTGGCGATGATGGGAGGGGACACACTCCTCCCATACAACCTTACGAAGATGATCTGCGGCCCGGCCAATTGATGCCGGTTCGCTCGAGATAGTCTCGGGTCGCGCCAATTACCTTCGGTGCCAGGAGCAACGTCGCGATCACGTTTGGTATCGCCATCAGCGCAAAAGCGCAATCGATGAGATTGACGACAGCTGCGGCGGACCACACTGCTCCACCCATCAGGGAAACCAGGTAGAAGACCTCGTAGTAGCGCGCGTTGTGCACTCCGAACAGGTAACTAAAGCACTTCTTGGCGTAGTAAGCGTAACCGAAGACCGTGCTCATACCGAAAAGAACAACCATCAGGACGAGCACAGAAGCACCGGCAGTACCGAGTCCGGCCTCGAACGCCTGCAGCGTCAAGGTAACTCCCTCGATACCACTCGTCTGCCAAAGACCGGACGAGAGAATGATGAACGCCGTAAGGGTGCAGACCACGATGGTGTCAATGAACGGACCAATCATCGCGACGAGACCTTCACGAACCGGCTCGGTCGTCCGAGCGGCACCGTGCGCCATCGGCGCCGTCCCGATGCCCGCCTCGTTCGAAAACGCTGCACGTTTCACCCCGGTGGCGATGACAGTGGCAAAGGCAATACCTTCGGCCCCGCCGAGAGCTGCCGTTCCGGAGAACGCATCGTGGAAAATCTGCCCGAAAACGGTGGGAATGAGATGGAAATTACGAAACGCGATGATCGACGCGCAGAACAGGTACAGGAGACACATCATAGGCACGAGACGGCTGGCAACCAAGGCAATGCGCTTCACCCCACCGATGATCACGACGATGGCGATCACCGTGCACACAACTCCCGTGGCCCACTTGGGAACGCTGACGGCTTGGTGAACGATCGCAGCAATTTGATTCGTCTGGAAGATAGGCAAACATCCGACCATGCCGCAGAACGCGAACATCATGGCAAGTGGCTTGAAGCGGCGTCCGAGGCCGTGCTCGATGTAATACATCGGGCCACCCTGAATGTGTCCAGAACTATCCGGTCCGCGATACATCACGGCCAAAGTACAGGTAAAGAACTTCGTCGCCATTCCAACGAACGCCGCCAACCACATCCAGAAGATCGCCCCCGGCCCTCCCTGGGTGATGGCAATCGCAACTCCACCGATATTGCCGAGTCCAATCGTCGACGAGAGCGCCGTAGACAGCGCCTGGAAGTGGTTGATGTCGCCCGGATCGTCTGGTCGATCGAACTTGCCACGCAAAATGTGGTAGGCGTGTTTCAATCCAAAGATTGGCAGCCCACGGGATGCGATGGTCAGGAACAGGCCTCCACCCATGAGAAGAATGACGAGTGGCGGACCCCAGGCAAGTGCGACGGCTTGCTGCAGCAGATTGTCGATGGTTTCCATGTACCGGAGGACGTTACCATACCCGAAACACAGGAATTGCCAGTCTGAGGTACTATTAAGAGAACTGATCGCGAAATGTGCGGAGATCTGCTCAGACGAGGAAGACTCATGGCACTTGTCGGTAAAATCGAAGAGATCCCGTTCTCCGAGATCCTCGAGCTTCTTGCCATGTCTCGCAAAACCGGTCGATTGTCTGTCAACACCGGGACAGAAGAGGCATTGATCGTCTTTCGAGACGGCAAAATCATCTACTCAGCGTCCAGCACCATGCGAGAAACTTTCGGATCGATCGTCACGGGGCTCGGTCTCGTCAGTCATGAAGACCTTGCTTTAGGATTAAACGCGCAACATCGCACAAAGGAAGAAAAACGCCTTGGGCGAATCCTTGTCGATATGCAGCTTCTCACCATCGACGACCTCACTCGCGCCTGCCAGCAGCAAGTCCTGCAGGTCATGAAAGAAATCCTGAGCTGGGAGAAAGGATTCTTTCGCTTCAAAGCGTATGACATACCTGACCACGGCGAGGTCGAAGTAGATGCCCTCAACCTCGTACTCGATCGGCCTGTCGATGCACGGCAGGCGGTCTTCGATGCCGCGAAAGAGCAAGATGAGAGGATGCGCGACACCGACCCTTCAATCATGCTCGACGCCAACGGCAACCTCGCAGGAGTTCCACCAGCACAGACAACAGTTGGATCCTTGATGGATACCGTGTCCTCACCGTCGATCACAGCGGAGCTGGTTGCCGATGTTCTCAAGGCAGCCGCACCAGTTTTGCGGCGGGCGGTCGTGCTGTCGGTTCGTGGTCATTCAATCCACGGTGTCGCTCAGGTGGGCTTGGAAGACGG
>JAAESQ010000842.1 GCA_024229275.1 bacterium | reverse complement strand
TTTTTACAGGAGTTGGTGTCCGTCTGCAACGAGATGTTAGGCCGTGACACCTTTACTTTCATACACTTAGACCAAGCTGCCCCACCCTACGAGGCCCTGTTCGAACAATGCCGTAGCGGCGATGCAACACCGATTGCTAGGTGATGGCACCAAAAAGGTAGAGCGAAGGTCGGGCATATACATAAGGACGGAGCACTCCGGCAAGCCTTGAGTTAATCATCGACAATGCCACAAAGTGAGAACGGAGACGCTACAAAAGACCACGAACCGAGCTGGAAAGGTCAGACCTGTTCGAAGTAGGCAGCCTTCGCGACTGCTCGGAGTAGAACACTCGCGTTCGGACGCACGAGGGCGCTTCGACAAAGACGATGGATTAGTGAAAGCGGTCATTCAGGGCACGTCCTGCAGAGAAGCCAATGATTCCCTGGTAAATCGCGAGTCGAGGCCGCCCAACCCACAAGCTGATTCACCCGAGCGGAAAGTTGCCGCGTTTTCCAAGGAAACATAATGATCCTGACGCCCCAATGAGCCTAACGCCTGAGTTCAGCGGCGCCGATGGTCTGGCGCTTGCGCCA
>JAAESQ010000841.1 GCA_024229275.1 bacterium | reverse complement strand
TAGGCCTTCCGAATCTGTACTGAGACACGCTATTGTTACTAGGCAACATATGGGTGTGGTGTGAGTTCGCTGAACTGTCGACAACAGAAAGGCGCCGTCACACACGGCCAATCCAACAAGGATTCCGCGATTAACGACCTGACGTTGGAGGATCATTTGATGGTCAAACTGAAAGACCCTCTCAGATCAAAGTTCACACTAGGACCAAGCACAATCATGTTGTTCTTGACTCTTCTGTGCCCAATCGCGGCGGAGTGGATTCGAAGATCCAACCCTGAAGAGACACCAGAAGCGTTGGTGCTGCTATTCAACGTATTTCCGATCTACTTTGCACCCGTCACACTGCTACTCTCAGCCCTGTATTTCCTACGATACCGCAGGCTCCAGTACGCGATTGAGTTTGTGTTTCTGAGCGCCTGCATTCTGTGGCTCTATGTCGGTTCGTCCTAGAAACACCTAGTGTCAGATAGCAGAACACCTACCGTTCAGAGTGCAATGGTTCTCCATAGAGGAGGCTGTCACTGCGGTGCTGTCACGTTCGAGGTCAAAGCGCCGGCCGAACTCCGTGTGGAACTGTGTAACTGTTCGATCTGTTCGATGACGGCGTATCTTCATCTCATAGTACCTGCCGTCCGTTTTCGCCTACTTAGCGGATCAGACCAACTCGAGTGTTACACGTTTAATACCGGCGTAGCACAGCACTACTTCTGCAATCATTGCGGAATAAAGTCATACTATGTTCCCCGATCAAACCCAGACGGCATCAGTGTCAACGCCCGTTGCCTACATCCCGAGACGATCGAGCGAATACATGTCTCATCATTTGACGGCCGCAACTGGGAGCTGCACTCGAGTGAGCTGGCTCACCTTTCAATCGACAGTTCATGAGTACGATAGTTGAAGGGCGACGGGGGCAGACTCGATATCACAGGTAGCCGAAAACAAGAGTGAGCGAGTCCTCTCGATGTGGCCTTCACGGGAGGTTGGATGGACGTTTCCTTTTGTGGGATCTACTCCTCGAATCACTATCGCTCCATCGAGGAAACTGCCGAGAAGATCTCCGGGAGGAGTCTGTTTTCGCAGATCTGGCTGTGCGGCCTCGTCATCGGCCTTTCTACGATCGTTTTTCTCGCCTCTCCACTGACTCCACACCTCTCCGAGAGTATGCGCTGGCTCTTAGGAATAGTTGGCCTCGCCTACTCAGTGTTCGCCCTCCTTTGGTACTCGTCCTGGGATCAAGCGTGTGCCGGCGTCTCGTTGCCGGAACTGGAAATCAGCGGCCGCGTCACACCACAAGGAATTCTCTTGGCGACTGGCGGTGAGAGTACTGTCTACCTATGGGAGCAGATTGTCGCATGCCAAGTCACCGACGAACTTGCATTCTTGACGCTGAACACCGGTGCGAGCATAGCCATCTCGCGAGACTTTTTTGAGACTAGTTTCGACTGGGAGCATTTCCTGAGTACCCACCGGCACCTGACACCGGTGTACAAAAAGGTACCCACGGTGTCAAAACAGGAGATCCTCTTCTGGCTAATGTTTCTGGTCAGCACCTGCGCGTTGTGGTATTCCGTGATGTTCTCCTAGGCACGGGGTATTCACCCGCCTTCTACTGCGGACAGCGATGCAAAATGCTCGCTACGAATCCTGTTGAATACCTCTCATCAGCGCAATTCGAAGGCTGCTCTGGGATCACAGATCGACATTTCAAAACCGACAGTCACAACAGTACACAGATACCGGAATAGCTCAATTCGTCTAACGAATCCTGAAGATCTCGTGAGTCGCCTGAATGTGGTAAGTCGAATGAACCTACACCTACCATATTTACCGACAAAGGGTACAATGGTTGACGCTCGGTTCATCAAATGACTTGGAAGGTTGACTACTGCAAGAGGGCGGAGACTATACATATCTCCGCGTCCGGAACCATGGACCTTCGGACCATCACAGCTATGGGTTCCGAAGCTCTGGCGACGGCTTCGCCCCGCCGTCCCCGCAGATTCTTGCTCAACGCTCGCGACATGGCGCCCGACGTCACCACCGCCGCGATCTATCAACTCCCCGGGATACTCACATCCCACGGACTCAAACACGGCGACCGGGTGGCAATCGTTTACCGGCCGAACACAGAACATGGACGCAACTTTGAGTTCTTCGAAACCGTTTCAGTGAATCGTGGCTACTCTGTACGAGTGTTTTTGAACGTGGAGGACGCCTGGAAGTGGCTCGGCGTCAATGTGATGGCCAATTCGTCCGGAGCGGTCTGAGTAATGATGCGTTCCTAATGTTTGCCTCTGTTAATCTCGAGAGAACATGAAGTTAGAACTTGAATTCGAGCCTGCTCAGGGGTACATGCGCATATGCGCGCAGGGTATCCGTGATGAGAGCACTCTTCTCGAACTGGCACGACAGACTGTCCAGAAGTGCACCCAGCATGGATTGACTAGGGCCATTGCCGATGTGCGACAGCTCGTTGGTGGCGTCTCTACATTTGAGTCTCATTCCATGGCTTCTCGGAGCCTGTTGGATCTCACTTCTCCTGAAACCGCGCCCAAAGTAGCAGTCCTTGACCTTCTCGAGAATCGCATTCGATTCGAGTTCTTCGAGGAAGTCGTAACTAAACGAGGACTCGCACTGCGCTTCTTTACTGAGGAAGCTTCCGCCCTGGCTTGGCTCGAGACTGACGACACAACTCCCTCCAGGAAATAGACCATTTAGAACACCGAGAAAGCCATGAACGCAACACCTGAGCTGATCGATCGCTTCCAGGGGATGCTGATTGGCACCGCCGTCGGCGATGCTCTCGGACTCCCGATGGAGGGACTCTCCGCAAGAAGGACGGCTCGCGTCTTTCGCCCACCGCTGCAACACCGTTTCATTCTCGGGCGAGGGATGATCAGTGATGACACAGAACATACCATTTTCGTTACTCAGAGCCTTCTTCGTTTCCCCGATGCACCGGACGCATTCGCAAGACGACTCGCATGGTACCTCCGTTGGTGGCTAGCCGCCCTCCCTGCTGGTGTCGGCCTGGCCACGCTGCGATCCATCCTTAAGCTGTGGGTTGGGTTTTCACCAAATCGCAGCGGAGTCTACTCGGCCGGCAACGGACCGGCTATGCGAGCCGCACCGATCGGTGCTCGTTTCTGGCGGCAACCCGACAAGATCACCCCTTTCATTTCGGCCAGCTCCCGACTGACACACACAGATGACCGAGCCGAGATCGGCGCCCGAGCCGTCGCCCAACTTGCCGCACTCGGCATCGGCCTGCGCCTTACAGATCGACCCTCGGTTCCGGACTTCATCGCAGTACTTCACAGCGTGGCGCCGGAACACCAGGAGTGGTTAGATCTCGTCACAAGTATTGAGCGAGGACTCGCCACTCATCTTTCGGTCAAACAGTACGCTCACGAAATCGGTGCGACCAAAGGCGTCTCCGGCTACGTCTTTCAGACAGTGCCCGTCGTCGTTTACTCGTGGTATAGAAACTTCGGTAGCTTCCGCGATTCGATCGAAGATGTTATCGCGTGCGGCGGTGACAGCGACAGCACAGGAGCCATCATCGGCGCCATAGCCGGAGCGACGGTGGGTGCATCAGCCATTCCTAAGGAGTGGATTGAGGGCATTATCGACTGGCCTCGCGGCGTTCGTTTTCTTCGAAATCTTGGACAGCAGCTTGCACTCAGCGAGTCCAGCAATGGAAGACAGCGCCCACTCCGGTATGCTTGGCCGGCCGTTCTTCCACGCAATGCGGTGTTCTTGTGCTTGGTGCTGGGCCACGGAGTGCGAAGGCTCCTGCCGCCATACTGAAAGCGACAAGGATTCTGGTGCTACGCAAACGACGGGCGAACGAGGAGGACGCGATGCGGTACCACAAAACAGTTTTAGTGGGCCTATCGATACTCACAAGTGTCTCTTTCATTGGGTGCGGCAAGACTGCAGGAGTCTTCCAGGATTCAAGTTCTGAGGTAGCCCAATCCACCTCCCCGGAGACTGCTGCGACGCCAACTCCAGATGCTGCGCCGAAAATCTCGATCATCGCTCCTGAAGGAATAACCCAAGAAAAATCTCTCGACGTGATTCGCAGAAGACTCACTGCTGAACAAGGCGGCGAAACTGCCCGCAAAACGCCAAAGGTGAAGATCGAGCTTCGTTACGAAGATCAGACCGTCGCTGCTCAAGAACTTGGCATCATGTGGACACGAGAGGCCGCTGGAGTGTTCGAGTTCTCCGACAGTGATCAGTACTGCGAGAGTCTAAAGCTGGCGTCGTACTCCGACTGGCGACTGCCAAGGATGAATGAACTCCAACGCCTACTGTCCACCGGCTACTTCCCGTCGAGCAGAGCTGGGGTCCAGATTCTCTGGACTGCGACTCCTCATTCTTCTCGTGGAATGATGGCGTACGACCTCTCTCAGCACCGGCAGGTGCAGATGCCGGCAGGCCTCGCCCACGTTGTCTGTGTTCGCCATATCTCATACTCGAATAGCAAATAGAAAGGACCAATCATATGACCTCTAGAACCTACGCAATCCTATGCCTCTGTGTGGCCGCCTCATTAGCGATGGCATGCGACAGTCAAACAACCTGCACCTGCGAGCCAAAAGAAACCTCAGTCACATTCCTGAGCGCCCCAGGCGCCGAGGAGCTGTCATTGCCGTTTTCGGAGGCGGTCCAGGTCGGCGATCTTCTCTTTCTTTCGGGAAAGATCGGCAGACCACCCGGCGGGGCGGAACTCGTCCCGGGAGGAATCACCGAAGAGACCCGGCAGACACTTGAGAACATGAAGGCCACACTCGAGCGTCACGGATCGTCGCTCGACCGCGTCGTCAAATGTACGGTCTTTCTTGCCGACATCGCTGAATGGCCCATCATGAACGAAACCTATCGCACCTATTTCCCCAACAATCCACCTGCACGCAGTGCCCTGGCTGCGAGTGGTCTTGCGATGGGGGCCCGTGTCGAAATCGAGTGCATTGCGGTCGTGAAACTACCGACGAGCGTTGAATAGATTGGTGATGAAGTCACATCTCTTCTGGAGTCGGTGGCTTGAATGTGTTGGATGGACCCTCGTCGTTCTCGGGCTCGGCCTTGCATTTTTCAACCAGAGCTACTTATTCGACGCAGCTTTGAACCGGCAGATCGATCCTGCATTCTGGGCCGATGCCGACATCCCTGACGAAGCCAAACGTATGCAAGCCTGGATCTACGGCGTGCTTGGCGCAACGGTTTCCGGGTGGGGTGTCCTCGTGGCGTTCATCTCCCGTACGGCCTTCCGACAACGCCAGCGCTGGTCTTGGACTTGTCTTCTCCTCGCCATCACCCTGTGGTACCTCGTTGACACGGGTGTCTCAGTAGCATTTGGTGTGTACTTCAATGCAGCCTTCAACACCGTCGTCGCAGCTTCGGCCTATATTCCACTCATGGCAACCAGCAAGGCCTTTGCGGACCAGGCATGAGTGACGCAGAGACCTTCCGCAAAGCAATTGAGTTCTTCGGAGAGCAATTGGCATTGGTGTACGACAAAGACAGCGAGTGGACCCGTCGCTTCAAGGCCGGCGACAACCAAACACTGCACGAGTTGGTAGTGGCGGCCTGCCGACAGGTCGGAATCACCCCAGATCAATACGCGGATGCCATCGACAGCGATCCGATGTTGGACGCGCTTCAGAATCTTACGATCACAAAGGTCATCCTGGCTGCAGAATCAACGAAGACTACCCCAGCCCCACCAAAATGGTGGCAGTTTTGGAAGAGGTGAGTCATGAAGACAGCCCTCCTCATCCTGAGTTTCATCGTCGGTCTGGTCGTGCTATTTCTTGTCTGGCGTGTCATCGCCACATTCCGCGCCACCAGCAGGAGAACCCGCGAAGTCCTCGCCGAAATCAACTCCGTCGTGCAGGCCTTGAAAGAGCACCGCGATCCCGACACTGCTGATCTCAAACGTTTCGCCGACCATCCCCGAACCCGCAACGTGCTGTACACCGTGCTGGCTGGGGAAGACCGCTCAGACCTCTTTCCTGCAGAGTTTCTCAATGTTGACGCTTTTGCCGAATCCGACATGGTCTTTTGGCTCTGTCACGGCAATGAACTCGGAACCGCTCCTGACGCCATTGAACTCATGGATAAGATCAGGAAGACAACCGAAATTGATTCTCGCGAGGTGGTCTACTACGTATTCCGCTATCGAACTTTCGCTCCGCATTGGGCGTCTGAGGACGGCTGGTTGGCCGGCGTTTCCGGCCCGTTCCTCCATGAGGAACCTTGTGCAACAGTTCGACCCGGCACCTTCAGCAGATTCGAATCCTACGACTCGAAGACTCCCGAGGAACACGCCGAGCACTCACACGAGTCGATGATGCGCCATGGAGGCTACTCAAAAATCCTCGAGGAAACGAAGTCAGAAGAGAGAGGATAGGTGGCAGTGGCAGACTACAGCGACGGCTGACAGATTCAGCTACAGACTACACCCACTATTGACTGACTTTGCCGCTGTCCACTGTTGCCGTCGCAGTCGCCGATCCTGCCCCTGCAGTCTTCTCACTCAAGCGGCTCACCGAGCCGCCTATAAATATCCTTCGTGCTTTCTTAGCGATCTTTGTGATCTTTGTGGTTCAAATCTGTCTTCCTGTTCTGCCGCATAGCCGCCCGCCCCGTTCGCCCCGTTCGTCCCGTTCGTCCCGCAAAGCCGTCCCTGAATCCGTGTTCTCAATCACACTCACCACCGGCAATACGCACGAGCACTAATGACCAAATCACCCACCCAGGCTAGAATTCATCGAAGGCAACTGCCATAGCGGGGGATTCATGAAAGTCTTACCTGGAGCCGGCGTTGGAGAGATTCGTTTTGGCCAAACCGAACAGGAGGTCGAGGCCATACTCGGCAAGCCGGACAAGGCCATCCGGGAATCACACGATGGCGAGGGTTCTATTGCTTGGCACTATAAAGAGCAAAAGCTTTCCGTCTACTTCGACGAGGATGTCGAGTATCGACTCGTAATGCTCGACGTGGACAATGCAGCGCTCGAAATCGATGGTTTTCGCCCGATCGGTGAGGACGAAGACACGGTGCTTGAATTACTGAACGGCCTCGGCGACGTCGTGCTCGAGGAGGAACTCGCCGACGTCGAACGACGGGTTTTTGACCTGGTCGACACCGGACTGTGGTTTTGGTTTCACAAAGGCCTCTGCGACTCGGTTCAAGCATCTGTATTGCTCGACGAGGATGACGAGTACGTTTGGCCGGACTGACTCAATCTGAATCGACTCACATATAGAGGAGCTTGGCGATGACAACACGAAACGCAGCCAACATCACCGTCTTGGTGCTGTCTTTCATGTCAGCAGGTTCGTTACCGGCGGCTGAAGCGACTCACCCTGTGGTGACTTCGCTGTCGGTTCAGCTACTACCGATCGTCCGTACAGCCTACCCAAACTCCGATATCGCTTTTGAATCCGACCGTATGACGGCCTCGGCGAACACCCGAAGTTTCACAGTCCACGGCGGCTCGAAGATCGGCAAGTGGTCCACCGAACCGCACATTGAAAAAGGCCCCAGCTTCGAGGGCTTCATCCTGACGATCGCTGTCCACGACGGCCCATACAGAGGTGCTGCCGTGATTCCACAAACTCTGAAACGTCCCTACTGGCGCACCTTCCTCGACGCCGCCGAAATCCTCGACGAAGATCGTCACATTACGGTTCACTTCTCCTACGGTGCCCGGGTGACACGGGAGCTACTTCAGGCTGCGACGAGTATCCTCAGAACAGGCGTTGCTGATGTAACGCCGCTCGGGCCAGAGGGTCCAGGTATCAACCCACCGGCACAGCATCCAGAGGAATAAGATCTATGAACATAGCTTTGGCAACCGGAGGAATACTGATCATTGTGCTCGCGCTGGCACATTCCTACCTTGGTGAACGACTCCTGTTGTCGCGACTCTTTCGCCACAGCGAACTCCCCAGGCTCTTGGGCAGCACAACATTTGCCCGAAGGACTCTTCGTTTTGCATGGCACCTCACAACTATATTGATGGTCGGGATCGGTGCCGCAGTGTTACTTCTCTCCACGCAGGTTCTCGAATCACAAACCGCCGCGGTGCTGCGCATATTCTCCGTCATGTTCGCATGTTGCGGCGTCCTCAGCCTCGGAGGCGCGCGGGGCAGGCACTTCTCGTGGTACGTGTTCTTTGCTATTGCTGCTCTGTGCTGGATCGGGGCATCATAGTTTCAAGGCTGGCTTGGAATAGCTCAAGGGATACGCCGCAGGAGACAGTCCATGTTTGGTCCAAACCCTACACCTCAACCGGAAACTCCAGTTCGGTGTTCGGTCTGCGGTGATCTCCTGCAGTCTGGCGAGATTGTTTGCCGCCGATGCGATCTCGGAGACTCGTCGCAGGGAAGCCACGACGTCGTATCCTTCGACGAGGTTCGTTCGCTTATCCGCCGTGCTCACTACCTGATTGTGCTCGGTGTGATTCTCTTTCCTTGGGTCTTACAACCATGGGCGTTCACATGTGCAGCACGAGCCCTCGGCAAGCTCAACAAGGCCCTGACGCAGGACAGGCGCCTCAGACGTCAGGCGACGATTGCGCTGCTCGCTTCCGGGTTGTTGACGGCGCTGTACTGGGCCGCCCTTGTTATTTCTTTGCGTCGTATCTTCTTCTGGCCACCCCTTCTCACAGGTTAATCACTGGAGACCCCAGCGATTACTTGATTATCGCGCCGGTTCCGACTTCAACCCTGAGAGTTCCTCGCTCCTGGCGCGGTGTGAAGCGATGGGCCAAAGAATCACTAGGTTAGATCTTGATCGCTCCCTCAACGAGGCATAGAGTGCCAGTTGAACCGACTCAGTTTCTCACTCGGAGGCTTGCCTAATGCGAAGATTCACTCTCTACCAGGTCGACTCGTTCACTACAACTCGCCTCGAAGGAAATCCAGCCGGGGTGGTCCCCAACGCTGATGGCCTCAGCGAAGGCGAGATGCAACAAATCGCACGCGAGCTCAATAATTCAGAAACCGCTTTTGTACTGTCCCCAACTGCGCCGGATCACGAAATGTGGATTCGGTTTTTCACGCCCTCAATCGAGGTCCCATCATGCGGCCACGCGACGGTGGCAGCGCACTACGTCCGAGCCATCGAGCGTGAGCTACCGAGTTGCACTGTTATGCAGCGCATCGGAATCGGCGTGCTGCCCGTCGACATCGTTCAGCGCGATGATGACTACACCATCATGATGACTCAGGGCCGACCTGAGTTCGAAGAGCCGTTGTCATCACCTGTCGCCGAGAGCATCTCTTCGGCACTTGGATTGGGACCGACGGACCTCGATCCCAGATGCCCCATCCAGGTTGTGTCCACCGGCCACTCCAAAGTGCTCGTCGGTATCAACTCCAGAGACACACTCAACCGACTGACACCGAACCAGCACAGCCTCACTGAGATCAGCCACGAGATCGGGTGCAACGGATACTACGTCTTCGTCCTCGATCTCGAAGGAGAAGATGTTCAGGCTCACGGCCGAATGTTCGCTCCGGCGATTGGCATCGCCGAGGATCCGGTGACCGGCAACGCCAACGGTCCCCTCGGCGCATATCTCGTCAAGCACGGTCTCGCGACCACATCGGATGGTCGTTTCGCCTTTCGCGCGCTGCAGGGAGAGGCGATGGGTCGTCCCGGAATCGTCGAAGTCGAAGTCACGGCTGACGGTGGCACACCAGAATTGGTCAAAATCGGCGGTCGTGCAGTAATTGCGTTTCGAACCGAACTCGAACTCGGTTGAGGAATCCCTCTGGGCAACGCTGAAACGGGAAGACTTCTCTGTTTGACCTCCCCGTTCTCACGTGAGCCTCTTAAAAGACTCGCCTGGCATCACGCTCGTGCCCACGTCCACCAAACACTGTCATCCCGACCGAGCCATGGGCGAGTGGAGGGATCTCCCGATGAGATAAGCAAACTGCTTGAATACAGCACCATACGGCCTGCCAATTGAAGCGGGAGATCCCTCGACTTCGCTCGGGATGACATCGATTGGGGCGGCGTTGTCATGCTATGTGTCAGCGTCGGCAGAACGGCGCGGATATGCTCTGAATGACCTGATTGAGAGTTTTACAGGAAGCTCACGTGCCAACAATAATCACTCATGCTCTGGTCGGGATCACTGTCGCCCAGGTAGCGCCCCAGCGATCCCGACGTTCCGCACTTCTGTTTGCAGCGCTCTTCGTAGCGGTCGCTCCTGATCTTGATGTCGTCGCATTCAACCTCGGAATACCCTACTCCCACCCTTGGGGACACCGCGGAATGGCGCACTCGATCTTCGCAGGGATTGTGCTCGCCACCGCGATGGCATGTATCCCTCAGCTGTATAAACCGAAGCCAGGATGGAGAGATCGAGCTGGGGTTTTCGCAGTGCTTGCTACAGCTGCGGTATCTCACGGCATGCTCGACGCCTTGACCAACGGAGGCAAAGGCATTGGACTGCTCCTCCCCTTCTCTGCAGAGCGATTCTTCTTCCCGACGCAACCTATCCAGGTCTCGGCTATCGGGTTGTACTCCTTTCTGCACTCAGACTTCAATTCGGTACTCCTTTCTGAGGCCATGTGGGTCTGGCTACCGCTTCTTGGATTGACTTTGATCCATCAAGCCATACGGCTGGCAGCCAAGAAACACGGGAGCCGGAGCGAGTAAACTCATGGGAGCCAACGAGGAGGGAGCATGTTTTCAGCCCGCGAAGACGTTGAACCACGCGAAGTTCTCCCTGGGGTCCGACTCCGAACACTGGTACACGGTGACCTCACCATGCTGTGCGAGTTCGAGATCGCTCAAGGAGCAGTGATCCCGGTTCACGATCACCCCAACGAACAAACCGGATACCTGGTGTCAGGTCGCCTGGAATTCACGATCGAAGGCAAAACGTCCATAGCTGAACCCGGTACAGCCTGGAACCTCGATGCCGGCCAACCCCATGGAGCACGTGGGCTTGAAGACTGTGTTGTCGTAGAGGTCTTCTCACCAGTCAGAGCCGACTATCTTCCGTGATGTATCGCATTTCAAAGAGAAAACCATGCAACTGGACCAACTCCGAAGCTACTTGACGCGCAGGTCTGGGACGACCGAGGAAACACCGTTCGGGCCGCAAGCTCTCGTCTACAAAGTCATGGGTAAGATGTTCGCCTTACTGGCATGGGAGGAGATTCCGCTTCGAATCTCGCTCAAGTGCGAACCTGAGCGTGCCATCGAACTCCGCGAGGTGTTTCGTAGCGTACGCGG
>JAAESQ010000840.1 GCA_024229275.1 bacterium | reverse complement strand
TTTCTGGTTTCCACCAGAGCCAGCGCATCTTCCCAGATCACTGCGCTGCCGTTGTCGTCTTGCTCCCACATCAAGCCTGTCGCGAGGTCGGTCACGGTCCCATCGCTGTTGTCCACAAATTCGTTGACGCTATAAATTGGATTGCCTCGCACACAGATCGTGTAGAAACCCATATTCACGCCGTAGCTCTTGATACGCCCGTCGGCGAAATTGACTCCAAAGAGGTTGTTCCCGTTCTCGGTACTCACGTAAACACTTGTTGTCACCCACTGGGAATCTATGATGCGTTCGCCTGCGTTTTGATCGCCGTATGCGAACTCAAAATAGTCCGTGTCGATGAAGGGCACGAGTCCTGAAGTATCTGTTCCGGTGTAGCCGCTCGGGTCTTCGCCCCTGCAGTCCATGAGGGAATACAGTTCTCTGACGTTTGGCAAGCGCCAGTCGTCGTGTCCTCCGAAACTCACTGCGTTGAGCATTGCCGGATAGGCCTCTGCTTCGGTCAAGGTGAACTTGTCGTCGGTGTCGATGTCATCGTCCCCGTCGGTATCTGGGGATCGCTGCCAAGTGAGTCCCGTAACGGAGTCGTGGACAGTCAAGCCGTCGCCGCTCACGCTGAACCGGGCCTGGTAGCCATCGTGCTGAGCGTCCTGCCCTGCAAAAGCCTGGCCGCCGGCCGGACAGTCTGTCGCCGAGAGTTCGTCGTAGCAGGTTCCCTGCATGGTGTCGATGATCGGGTATGGTGCGGTGACCGTCTGCACGCTGATGTCGACGCTCAGGGTGGCCGCATCGGAGGTGGCGGAGCCGTAGGCATTGCTGACGACGCACCGGTAGTCGCCGGCATCGGACTCTGCAACCGCGGCGATAGTCAAGCTGGTTGCTGTTTCGCCGCCGAGATCACTGTCGCCCTTTTGCCACTGGTAGTCGAAGGGTTCGGTGCCGCTTGCTGCCACCGTGAAGGTCACCGGGTCCCCAAGGGTGATGATCTGAGAGAGGGGATGCTCGGTAATTATCGGTGGTGCGTCGGTCGCGGTTACGGTGAAGCCGTCTGCCATCTCGAACGTCACAGTGCCCTGCGGGGTGGTGAAGACCACCGAGCAGTCCTTGGCCCCGGTCAGCTCGTCGGCCGGGATGTCGAATAGGGCGGTGACGGTGTAGAGGC
>JAAESQ010000839.1 GCA_024229275.1 bacterium | reverse complement strand
GCCAAGTTTGACATGACCAATGTGGACGAAGAGCTGGTGCGCCGCTCCAACGACTTCATGGAGCGCTCGGTCAAGGCCGGCAAGCCGTTCTTCCTCTGGCACAACACCACGCGCATGCACGTCTGGACGCATCTGGCTCCCAAGTGGCAGGGCAAGACCGGTTTCGGCCTCTACGCCGACGGCATGGCGGAGCTCGACCATCTGGTCGGCGAACTGCTCAAGAAGGTCGACGACCTCGGCATTGCCGACAACACCATCGTTGTCTTCACCAGCGATAACGGCGCTGAGGTTTTCACCTGGCCTGACGGCGGCAATTCGCCCTTCCGGGGCGAGAAGGGCACCACGTACGAAGGCGGCTTCCGCGTGCCCTGTGTCATGAGATGGCCCGGGGTCATCAAGCCCGGCACCATCTACAACGACATCTTTTCCTCCGAAGACTGGATGCCAACCTTCGTGGCCGCTGCCGGCGATCCGAAGGTCAAAGAGAAGCTTCTGAAAGGTGGTCATAAGGCGAACGGCAAGACGTTCAAGAACCATCTGGACGGCTACAACTTCCTGCCCTACTTCAAGGGTGCAGTGGCCGAAGCTCCGCGGAATGATTTCTTCTACTGGAGCGACAGCGGCGATCTCATGGCTGTACGCTACAACGCCTGGAAAATCTCCTTCAAGACGATCGAAGGCAATCTGTTCACCGGTTATGAACACCAGAGCAATGTGC
>JAAESQ010000838.1 GCA_024229275.1 bacterium | reverse complement strand
GAGGAAGGAGGGCGACGGACCAGAGTCGCGTACGCTACGGATAAGTACTTCCACGTTCTTGGAGCTCCTCTCAAAGCGGGCAGAGGATTTCGAGGTTCAAAATACCGAGGTCCTGGTCAACACCCTGTCGCGGTAGTCAGCTATGAATTCTGGCGAAAGCAGCTGAGCGGTCGTCTCGATGTTCTGGACACATCCATCCTTTTGGACGACAACCCATACACAATCATCGGCGTGGCGGCGGAAGATTTCAAAGGTGCACGCGTCAACAGGAGCAGTGTCGACGTGTGGGTGCCTCTCTCTCAGCATCCAGATGCCGCCGGAGACGAGTCGTTGTTCAAGAACAGGGAAAAGCTCTCGGTTCAGGTTTTGGGGAGGCTCCGTTCTAATGCAACGCTCTCCGAGGCCCGCGCAGCGGTTCAGACTGTATTCGCAAGCCTGTCAGTCGAGTATCCCGAGACTAACCACAGCCGAATGGTAAAAGCCGTTAGCTTCGGGCGTTTTCCTGCCCAAAACCGACTCTATGACGTGATCGCCGCCGTCGGAATCGCCGGATTAATGACCGTTCTTCTGCTTATCATCTGTGGCAATCTGGCCGGAATGGCCCTGGCCAGGTCCGCAGGCAGGGAGCAGGAAATTGGAGTAAGGCTCGCATTGGGATCGAGTCGTATCCGCTTGGTCCGACAGCTGATGTTGGAAGCACTAGTTCTTTGCGTAATTGGTGGAGGAATCGGCATCGTTTTAGCCATGACGGCGATGACCTTGGTCTCACCCATGGATCTGGGCATTTCCGCTCCAGGCGCCACTTTTGAACCCAGCGGATGGACGCTCGCCATGTCTCTGGCTTTGTCCTTGATTGCTGGACATGCTTTCGGATTTCTACCCGCGCTTCGGTTCAGTCGGCCCGAGTTGGTTTCAGCACTGAAGGACAACACCGGCGGGGGAGGGCGGAGAGAAGGAAAGCTCCAACGCTGTGCTGCAACTTTCCAGATCGGCATTGCTTTTCTTCTCCTGTTGATGGCGGCCCTGTTTCTCCGATCCCTGGATCGAATAGATGCAAGTCGGATCGGATTCAGACCGGAAGGGCTGGCGGTAACCGACTTCCGATCCGGAGGGCCATTTCTCGGGTTTCTTGATCCGGTTGAAGTAGGCTACCCGAGTCTGGACGAAGGCGGGGCTACGCTTCTGGATCAGTTGCAGGAGTCCATCGGGTCAGTTCCGGGCGTCGCATCGGCTACCGTGGCCAGTGGCTTTCCCTTGGACCGAAGGAGGACCCGTCTTACCGTCAGCCGGGCGGACCAGGAGTCTTCCAATCTGCCGGCCCTTTGGGCAGAGTTCACCGTTGTCTCAGAAGGGTACTTTTCAACCGTTGGCATACCCATCGTGCAAGGTAGAACACTTCTTCGCACTGACGACAAAACTGCTCCGCGAGTGGCGATCATTTCCAGATCGTTGGCGAACCGACTCTGGCCGGGCGAAAACGCAATTGGACGGCAATTTGTGCCAACAAATGCCGGCATTGACGTCGATGCGGCCTGGACCGTCGTCGGAGTCACCGGGCACGTGTCGTCCAGCGTTGTTACTGAAGATCTTCCTCAAGTGTTTTTCCCGTTGAGGCAAACCAAATTGTCTGATTTCGTCATCTTGGTCAGGGGTGTCACCGATCTATCGTCCCTGACGGAGCCAATTCAGAGAGCTATCCGTTCGGTAGACCCCGGCCTACCCGTTCCAAGACTGCTTCCAGCTAGGTCTCTGGTGACCCTCGCCACACAGGAGCAGCGCACGGGCGGACAGGTTGCCGGAGGAATCGGCTTGCTGGTCCTCCTCCTGTCCGCGATGGGCATCCACGGGGTCGTATCCCTCGCCGTGACGAATCGTGCCCGAGAATTCGGTCTCCGACTCGCCCTCGGGGCCAGTCGTTGGATGGTCGCACGCAGTGTCCTCGTGGACGCCCTTCGCACTTCTGCACCCGGACTGTTGGTAGGGGGCCTTTTGGCAGTCGCAACGGCAGCGACCATGCGCTCCATGCTCCTCGGCTTGAGTCCTGTCGATCCAGTCTCGTTCTTTTCAGCCGGGGTGTTGCTCCTTGCAGTGGTAGTGACCTCGAGCCTGAGTTCGGCACTGAGAGCTTCTACTATCCACCCGATGGAGGCTCTCAGAAAAGACTAACTATGGATCTGAGAATCAAATCGTTGCAGCTATGCCTTTGCTAGAACACACCGCGCATCGGCCTTCGTCGCTTTCTTCTCCGTCTCTAGGATTGAGCTGAGAGCTTCGTGAGCTTGAACATCATCGTCCTCTCGACCGAGTCTGAATTCTCGCGCGATCCTCTCAAGCTCGCGACGCGCCGTTTCTGTGAATCGTGCCCCGTAGCGAATCGGCGTACGGACCAGAAGAGTCTCCATCTGAAGCCGCCGCGACTTCTTACCTGACCCGAGCTTTGCTGCTTCGCGAATCCGCCGGACCGAGGTGGCAAGTCGAATCAGCGGATCGAGGATTCTCTCGAGGGCTATCCAGTCGCGTTGCGACATCCAGATTGCGTGATCGTTCTCAGGAAGGCGACCGCGATCATGCAGAATGCCAGCGGCCTTGAAGGCTGACTCTGCGTGGACACCGCGGAGAATGCCGTCGTCCACGACCTCAAGCGGAAGGTTCTCCAGGAAACTCAGAATCGGCGACATGTCGTGAATAGCAATCACCGCATCGTCTGAAGCGGGACAGCCCTTTTGCCATCGGCTTTCCCACATAAGCCGGCGGATCACATCGTGCGTTTTGGGCAGTCGAGCTAGCCCATCGACGCTTCGTGGGCGAAAGCTGCGAGCCGCTTCTTCAACTTCGGCGTCACGATATCGGGTAGGTGGTTTGACGCGTGATCCCTCTGATCGCAGGTCTCCACGAATTGCTCGCTCCACAGAGAGACGCAATAGGCGAAAATGCATAGTAAGGCGCTCTGCGGCCCTGGCGTCTTTGGGTGGTATGAGTTCACCAAAACACCGAAACAGCTCCGCAATCCCCTGCCGCAGGCCCTCGGGTCTTCGTCGGATCAGTCTGGTGGCCAGAGAGTCGGTAAGCCCGAAAGAATCTTCGGTGTAGTGCGACGCCACCCACGCTACTAGCCTCGCTAAGCTCGTGTCGGCACTGAAGACCGGCACAATGCTCTTTGGGTATTTTCGCCAACACTGGTAACCCTCGCGTTGGTCGTGCCACGTCCGCCACATCGCGCCACATTCGCGACAAACGTAGAGATCGCGAACTCCACGGCTACCAACGAACCGACTACCCTTTAACGCTGGGTACCGTGCTGCGCCAGTCAGCGCTGCCTCTCGTGGATCTGCTGCGGAGCAGGACGTACAGTTCGTCTTGTCCATACGTTAATTGTGACGGATACCTATTCTTCAGTCTCAACAATTTCAAGAAACCACACCATCTTCCAAGCGATCGGCGATGATTCTGAGGAAGAACTCGATACCCACCGGAATGAGGTCATCATCGAAATCGAAGTCGGTATGGTGACAGGTGGGCGTGTCTTCGCCCTCTATTCCAGCCCCAAGGAAGAAAAAGACTGAAGGCTTGTTCTGGGCGTAATAGGCGAAATCTTCGCCGCCGGCCATCGGCAGATCCCTTGAGCTGACGGCGCCTTGCCCCAGCACCTTCTCACCGATTCTCGCGACGACCTCAGCGCATTCTGAATTGTTGACGAGCACCGGGAATCCTTCTTCGACTTCGAACTCAACCTCAACGCCGAAGGTGTTGGCGGTGCCCTGTGTGATTTCACGCATCCGCTCCAGGACCCGTTCGCTCGTTGGCTTGCTGAAGCTCCTGATCGTGCCGCTCAAACGGGCATCGTCAGGAGTGACATTCGAAGTGGTGCCGGCATTGAACGAGCAGACGCTGACCACTGCGCCGCCCTCGAAGCCCAATCCGCGTGAGACGACTGACTGAAGTGATGTCACCAGATGTGATGAGGCCAGGATCGGGTCGCGACTACTCTGCGGTTGACTCCCATGGCCACCCTTGCCGCGCACCGAAATATAGAATGTGTGGACCTGAGCCATCACCGGCCCGGCCGCGACCCTGAGTTCTCCCTTGGGCCACGCGGGCCAACTATGAAGTCCGTAAACTTCGCTGACACCTTCGAGAGCGCCTTCGTCCACCATGACTCGGGCGCCACCACCGCGTACACCTTCCTCTGCAGGTTGAAACAGGAGACGAACGTTGCCGTCCAGCGTGTCGCGGCACTGGGCCAGAGCTGCTGCCGCGCCCATGAGGATGGTTGTGTGGCCGTCGTGGCCGCACTTATGGGCCCGCCCCGGGTTGACTGAACGGTATGGAAGGTCCGTGGTTTCTTCCATGGGAAGGGCGTCCATATCGGCACGCAGCGCAATCGTCGGCCCTTTCGAATCAGGGCACAGATCAGCAACCAGACCGGTTCCCGCCGAATCGCGCGGCGTATAGCCAAACTTGTGCAGCCACTCACGGACGACTTTCTGGGTTCTGTGCTCCTCAAAACCAATCTCTGGATGAGCGTGCAAGTCGTGCCGAACGGCTATAAGGGTCTCCCGAAGGCTCTCGGTTTCCCGCAACAGATTCTCTATTATCATTCTCGGAGACTAACCCATCAGGGTGTGTGAATGGAATACGACGGCAAAAAGCTCGTCAACGCCGCCCCCTGCCTTTGCCTCAGCTACTCCTCGGCAAGAAGTTTCTCGAAGCGCTCGAGCCGATCCTGATCGGGTGCTCGGGTCACGTTGCTGACAACAACCGCCACCACAAAGTTGAGCACCAACCCCACAAAACCTGCATGCAAGCTCCAAGGTAGTTGCCATCCGGCAGCCTGAACCACAACCGCAAAGAAGACGCCAACGGCGAGGCCGGCACTGATTCCCGCCAGGCTCGCTCGTCGCCAGAACATACCCAAGTAGATGGCCGGCACGAACTGGGCAATCCCCGAGTAGCCGACCAGCAGCAAGGTCACAAGCATGTCGGGTGCCGTCAAGGCGAGAGCGGCTGCAACAATTGCGACCGGTGCGATCAGAAGACGGGCTGTCCAGGCGGTCTTCCGGTCATCGAGGCCGGGCGCGATGCCCCGCTGCAGCACATTGCGTGCGATCAGGTTGGCGGCGACGAGAATCAAAGCAGATGCTGTGGAGATGGCTGCAGCGAGACCGCCGGCACCGATGGCTCCAGCAAGCCAAGGTGGGAAGTACTCCACCAGAGCAACCAGCATGGCATGGTCGGGGTGAGAAATAGCGGCGGCAAACGCGGAATCCTCGGCCGCCTTCGCGGCGCAGGTCAGGCCGACAATGATGACCGGCGCGATGGCGAGTTGGTACAGGGGCAGGATGACTGCATTCTGTCGGACTACGCGCTCATTCTTGGCGCTATAGGTCGCGGCAAATAGATGGGGCCACGCAAAACATCCCAGTGCGGACAGCACCACAGCCGAGGCGTACCAGCCCAGCCCCAACCCTCCGGAATCAGGCAATACAAGATGAGTCGGCCGTAGCCTCTCCAGCGCCGAAATTGCGGCGTCAATACCACCGTAGAGACGATGAGGCACTAGGAATCCGACCGACATCATGCCGAATAGCATTACGAACGCCTGAAGAAGGTTGGTCCAGCCGATTCCCCGCAAGCCCGAGGCAGTCACAAAGACTATGAGTGCTATCGCCGCGACGATAATCGCCATCTCCCTGTTCATGGCGCCACCCGAAGCAATTTGTACGATGATGCCACCACCGAGCAGTTGCAGTTGCAGGTAGGGCACGATGAAGATCACACCGATAATCGCGGTGATGACTGCGAGAGGCCGAGAACCGAAGCGGTCTTCGAAGAAGTCCGGCTGCGTCACATATCCTGCCCGCCGGCCGAGTCGTTGAATCCGTGGGCCAATGAAGAACAGGAGTCCATACGCGATCGCGGTGTACGCCAGCGCATAGGTGATGCTCAGACCTTTCTGAAATGACCACCCGGCAAGTCCAAGGAATGCAAAGGCGCTGTAGATCTCAGCCGCAGCAATTGTGTAGAACAGGATGAATCCGAACGAACGGTCTCCAACCATGAACTCCTCAAGGCTGAAGCGCCGGTTGATCCCGGCCATAACACCGACCAAGGTTGTGAGAACAAGCCAGCCCAGGATGATACCGAGAGCGACAGTCATTGTCCGTCCACCCGATGCTTGATCACCAGAGCGACACCCATCAGGAGGGAGGTGGCCCCGACCATCATGCCGTTCCAGAACAATAGGAAGGGCAACCCCAGCATGCGACCCTCCACCGACGCAGCCCAGCCCGTCACCGGCGGCAGGAAACCAACGAGGATAGGAAGCAGACACCACAGCGCACGTTTCTCGCCCTTTGTCAGTCTCACGCGTAGACCCTCCTCATGGGCCCCCATGATAGCGCTGCGCCGGTCAATCCAAAGGAACACACAGAGATATCGCGTGTTCTCGGGTTTCAGGACAAGTTTCACCCATTTGGGTGATGTAACCACGACCGAGAAGCCCCAGTTTTGTAGGGAGCCGAAAGGCAATCAACACATTGGCCGGCGCCAACCGGCCGAAAAACTGGAGGTAGAGACCATGGAGCAGAAGAGAGGTTCGTCAAAAGTGATCGCCGACATAGTCAGAATGGGCGCCCGCATCAGCGTTCACGACATGGAGGATATCGCTGAGACCGCAGAGGCCGCCGGTGGCGCCCTCGTTTCGGTCTCCGGCTCCGATGATGACGACTGGTGCGGCAACGGACGCATAATCCTGAAGTGGCCCCCGAAGAAGGATGAGTTCTTCACGCTGCTGGATCTCCTCGTGCACAGGAGGATCAACCATGAGGTGCTGATTAACGGCATTCCTGTGCCCAGAGAGGTCATGATCAACGTATCGCGCCAGCTGGGACGATAGAAGTCCTGTTTGCCGCAACTGATAACAGCCCGAAACGTTCATAGGACGGCTCGGCGAACCACTTCGTCGAGTCGTCGTTTCGTCAGCGGCTCGGGGCAAACTGCTGGGCGGTGATAGAGGAATTCAATGGAAACACCAAAGATATCGGAGAATACTGCTCATGCCGGCTATGACTTCACCACGCCGTTTCTGCTGGATGTGGCCGGTACCCGCCTGGTCGAGATCCAGCCAACACTGCAATGCAACCTGCGCTGTGCTCACTGCTACTCGGAAAGTGGTCCGAGCCGTCGAGACGAGTTGTCCCTGAACCCCCTTGTCGGCTTTCTTGAGTCGGCAGCCGATCTCGGATACAGCTATGTCGGTGTCTCCGGCGGAGAGCCCCTCCTCTGGAGTCACCTGGAGGACTTTCTGGACTTCGCTCGACTAGCTGGGTTTTCCACATCGATCACGACCAACGCAACTCTACTCACACCGGAGCGAGCGATGGCGCTTCACGGGCGTACTGACCTGGTTGCGGTGAGCGTCGATGGCCCACCCGCTGACCATGCGGCTATTCGCGGATCTGACTGGGCGTTTCCTGCCATGCAGAAGGGCCTCGCCGCACTTCGCGATGAGGGAATTCCGTTCACCCTGGCGTTTACCCTCACTCGTTTCAACGCGGACCGTTTGGCCTGGCTTTATGAATTCGCTCATGCTGAGGGGGCGGCCGGCATCAACGTTCACCCGCTGTGCGACTTCGGCGCTGCAACCGTTAATTTGTCCGGCGCCACCCCAGACAGCCGGGAATTCCAAGCCGCGTCGTGGCTCCTTGCTCTGCTCGCTGAAGAGCAGGAAACCGGAACTCCTGCAATCACCCTCGATGCGATTCGCCGTGTTGTGATCGAACAGAGTCGTTGGCCATTGCTGGCGAACAACAACAGCCAGCTCCATCAGGCGAGTTTCTCAGATCTAGTACCCTCCCTGATCGTCGAGCCAGACGGTTGCGTTGTTCCCTTCATCTACGGGTTTCCCCGAAAATGGGCTTTGGGATTCCTCGAACAGGATCCACTCACCACAGCCGTCGAGTCCTGGCGTAACACTTGCGTCGAACCCATTGCTGAGCTCATCCACTCCACGTTACAAAGACTCGCAGCCTGCAAGGCCGAGTACATTGACCTCTTCGGAGAGATTCTGGCCTCGGCTCAACGGTGCAGATAGGTGCGCCGTCTCTGGGCGGTGCACACCAAGGTAGTTGCTTCTGGTGCTCATGACCAGTTTCGACTCAATTCTCAGACATCACCAAATCCGTTGACCCCTAGCAGTGCAAACTGACGGAGCTAGCCTGCAATAGGCCCTGCTCCTACGATTCCGAGGGGCGGTCGGTATCGCCACGCACCACGGGTGAAGTCTGGGATTACGACCCGCGAGCTGCGTTCAGCCACTGATTTCTCTGTTGCTGCGCTGATGGCACT
>JAAESQ010000837.1 GCA_024229275.1 bacterium | reverse complement strand
GTCAATCCACATTCGGATCAACTCCAACTCCTGTTGGGGAAGCTGCTTGGCGCCGAACAGAGTCTTCGGCATGCCTTTGCCGACCGTTTGCTCGTGAATCAACTTCAGCCAAAGGTAGGAATCTGCGGACGATCCTGGTTCGACAATCATCTGCCCCGGCACTTGCGTCGATTCCCGGCCAACCATCTGGGAGAAACCGGTACCAACCTCGAGCACGAGCTCGGCCTTCGGCTCTTCGACCTCGTGGCAACCCAGGCAACGTTTGACGATCAACGGTTCTACGTCCACAGCGTAGGACAACTGCTTTTGCTGGGATGCAAGAGGCGGTTCTGTACCGCATCCCAGCGAACTCAAGACCACTGCCGCTACTACCAGTCCAATCCTCACGATGTCACTTTCTACTCTGGCTATTCGCCAAAAGGTTTGGCAGAGGTCTCGGCTATGACGTCATTCGGATGCGTGGCATGCCAGGCAAACCAACAAGCAAACCGCGTATCGAGGGGGCGCCCAATTTCAATCGGTTCCGCGGAGAGAGTCGCCTCCTCGAGGTTGTAGCGCAGGCGCACCGGCACCACTCCGATCGAAACCTCGAGTTCACCACTGTTCGAGCCCTGTTGGGAGACCAATCCCGGCAGCGAATATAGAGCCCGCGAATACCCACTATCGACAGAGAGGACCCGATCCTTGAGATGCAGTCCTTCCGCATCTGGAAGAGGAGCCACCGGAAAATGCAGCAGGTCGGAGCCAAAGTAGCTGTGATACGGATCTCGGCGATAGCGCTTCGCATATCGCTCATCCGGGGCGAGGACTCGTGTCTCAGGGTATCGACCAAGCCAATCTCCCCACGACACCACCTCTGAGCGCAGGACCCGCAACTTGATTCCAACAGCCGGTCCGGAGATTGCTTCTGCGAGAAGCTGTGACCACAGGCTCTCACCCTCTTCCAGGTCGTATAGAAGAAGATTCGAGTTGTAGAGCAACCCAGACGCAGCAAACTCGGCGACGGATTCTGCGCCCAACCGCCGATCAAAAACCACGGCCGCGTCTGATGGGCCACTGTAGCTGACTGCAAATGGTCGCCCGTCGATCTCGTCGTTCACCACTTCGTGCCAGCGCAGCAGCCGCAACGGGTAGGCGCGCGCTTCATCACCAATGACCAAACCCACCACCCGATCTGACGGGACGAGAAGCTTGCCCCGCTGTGCTTGGTTGAGTTCTTCGATGTCAGTGGCTTCAAGCATCTCGGGCCGGGTGAGCGCCAGCATCCCGGTTCGCGTCAAACCTGTCTTCACGATCACGGCGGTGTTTACGACACAGGAGCTGAGATCAAACCCATTAAAACCTTCACTGAGGGGGGCATCTCTTTGCCCGCACCCAGCTAGGCTCAATACTGCGCCCACTAGGGCGATGAGAATCAGCGAATGCGCTCGTGTGCTTGCCATGTGCTGATCGTAGCGTGTTCTGAGCCTGCTCCACCTACGTTCCTGCCCGAACCGCGACCCGTATCGATCATCATTGCACCCAGAAGCAGCGGCAGATAAATCAGGCTGGTCAGAAAGAGCCGGCGAGCCGTATGGGCACTGCGCGAACTCACCATGCGCCATGCAGCCGTAGCAAAGAAGATCCCCAACACTACGGAAGTAATCAAGAACACGGTCCCGGCCAGCCCTTCGAGTGCGACAAACACACCCAATGGAAGCAGCGCCAATGCGTAGACGAGAGAGACAATCGCGGTTGCCGAACCGCTCTGGTCGACTGCCGGCAGCATCCGAAATCCTCCGCGCTCGTAGTCCTCACGGTACATCCATGCCAGAGCAAGAAAGTGTGGCACCTGCCAACAGAACAGAATGCCGCCAAGAATCCAAGCC
>JAAESQ010000836.1 GCA_024229275.1 bacterium | reverse complement strand
AGCGGACGCGTGGTTCTGCGTGGACGCGACAAGGCTCCCGGAATTCCCCGCGCCCAAAATGCTCTTCAGTGGTTCGTTTGCCGATGCGCCGGGTATGTCGTACGACTTTGATCCCCACACAAATCGATTCCTGGCGGTTCAAGCCCGAGACGAACCTGCCGCCGAAATTCGCCATCGCACCAATACGCCCGTGGGCATCTGCGTCATGATAGCTGAATTGGGGTGTATACCGCGAATTTCGGGGCCAACGGTGCGACCAGTGGAGTCGTAACTGTGCCAATATAGGATTCTCGAGAGCGGCAAGGCGCCTCAGATTAGCCGCTATTCCGCAGTTCTGGTTCATCGCCGTCGCGGTTTCTCCATTGTTTTGGTATGATTACGACTATAGTGATATAGCGATAGAAGTCGTAGTCATGCCACGCAAGGAGCTCAGGTTATGGGACGGCCTCGAAAGGAACTCTCTCTCGTTGGAACTTTCCTCGGCCCTCGGGTTCTCACTCTCCCAGAGCTGTCCCGCAGGCTGAACTGTTCCCGGACCACCGTACTGCGCAGACTCAAGGAGCACGGTTACTATTCCAGCTATAACCATCGAGGAAAGTTCATGACCATCGAAGAGGTCGCACGTTTTGACTCGCACGGCCTCTGGCGATGCAAGACCGCTCGCTTCTCAAAACGAGGAACTCTGAAGAACACGGTTCTCCATTTTGTGCAAACAAGCAGAGAAGGAATGACACACCAGGAATTGGTGACGCTCTTGGCAGTGCGCGTTCACGATACGCTGCTGGATTTGGTGAAGGAAGGCGGAATTCGACGCCAGCGGCTCGGGCCCACCTTCGTCTATTTGAGCGGCAAACGATCTGTCGAGAAGAAGCAGATTCTTAGGCGAAAGGAGTCGCTGAAGGAGTGTCGGAGACCTCGCGCCACGTGCCGCCAGAAAATTGCGACATTGCTTGAGCTGGTTCAGGATCCGAAAGTCTGCCGAGAAGACATCGTGCTTCGTTGTCGGCGCGCCGCAGTGATGATCACGCAGGAATTGGTGGACACGATCTTCGAGGAGTATGAGCTGGATAAAAAAAGGGCTCCATAGCGATCTACCACCTGCTCAAGGAAGAGCAGGGGAAGGCCGCAAACCTCTTGGGAACAGACGTCCCGCCCTTGCCTCGCTTCACCTTCTCCTGGGAGCAAGAGGTTTGTGAAAAGTGCGCCGAACCGCTGCTCGTCCGACGCACGGAACGACGGGGACGGGAGATTAAGTCGATCGCCTATGGCGAGTTTCTCGCTGTCGAACGGCAAGGCTACTGCCTTCAACACCCAGAACTGCCTCCAGTGCGTTCACAAGAACTGCGTCGAATCGTCGCGCCGGGCAGTGAGTACGCCTACGACGTGCTTGCAAGGATTGGCGTGGCGCGCTTTCTCGAGTGCCGGCAGATTACGGAGATCCAGATGGAGCTATCGCGTTTCCATGGGCTGGACATTCCCCCGAGCACTATCGGCTACCTCGCCAGGAAGTTCATCGCTTACTTCCAGATCGTTCACCGCCAAAGCATCGGAGTGCTGCGAGCAGACATGAAGATTCGGGGTGGCTACATACTGCACGTCGACGGCACCTGCGAAGAAGGAAGCGGTGTCATGCTGGTGTGCATGGACTCGCTCAGCGGCCAGGTTCTCGAAAGCCGCAAAATCGGCTCGGAAAACACCGAGGAGATTACGTCGGTTCTCGAGGACGTGCGCCGAGACTGGGGCCCTCCGCTGGCCAACGTCCACGACCTGCGCAACTCGCTTATCACAGCGGTGGCCGGGGTCTTCAAGGGAATTCCGCAGTTCATCTGCCACTATCACCTTGCCGCTGACGTGGGCAAGGATATTCTCTCAGGCCACGTCGATCGACTTCGACGCCACTTTCGCCAAACACGAGTGCGGCCGAAACTCAGGCAGATCGTCCGTTCGCTCAAAGACTTCGCAGTCCTTCCGGAAAGCGGCGAGCACATCGTCTCCTCGGTGCTCGACCAGCGTCCCGGGCCTGTACTGCAAGAGCACTGTACGCCCGAGGCGGCTAAAGGACTTGTTCACGGACTCGCTTCGTGGATTCTCGCATTTTCCAACGACGGCGAAGGCTACGGCTTCCCCTTTGACATGCCGTACCTCAATCTCTACGAACGCATTCTCGAAGTTCACCGCATGCTCTCGCAAGGGGCCAAAGATATGGGCGGGAAACAAGGGCCCCTGAGACCGATCAGCCGCCTCAAGGAAACACTTGACGTGGTTGTCACAGGAGAGCATGCGGACCAGTTGCGCGAGATCGTCACCGACACGAGAAGAGATCGGCGAATCTTCGAACGCTTTCGAGCGGCATTGAGGATCTGTCCCAAGGGGGGAAAGGAAAGGAGAAACGATCAGGGCGCTCCCAGAACCTTGAACGCGAAACGACACAAAGAACTGCTGCAGAAGCTCCGCGCTTCACTCGCGAGACAGGCCCGCCAGCCGAACCATCCAGCCGCCGTGGCATCCAAGATCGTCGTACAGCATCTCGACAAGTACTGGGACCTCCTCTTCGGACACGCGCTGAAAATCCGCGGACGCAAGATCGTGGCGCCGAGGACCAATAACGTTGAGGAGGGGCTGTTCCGAATTGTGAAACGACAGTGCCGTAGGCTTCACGGTAGAGGACGCCTTTCTCGAGACATCGACTCCATGCCGCCAGCAACGCCACTCGTCCTGAACCTTAGGAACGCCAGCTACTGCCAAACAGTCTACGGGGGGACAGAACCAGAGAAGATCGCCGAGGTCTTCAGCTCCGTTGCCTCAAAAGCCGCCACGGACTTGCTGGGAAGCTGGCGGCAGGAGAAACTGTCGGTTTCACTTCCAGACAAACTGGGGGCTGACAAAAACCTTCCCCGGCGAGTGAAAACTTTTACGCGCTTGCTCATCAACGAGCTTGGGAAACGGAAGAAGGGCAAGAAATGACTGAATCCACGGGAGTTTTAGCGGGATGCGAAATTCGCATTGTGCTGAATTGGTTTGCAGAGCTCAAATCGCTCCGGGTTGGTAATGGCAGCAAACAGGAATGAATCCTAGTTGACCCATGGGATCTATTGGGGTGATTCTCGACCTGCTCAACCCGGACCATTCATCAGCCGCAGCGCGCTAGCCCAAGGTTGCTGCAATCGTCGCACAAACCGGACGCTAGCGCGTTGCGGCTGATT
>JAAESQ010000835.1 GCA_024229275.1 bacterium | reverse complement strand
TAGCCCGTCTCGTACATCCCCGCCGGCAGCAGAAGCCGCCGGCGCAGATACTGCTCGTAGCTCAGGCCAGTGAGCTGCTCGATGATTGCCCCGAGCAGGCTGAACCCGGCGTTTGAATACTCGTAACTCGAGCCCGGCTCGAACGCCAGCTCCTGGGCCATTGCGCGCCGGACGAATTCCTCGCGGTCGATCGGATCCCAGTCGTCGGCGCCGTCGAGGTCGACGATCCCCGATGAATGGGTCAGTAACTGATACAAGGTGATGCCGCGCTTGTCCTCCGGCACCGGATCGAAGTAGCGGGTGATCGGGTCCTCGACCGACAGCTTGCCATCCTCCGCCAGGCTCAGGATCAACGCGCCGGTGAACTGCTTGGTGATCGAGCCGATGGTCGACACCGTTGACGGTGTCCAGGGGATGTCGCGCTCGCGGTCTGCCAGGCCGTAGCCTGACGCCAGTAGCGGCACGCCACCCCTGGCGATGACCACCGACCCGGCGAAGCCCAGCTTCTCGAGCCGCTTCAGATAGTCGCTGATCTCCGCCACTGCCGAGCCGTCATCTTGGGTGAAACCGGTCGCGGCAAACGTCAGCAGGAGCGCGATGGTCAGTGCGAATCGTCGGCTCATGGTTGGGTCCTCCAGTGGATCGAGATCGCGTCGCGTACAACTCGATGTTCCAGCCTACTACGTCGGTGACGACTCAACATGAGCATGAAAAGACGCCTGACGCCGGCATTGACCCCATTCACATTGAAAACGCCAGCGTATCCCGCAACTCACCACCCGAAACACTCAACAACCGCCTGTCAAATCACTCACTACCACCGAAATCTCGACCCGCCACCTCGCAGAACTCACCTCACCCTTGTGATGACGTAGGAATTGCCTGGGATCTCTGTCCCCAATCCAGCGTGACGGGTTCTGGCAAGACCACATGACAGCGCGGACTATCTCTGCTACCTCTGCGTCCTCCTGTTCAAACACTCACGCGCCATTCGGCGGTGAAACGCGACCCTGTAGGTACCGGGCACCTGCATTGAGGTTATTCTGTGAAACGTATGTACTAGTTAGGTTCTGTGGATAAAGAAGGCGCGGCACTTGACGCTGTTCACTCAAGTGAAGGCTAGAGACTGCTGAGGGCCTACTCAATCCACCTGACACGGAAGCGGCAGACGTGTCCTTCCCTTGCGCGGCATTCTTCTTCGATGATCTCAACCTTCCTCGCTCCGCACATCTCGAGGGCTTGCTTGAAGTAGCCGATATTCGTCATGCAATCGCCAACTGAAAAAGTCTCGGCTTCGCGTGTGACCATAAATCCAGAGGTCGAGCTCGTCTCTTCCCAATCCCGATGACCACTGTCGTAGTGGAAGCTGTAGATGAAGCTCACCTTCCGCATGAACGCGAGGGGTTCGGGTGGGTCGATGAACCTCTTGTGGACTCCTCGTAGATTCACCCTCGCAGAGGATCGGCCCAGCTCTTCGAACAAGTTGACGTTGCCCTCCTCGAGAGTTCCGATGATGGCTTCGTCGAGTCGAGCCGCCAGCCAGAAGTCGTACCAAGAGCTGTTGGTGGTGATCCCACGAAGCACGGCCTGGTCGTCTTCTGACAACTCTGAGAGAACCCTTTCGAGTGCGTCCTCACCGTATTTTTCACGCACTAGGGCCAGGCGTGACCTGATTTGATTTCCCTTGACCTTGGC
>JAAESQ010000834.1 GCA_024229275.1 bacterium | reverse complement strand
GTGGCTTCCAGATATGAAGGTACCCACCACAGACCTACGTACATGTGCGCGGGCGAGACGCCCACGCCACAAAAGGAAGCCTAGTCACAGTGGCGTGCGTATCCCACCCACGCGGACACAGAACCCCATTGTGGCGCGGTCGTCTCGACCGCGTATTCGTTCGCCCCGCAAAGCCTCCCCACCGACACGTGCGTGAGCTTTGAACCACGAAGCTCGCGAAGCACGCCAAGACAGCGCAAAGAGGATGAAAGTTGAAACCGGGCGTCTCCGAAATGTAGGCGCCGGCATCAGCCGGTGCGACTAGCGACAAAACAGGAAGCCAACCCCTGCGGTTCTAAGAACCGCCGTGAACACTCTTCATCACTCTTCCCGCAGCGCCTTCACTGGATGCACGGTCGCAGCGCGATGTGCGGGGACGATGCAGGCCAACATCGCAGCCACAAGTACCAGCAGAGGAGCCGCGACATACGTTGTAAGGTCGCGTGGAGAGACGCCGTACAGGAGACCGGAAATCCCATGCGCAAGGCCAAACGCTACGGCTAGGCCGATGAAAGTCCCGAGGGCCACGCGCCGCAATCCTCCGCCGAGGATCATCCGGAGTACGTCGCTGACCCGAGCACCAAGTGCCATTCGGATCACGATCTCCCGCGTTCGTAGGCCGACCATGAGGCTGACTACGCCGTACAAACCCACCGAGGCCAGCGCCAGGGCAAGGAGACCGAATCCGGTGACCAGAGTCGTACCGGCGGAACCGATGCGAAGCTGGCGGCCGATCATCTCAGCGCCGGTCCGCGTTTCATAGAGGGCCAACTCCGGATCGATCTCGTGGATCGCGGCTTCGAGGGCGGGTGCGACCTCAAGGGGATCGCCGTGCACGCGCACGGCAAACGAGAGGTATTGAAAGCGATTCTCCTGGGCCAGCGGTTTGTAGGCTTCGGCCGTCGAAGATTCGATTAGGGTGTCTTGAAGCACGTTGCCGACCACTCCCACCACCGTCCTCCAGCGATCTGAGCCGCTCAGCGTAACGCGTTTGCCGATTGGGTCTTGTCCCGGCCAGTGTCGATAGGCAAGGTGTTGGTTGACGATGGCGACATCGCGATCCGTATCGAAATCGGTGAAAGGTCGGCCACGCAGTACTGGGATGCCCATGGTGGAGAAGAAATCGTTGGTTACCGATCGTTCGAAGGCCAGCAGCCAATGTCCTGGCGGTTGCGGTTGCCCCTCCACCGCATAGGTGTTTCTCATCCGAAAGCTGCCGAGCGGAAGAGTGTCCGTCAGAGCCGCGACCTCGACTCCGGGTAGCGTCGAGATTTGGGTGGCAAGACTCTCGTACAGCGCCCGGCGCGCCTCGAAGTCGGGGTACTTGACGTCGGCTCGGACGCAGCTTGTGGTGAGTAGATGATCCGGTTGGAACCCAGGATCGACTTCCTGCAGTTTGCCGAAGCTTCTCAGCAACAGGCCGGCGGTTACCAACAACACCGTGGCAAGTGTGATTTGAAGGATCACAAGGATGCTGCGGGCGCGTTGTTGTTGCTTGCCGCCGCTCCCGCGCGCCCCTTGTTTGAGCACCTCGGCCGGGTTGAGCCTGGCCGATTGCAGTGCCGGCAGGGTGCCGAACACGAGTGCTGCAGCAAGAGAAACGAGCAATGCGAAAAGCAACGACCTGCTGTCAAGAGTTACGTTGCCGAGTTCCGGGATGAATGGAAGGAGGTTGGGGATTACATTCATCAGCATCCGGCCGATTGCCAGCCCGCCGATTCCTCCCAGCAGACCCAGCATCAGACTCTCACTCATCGATTGGCGAATCAGAGCCCACGCTCCGGCGCCCATCGCCGTTCTGACGGCCAGCTCGCGCCGGCGTTCGATTCCCCGAGCCAAGAGAAGACTGGCGATGTTGCTGCAAGCGATCAGCAGAACCAGAACGACGACGGCCATGAGCACCGCCAACGGTGCTCGGGTAAATCGGGCCGCCTCGTCTTGAATGGCGTAGACGGCGCCGGTTCGGTTGGCGTTTTCCTCAGGGTAGAGACGGGCCAACTCGCTTCCAATCCTTTTCAGCTCGAGGTCAGCAGTCTCGACATCGACACCAGGCTTGAGTCGGCCTACAGCCCACAGTCCATGACTTCCCCGAGACTCCAGTTCTTGCGGTGTGAAGGCGATGGGGACGTACAGATCGACGGTAGTCGAAGAAAGGGTGAACGGCAGGATCGGCCCGGTCGGAAGTACACCGACAACTTCATACGAACTGCCGTTGACGAGAATCGTCCGACCTAAAACCGTAGAGTCCGCGCCGAAGTGAGACCGCCACAAAGCGTTGCCGAGGACGGCGACGTTCGGACCCTCGTAGCGGTCCTCCAGCTCAGTGAATCCCCGCCCGAGCATCGGTTCGACACCTAGGGTGGGGAAGAGGTCCCACGACACACGACCTGCTTGAACGCTGATCCCTTTGACCTCTCTCGAGAGATTGACTCTGCGGCTGGTCCACACTCCGGTGGATTCGAAGCTGGTCGCGTTGCGCTTGAAGTCCAGGTAGTTGGGCGCGGAAAGGTCCCAAAAATGCGCCCCTTCTACAGGAATTTCCTCGTGGAGAGTCACCAGCCGATCAGCGTCCGGCAATTGTACGATCCCGAGAACCAGGGTGTTGAGCAATGAAAAGCCAGCAATGTTGGCACCGATTCCAAGCGCCAGAATGAACACTGCAACAAAGGTGAATCCAGGTCGTCTGACGAGGCCACGAAACCCGTTCTTGAAATCCAGCAATACCGCAGACATCACGCGCCCTCCATTATTGAGCGTTGTCGCCCGAGGATCGGCAGTTTTCAGGCACACCTCGACCAACCCAATCATGAAATGCAACTGTCATGCCGCACTACAACGGAGATGATCTCGAGCCTTTCGGTTTGTGAAGAGGCAGCTTGCACACTCATTCTCGGTAGCAATTGCTGAATGAACACCCTAAACGAAGAATGTTCGGGTTCGGAACAAGGTGTTCATCTCCGAACTCGATCACTATATCTACTCAGTGGTTTTCATCGAACGCGTAGTCTGTGACCGTGGTGTCCCTACAGGAAGCCATCCTCCGCGGTTCGAAGAACCGCCACAGGCACTCTTCTTTGCGTTTCCTCCTTCGCGTACTTAGCGCACTTCGTGTTTCAATTTCTTCTTCCCGCATAGCCTTCCTTGTCACCGACACGCGCGTGAGGTTTGAACCACGAAGCTCGCCAAGACAGCGCAGAGAGGATGGAAGTTGAAACCAGGCATCTCCGAAATGTAGGCGACGGCTTTAGCCGGTGCGACCAGCGACAACACAGGAAGCCAACGTTGCGGACTAATGCGCGGGCGGGACGCCCACTCCACAAAAGGAAGCCTCATCACTGAGATGCAGGCATCACACCCACGCGGATGCGGAATCCCATTGTGGCGCGG
>JAAESQ010000833.1 GCA_024229275.1 bacterium | reverse complement strand
GGTAAAAGGCTCTGATTTGACGCTATTTTTGGACTTTCTCCCTCCGCATAACGGAGTTGGGCTTGAGCGAAGCAATTAGCTGATCGGTCGCCTTGAAGCGTCCCGAGCGCAGCTTCGGTGCGATGGCAGATTCAAGCGTTTCCAACTTCACTGAAGGATCGGCGCGCGTGTATATTTCCGCCGTCTGCATATGGGCGTGTCCTAACCAGAGAGACACCTTTCGGATATCCTTGGTCGCCTGTAAGACGGTTAGCGCGCAGGTATGTCTCAACACATGAGGGCTGACCCGCTTCTTTGATAGGGAGGGACAATGCTGTGCCGCTGTTTTGGCATGTTTGTCCAGGACGTATTCGAATCCGGAACGTGTCATTGGTTGACGCCGAGCATTGACGAACAGTTCCGGCACCAATACCTCGCCTCGCACCGCGAGCCACGCACGCAGCGCCGACGTCGTTTCCTTCCACAATGGTAAACAACGTTCCTTTCGGCCCTTACCATGGACGACGATGCTTGCCTGCGGCTGCAGTGTCAGATCGGCGAGTTGCATGCCGATCAGCTCGGAGACTCGTAATCCTCCTGCAAAGCACAGATGAAGCATAGCGCGATCGCGGATACCGCTCCAATGGTTGGGCACCGGCGCGTTCAGGATCGCCTGCATCTCTTCCACTGTAAGGTGGCGAACCAGGCGAGTGTCGGCTTTTTTTGCCGGAATTGCCAGAATGCATTGAATCTGCTCCATAGCTGACGGCACCCGATAGGCCATGAAGTGCATAAACGATTTGATAGCAGCGAGTCGCGTGTTTCTGGAGCTCGACCCATTCCCGCGTTTCGTTTCCAGATGATTAAGAAAGCCGAGAACCAGAGGTGCATCGAGCTGCTCAAGTTGCAACTGTGATGGCGACACCTTGAGACAGTCCGCAGCATAATTGAAGAGCAGCATGAAAGCGTAGGCGTATGATTCGCAAGTGTTTTCGCTGGCACTTCGCTCGACCGGCAGACGTTGTTGAAGAAAGGCTGTGATGTGTGGTGCAATGGGGGTCATGATTGTTCTCCTGTGACAAAGCTTTCGCAACGCTCGGAAATGCTTCTCATCAGCTCTGGCGTTGCTTCGAGATACCAGTAGGTATGGGCGACGCTGCTGTGGCCGAGATACGTTGACAACGACAACATGTGTTGCGTGATGTGATCGCGCCCATCCGGGCAGCTTTCCAGCGCTCTGACTGCAAAGGTATGGCGCAACGACTGAACTGTTGGCCGAGGGCGTCCCGACTCGCAAGGTAGGCCGAGCTTCGTTACGGCGGTGTGGAATGCGGTTTCAACATCGCGAACGAGTAACGGTTTTCGTCGCAACGAAACGAATACGTGATCATCCAACGGAGCATAGGGCCGTCGCCGCTCCAGATAACGCTCGAGCCCAGCTTGAGCCGTGTGATGTAAAGGCACAAGGCGACTTTTGCGAAATTTGGTGCATCGGATCAACAACCCGTCCGGGGTGATGTCATC
>JAAESQ010000832.1 GCA_024229275.1 bacterium | reverse complement strand
GAGGTAACACGCTTCGCGGACGATCCTGGAGGCCGTTTCGTGATCTGGATGACGGGCAACCCAATACGGTGCAAAGACAATCCTGGGCTTATGAGCTCGAATCTGACGGATTACCTTTACCTTGTTTTCCCAGCTCATCTCTACTCGCGCATCCGGCATATCCAGAGCCCTATGCACTGACGCACCCATCACCTGGGCTGCGGCTTCGAACTCCTGCGCCCTGATCTCCACGCTACCCCGAGTACCCATCTCTCCTCGTGTCAGCGCGATGACTCCTATCTTGTGGCCCAATGCCGCCAGCTTGATGAGAGTTCCACCGCACCCGAGCTCAACGTCATCCGGGTGTGCGCCAAAGGCGATGACATCAAGATTCACGACGTTCTCCTTCCGATATCCGGAAGAACTGATGGTCAAAATGTGTCACATCCATCGCCTGGTAGAGATCCTCTAACCAGGTGAGTCCGTATTTCATGAGGAAAGGGGTAGCGCTCAACACACGTTCCTGTAAATGTCGTTTGGGATACAGTTTGTTTTCCAGCGTTTGCAGTTTTCTTCCAACGACTTCCTGACGCCTTTTGGCAGCCTTTAGGATTCTCTCTTCCAGGAGACTCAGCTGATGCTTTATCTTCCGGTGTGTGGCATCAACGGACTGTGCCAGTGAACCATCTAGAGAAGCTGCTTCGAGACCAATATTAGCAATACTACTATCAACGTGAGAGTCTAAACTCTCCAATGCTCTACTCAGTGTTTCTGGGATCTCTGCGGCAGCCATGGCGTCACGTACTGCTGACAATCCGCTCCACACATCCTGCACGGAAAGCGAGAATTGTTCGAGCGACCTGTCCACGCTTTTCTCCAGGAATGTGAATCCCTTTCGAGGATAGATGACAGGCATAGGTATCTCGAAGTGATCGTAGACGCCTTTGAGCTGCGCAAAATACGCAATCTCTCCCGGCCCGCCCACATAGGCGATCGTGGGCAAGATCGAGTCTTGCCACAGTGGTCGCAGCAGAACGTTGGGGCTGAACGCATGGGGAGATTTGTGGAGCAGATCGACCATTTCATCTTTGGTGAGCCTTCGCTGTGTACCCTTGATTGCAAAGACTTCGTCCTGGAGATGAATCGCCAATCGCTCATGCTCCGCCAGAAATAGGTTGAGCCTTTCCTCCTGCTGCGGGACTTGAGGTTTGTATCCCCCTTCGACAAGCCTGCTTGAAGTCTGCATTACACAGCGACTGGAAGGAGATCCCTGGCTGATCTCAGTGAGGAACACGTCGTGTCCCATAGCTTTCAAATCGGGATGATCAGGATCGATCAGCACCAAGCCGTAGGTCGAGCACAAACACGTCAGCCATTGCGAGAAGGCCTCGGTAAACGACCGTCCCGGCCGGTAGGCGCCACTCATCAGCGAGAGGATCTCAGCCTTGAACTCAGAAGGCGGCGTCATTGCATCGAGCTGCTCAATGCATGTCTCAATCTCGGACGAAAACCTCAAGCCACCAACCGGGACTCTCCCTGATGAAGAGTCGTGCTCGTAGGAAATGCGTTGCACTTGGTTCGCTTGATCCAGAAGATCTATGTGGTTGACCTCAGCAAAATCGTGATCCTCCCCTGCCATCCAGAAGATAGGCACTACACGAATCCCATGACGTTTACTGAGCGATTCAGCGAGCTTGATCGCCGTCAGAGCCTTATAGATCGTATAGAGCGGACCGGAAAACAGGCCTACCTGCTGCCCCGTCACCACTGCGCAGGCTCTTTCCTGTACGAGAGACTCGATATTTTGCAGTGTCAGTGGACCGCATCCATAGCTTTGGTTCTGGTCGCTCAGAATTGCAGCGAGGCGCTCCCTTGGAATCTCCCGGGCTTGTACTCGCTCTAGCTGTGAGACATAGGTCGCCGGATCGCGAAAGTCTCCGTTAAAGAACTCCTGAACCTTGTCATAGTCGAAGCAGTAGTCATGAACGAGCGATGAAAGAGAAGGGAGTTTGTCTAATGATATCTGCATTGTGAACGACTCACCTTCTTATATTCGAGAACAATACTCTCACTCAAATGCCTTCATAAATGTATAAAATAGAGCGATGAGCAAAGCAAGGTTTAACAATACAAGTGTGTAGAGTCTATTCCAAGAGGAGAAGAATGGCGGCTTCCCCTCGTCCTCTCTCTCAGTGTTACCAGTTTCAGTTTCCATTCTCTTTTCCTACCGAGATCAAGTTCGCAAATATACGATAGGCTCCAGGAACTCCTGCGGGCAACTGACGGAACCAAGATATGCCAGAATAGATGAACACACCTTCTCCATAACGGGCGTATATGAGACTGCCAGCCTTTTCCGACTCATTTGAGTCGTGGGACACAATAACAGTCTCATATTTCTCATCCCATTCGGACGCAAAATACAATCCTCTTTCCTGTACCCAACCCTTGAAGTCCTCCTGCGTGATCTTGTTTGGAGCGTTCAGGAGCACATGATCGGGAGCGAGAACGGTGACAGGGGCATCTTCTTCGCTCACTCGGTCCCGGCCCAACTTGAAGGGATATGGACCGATGTCCTCTGTCACCAATCCCCGAGAGACGTTGTACTGCACGATTAACGTGCCTCCGCCCTCGACATACTGCAGCAGCCGAGGTTGGACCACCTTCAAACGCTCGCGCGTGTTATAGGCCCGAATCCCGGTGATGATGGCATCGAAGTGTCCGAGATCGCCACTCTCCAAAACCTCATCGCTCAGCAACGTGACTTCATAACCCAGATTGCGCAAGCCACCGACAACTTCATCGCCTGAGCCCATCACATAGCCGATACGTTCCCCGCTGCGTTTGACAGTGAGCTTCACGACCTTGAGCGTGCTCTCTGGAAAATACACCTGCCTCTTGATGTGAGGATGGGAGATTTCTACGAGTGCCCGGCTGAATGTCTCCCCGTCGATATCTGCCTCAGCACGCAGCAATGCCTCGTCGGCATCGCCGGGAGGTGTTACCTGGAAAACCACTTCTGCCTCTTCATACTTCTCTGAAAATGAAAAGGGCACATTGGGGGGATTAACTTGCCAATTCGACGTTCCTGAGAGACGTAACGAACCGCTAATATTCGACGTATTCGCCTTCACTCTGACTCTGATGTCCTGAGGGATATCGCTCGTAAATACTCTGGTTCCATTCTCTATCTGCACGGTTACTTTAGGACGTACTTCAAACTGTCGATATAACTCACCATCGACACGATCTCTCCAACGGAACAACACTGGAATCAGATATTCAATCTCGTTTCCAAGGCAACTCAGGCTGATCTTTGCCTGCACAGATGGGGTATTCTCTGCTGCACCTCTGAGAGCTTGTTCTGAGACGTTGAAAAGTCCATATGCTGATCTTTCTCTGAGCCAATATGGCTGTGTTATTTCGATCTCAGATGGAATTCGCATATTGCTTTCTACTGTGTGCGCTTTGTTGTTCTCTAGCACGAAGTTCTGAGCGGTTGGAGATGCAATCTTAGGGAAAGAGACTTCCAACAGTTCAAAGGGTACGTCTGTCCGGCTCACCAGGGTCGTATTGACTGTGACGACATCTCCGGGAGAAGCGGCAAAGTCGGTTGAGATGGCCTCCATCCAGAGCCCAGCACAAGCCTGGATCACCCGCAGCAGTTCCGCCTTCTTGACACTTACCCAGCCTGTCTGCTCAAGGCTATCCATCTCCGAATAGGCTTTGAGCAGCAGGGGCAGTGATCCCGGAGGATTCTGCGGGTCGAAGCTGTCGGCTATCTCTCTCAGCTTCTCTCCCAAACCGGACCCATTCGGCACCCTCGCCCAGGATGTATCAATCCCGGTGAATAGCTCCTTATCCGGCAGCGATCCTTCAATGAGTTTGAAATACTCATTTCGAGTGCCCCTCCGTCCGGCCGAGCCGAATCCCTGACTCTTGTGCATGGAACGGCTTGTCGCAGCGATCTCGGAGTATGAAGCGCCCAAAAGCGGATCGAACTCACCGATGTCGATTCTGGCTGCCTCCTCCTGCTCCTGCTCGCTCAGTCGCCAACCGTTCCACAGCAACCTCTTGGCCTGCCACGGTTCGACCTGATCGAGCTGCTCAGGGAATCTACTGGGATCTCCTGCCGCAACAAAGGCCTCGCGAGCCAACGACGCGGAGGCAGTGTGGTGACCGTGTCCACTCGGCCTGTCGATAGGGAAACGGGTCAGGATCACGTCTGGTCGGAAAGAACGTATGACCCAGACCACGTCAGCCAGGACTGCGTCCTTACCCCAAAACTCCAGGCTCTCCTCCGGGGTTTTGGAATAGCCAAAATCGACGGCACGAGTGAAATACTGTTCAGCCCCATCGACTCCTCGAGCAGCCAACAGTTCCTGAGTGCGTATGATCCCGATTTCAGAGCCTCTTTCGGATCCAATCAGGTTCTGACCTCCGTCACCCCGAGTAAGTGAGAGGTACGCCGTACGATACTTCCTGCCTTGTGAGAAGTAGGCCAACGCCGACGTATTTTCGTCATCTGGATGGGCAGCTATGTAGAGGACGCTCCCCAGAACATTGAGTTTCTCCAGGCCGATCTGTATCTCAGCGGAATCAAGCATCTGAATCCGCTGCGCCTGGGCCGGCACGCTCAGCACCAGCACTCCCAACAAGAGAATGCAGAAACACCTTTCCACGCGAATCTCCCTATCGACTTTGGTTCAGTTTGGAGAACGTCTACAACGCATTGGACCTGTTCTCGATGATCCGAAACGAGATCCGTGCCCTGAAGACTCCTTCACTACCGCGCACGGCGGTAGTGAAGAAGTACGGATCAGAACAGTAAAGTTTATTCAGGCAGAGTGATGGTGAAGGGAACTTTCAGCTTCTCCCAATGCAAGTATGCAACTGCAGAGGTGCCTGCCAGGTCATCAAAGCCAAAGCGCAGCCACTCCTGAAACGGCGCCTTTTCGGGCGTCACTTTAAGACTGAGTGCATCCTGTGCCTCGTCATAGTCATAGCTTCCCCATCCGTCGCTGTTCTTGTTGAACATCACGGCCCAATCGCCTTCCGCGGGAACCATATGGATGCTGTACTTACCAGCCGGCAGGGCTTTTCCGTTGACCAGAACATCCTTACTGAGTTCGATAGTCGTCTTCTCGTTCGCGCCCGCCCGCCACGGGAAGGCCTTGTCTTTGGAGTACTTGTTTCCAGGATTGAGTCCGTATGGGACGAGATCACCCCAGATTTTTCTTTCCTTCACACCGGGCCGGCTGTAGGTAATCGTTACTACGGTATCAACACCGAGGGTCTGAGAGACGCTAGCTGCCAAGCTCGCACGCACCTTTTTCTCTTGCGCGAATGCCGAAGTCGGCACGACCAACCCTAGTGCTACTACCATGACGAGACCGAACAGGATTCCTCTTTTCATACTCTTCTCCTCCTATCAGAGTTCTAGCTATTCTGTGTGCACGCCCCGAGCGTAACACAAGGGAAACAACAGTCTCACCGCAACCCTTCCCTGTAGCCAAGAGACAAACATTTCTTAACAAAAACCTAGACCAGAAGGACGGGCACGTCTTCTTGTCCGGTCGCCGAAGGGGCTGCTCTAGCGAAAGACCCGTGGTACGGTCGAGGCCTTCGAGAACAAGCTGACCGCGAATCCTAAGACCGGAGGTGTGCGATGTTCGAGAGGATCCTCCTTGGAGTCGGCCGGCGAATGGTGCCGGTTCCCGAGTGGCTGTTTCAGAAGCTGGTGCAACGCGACGCCGGCAAGCTCGCGAAACGGCCGGCACTGGAGCCGGACGAGCGACGGATGCAGCACTTCGCAGTGCGGGAAATCCCGAATCGACGAGAACCGATCGCGCCCCAGGTTTTTGCAGATGAACTCGATCTACCTATCGACGAGGTCAACTACATGCTTGATGAGCTGGAACACCGTATGACCTTCCTGTGCCGCAGGGGCGGTGAGGACGTGGTCTGGGCGTATCCGGTGACCGCCGAACAGACGCCCCATCAGGTCAGCATGGAGGGAGGCGAACCGTTCTCGGCCGCTTGAGCGGCTGACGCCATGGCGACGCCCTTCGTGCAAGGGCAACTGTTGGATAAAGACCTGAGCTGTACCGTTACAACCGAGTGTGCCGTCAGCGGGCGGCCGATCGTATTTGAGCTTGAAAGCGATCTCGGTTATCGCGTTCGACCACCGGCTGAAAAACCAGTGTTCTTCATCCCCATGATCGATCTGGCGAACTTGGATGCACCCTGCATTGTCGATGATTTCTGAATAAAGAGCGTTTTCTTCTGGTCAGAAGAAGAAGCTCGAATCCACCGCGCAGAGAATCCTGAGCCGCGTGGCATCTACCTCACCCTTCGACAGGGCGCCATAATCACGAAACCGATTCAAAGTGTCCTCTTCGGCTTCCCGCGGTAGGTTCGTTCGGCAGAACCTGTTCCTTTCGCTCAGGTTGGCCGATCCAAGGTGCCTTTTTTGCACGGCTTCGTCGCGCGCCCCGAAGGACGCGCCTACACTGATATCTCTGATTCTGACGATGTAGCCTCTTTCACATTTCGGATATCCGGAATGCCGGAATTACGGATTACTGATATTATGAAACCATGGAAACGGCAAAGCTCGGTAAGAAAGGTCAGGTTTCGATCCCCAAGGCGGTCCTCGAACAGCTTGGGATCGAAGCGGAGACCATGCTGCTGGTGGAGGCCACGGACGATGGCTCCATTCTCCTGCGACCTGCCGGCGTATACCCGGTAGAACTCTACAGCGATGCGCGTGTCTCCGAGTTCATGGAAGAGGATCGAATCACAGCTGACCAACAGAAGCGGCTCAAGAAGAAACTCATGGACCGTTGAGTGCGGCTGTTCCTCGACGCCAATGTAATCTTCGCAGCGGCGTACTCGGCCGAGGGACGGGCACGCGCACTGTTCATGATCGCCGGAGTCGGTCGGTGCACACTCATCGCCTCACAACATGCTATCGCCGAAGCTCGTCGCAACGTCACCATGAAGGCTCCTCATGCGACAGAGGAACTGGAAGAGCTGCTAAGAAAGGTGCAAACAGTTGCGGAAGGCGGACCTGGCCTGTTGGCCTGGGCCGCAGGTCACGGACTCCCGGAGAACGACGCTCCGATTCTTGCTGCCGCGGCGGCTGCAGAAGCTGACGTACTGGTGACGGGAGATCGACGCCACTTCGGTTATCTGGTCGGTACGACGACCGGTGGAGTTCGCGTCATAACTCTCGCCGATGCGCTCGATCTGGTCCTCGACGAATTCGACTGACGTCCTATTCTATGACCGTTGCCCGAGTGAGAGAGACCCAACAAGCCGCAGAGACTCCTCGCTGGTCCTGAAGGACCTTCCTACAAGAACACACACGCCCAGAGATCGGTGGCTCAACTGTAGGCCCGTCCTTCAGAGAGTGAGACCGCTACCGGCACCCTTCCCACGAATGGCCCGCTCAACCATGAATGCCACTGGTTCGCACATATCGGTGGGGATCAAGGTCACCTCGGGGTGGTGCGACGCCCAAACTCGAAAGACCTCGTCGGCGAAGCCTTGTCCTACGAGTTCGACTCCCGCAAAGTCGAGCACCACTTCACGGAACCTCTCGAGGCCTCTGACAATGCGTTTTGCCTGCGATCTGCTAACGAACTCGACTCCGATAGTGAAAAGCCGAACCACGGTGCGGGTCTTGCTGAACTCATAGTCCTGAGTGTACTCGGCAAACACCTGGGCAAGATCCCGTGCATCGCTGGGATCATCCTCGACTCGCACGACTGTTCCGTGAATGGGAGGATCCAAGGCTCCGACAGCCATGTCGGCAACGCGGTTGTCGACAATCCATCGCAGCGTTCCGCTCTCGATCTCGAACCGATCGACGGCCTTCGATGTGAAGAAGATCCCCTCACCGGTGTGGCGTGAAGGCATAGTGGTTGTCTTCCCCTTTGACAACTCTTGCAGAGCCTCAAGATGCGACCCGAGACCGAGTTTCTCCTGGAGATGTTCGAAGATCCCGACGCCTTCGTCACTCACTTCGAGTTCGAGAGCATCGTCGACTTGGGTGATTCGAACGGACACAGTTGACGAGTCAGAGTGATCGATAGCGTTGTTCACGAGTTCGGTGAGAACGTATTGAAGAATCGACCGGGAGCGAGTTGGTAGAGACGCGATGATGGAATCACTGCCGCTCATGTCAGTCCAGACCTTGTCTTCCTCAAGGCCAGCTGTCAGGTAGGTTCGCTCCTGCGTTGGGTTGGCTCGCCGATACCGAGTGCTGCGACCTGCACCCTCGGATATCAACCTGCCCTCCAGAACCAACCGACGAAGATGTCGATGCGCGGTTTGGCGTGTCACTCCGATCACACGGGCCACTTCTCCTGCCTGGAGAGTGCTTCCATCATCAAAGAGATGGTCAATTTGACGTTTTCTCGGAGTCATGCGCTAATCGTAACATACCGAAAGCACATTCGTAATATTCAGGACAGTATTCGTAACGCTTGTGCTGCATTGATCCTTACACGGCTCGCGCTTAAGAAGCGTTTCAGAATCCGATCTTGACGCCAAGGCCGAATCCCGAGAGGTTCTTCTTCACGTCGATTTCGCCCTTAGTGAACTCCATATCGCGGTATTGATAGCCAACAAAGATCGCACTGTTCCGCTTGGCGCCGAAACGCCAACCCAATATCCCATGCGCCGTCCACATGTAGTCTGTTCCACCGGCACTGACGTCTCCGCGAAGAGAGATCACCCACCGATCCGAAAGTGGTATCCGGTAGCGGGCGCCAACCAGGGCATCAACGTAGCCCTCGTCGATCCTTGACTCGAAGGGGCCGAACTGTCCGATCTGCAGGTTGTATTTCTCGTCCACGGTCAGTTGACGGACTCCGAAGAGCAGGTCGAAATTGCCTGACCGGCCACCCGGGCGGTAGATCGCTCCTGCCTCAAGGACCGTTTCAGTGATGTCCACGTCCAAGCGCAGGATTTCCATCTCTCCAACCTTCGAGTCCGACAGTTCGACATACGTGTAGTCCGCAAACATCCCCCAGTGGTCTTTCACCCCTTCAAAGTGGATCTGCAGAGTAGTATCGGCGATTTCTACAAGATCACTGAACGAGGTGTCGCTCCCGCCTTCGATCTCGTCTCGAATGAGCAGGCTCTCGCTGATATCAGACGCCCAAACGTACGGAGTGATGGACCACAGCCAGCCGTCTGCTGCTTGAACGGTTGTTCCCGCGGTCACCATGAGGACTACTGCAATGGCGAGTGCCGTTCGCTGTGCTCTAGCTTTCATTGTCATTCTCCCTTTCGAGTACTTCCATTCCAATTTCGATTCAATACTACTCTCTATGAGGATTCTGTCGCCTCAAAAGATCCAGCCTACCGAGAGCACCATCCCGTAGTCGTGGTTGATGCCAGACGGCGGATCGGAGTCATAGCTGTCATACACGGAGAAGTTGACGGTGAAGTCCTTCATGATCTCGCGTCGGATCGTGGCCGTGAGATCGGTCCGTGTTCGTGATCGCTCGGTTAATGAAGGCTGTACTGTCAGGTCCACCGTGATATCCGTCTTCGGGAAGTTGTAAAGAAAGAAGTGATACCGCCCCCCGATCAGGGCCCATACCGAGTTGGTGATTGGTTCATCACCGATCGGTTTCTCGCGGGTCGCCGAGAAACCTAGCCTGGCTGAGAGTCGCGTGCGGTTTGTGAGGATGAAATAGCGCCCGAATCCGTAGCCAAGTTCTGTTCTCAAATCGATACCCAGCTGTGAGTTCCTCGTAAATACCAGTGACCCTGAGCCGAAATAACGGAGTTTGTGATACCGGGTGTAGTTCAGCTCGACGCTGTCTCTGAATATATCTTCCGCCTTGTCTCGTCGGGTCGCAATCGAACTCAGTTTGATCGATTCGCTGTACTTGGGCTGGCGATAGGTTGCCGTAGCGTTGAGTTAGTATTGAAAGCTATCGTCTGCCGACACGTAGCTGAGACCCAGGTCGAGCGATCCGTCAATGCGCTGCCAGAAGGTCGTCTTGATGGGTGTGATCTCGACGACCTTCTCCATGGTAAGGACGACAGTCTCATCCGTCCCAATGACCAGGAGTTCGCGTTGCTCGGGCCCGGCGCCGAGAGTTCCGTAGATGAAGTCGCCACTCTCCGTCTCTACCTCAAAGAAGGTGGTTGAAGTGAGGAAATGAACGTAGTTCCACTCCAGGAAAAGGGTGCCAGCGTGATCCGTCTTAAACAGAAGCTTACCCTGCCTCAGATCCTTGACCTCACCCGTGATCGCATTGCCGTTGTAAAGGACAACTTCATCCTTTCTCTCGGCAAAGGCAAGGCCGGTGAAGATGAGCAGCATCGCCAGCAGAGTCGTGCAGAGACAAAAACAACGTCGGACTCTTTGGCGCCTCGTTGATCGCATCCAATCGTTCCCTTCCTTTCACGCGATCAAAATCCCGCGGATTCGAACCTGATCAGCGCAAATCTGACTACAGGCTGACACCATCGCTGGCGAGGTGCGATAATTGAGTCATGAGCGCGCTGGCCGAACAACTGCGGGAGCGGAATCGAAAGATCATCCAAGATCTAACGGTCGAGGAGCGCCTGGATCTCGCCTTCGAGCTTGGCGAGCATGATCTGGAGACATACCGGGCGTCAAACGGTCTGACCCGTGCCGAAGCGCTGGCTCATTTTCGCCGCCAGAAGCAGCAAGGTCGCCAACCATGCCGGTGCCTTCTGGAAGTGAATCCCTGATGCAGCTGTTGGCCAAGGTCGTCGAGGTCCTCAAGGAACACGAGATTGACTTCGTCGTTATCGGTGCATCCGCGATGGCCGTGCATGGCGTAAGTCGATCGACTCTGGACATCGACCTTCTCACGATTGATCAGAGGGCATTGCGGAAGGGAATCTGGGCATCTCTCATCGGAGAGAAGGCCGAGGTGATTGTACGTTTCGGAGATGTTCAGGACCCACTACGGGATGTCGTTCAGATAGAGTCCGCAGCGCAGCGGCCAATCGACCTGGTCGTTGGTCATGGCGGATGGCAAACGGAGATCTTTCCCAGAGCCGTCCGAGGCGTCGTTGGAGGAGTCAAGGTACCAATAGCAGAGAAGATGGACCTCATTCTTCTCAAGTTGTATGCCGGTGGCCAGCAAGATCTCTGGGACATCCAGCAACTCCTCGGTACGGACCACTCAGAGGGACTCCAGGATCGGGTTGAAACTGCACTGGAGGATCTACCCGCGGGCATGCGAAAAAGCTGGCTCAGGATCGTTGGTGGCTGACCCGGGTCCTGTCGGTCTGGAATTGGCGTTGTGGTGGCGGCAGCAGGCATCTTGCCTGCCTACGGAAGTCTCCTCCCCCCACAAATTCAGGGTCCATCGCCGGCATTTTCAAGACCTTGTCAGAGATGGCTCACGAAATTGTGGAGCAAGCCTCCAGCTTACATTCGGCAGGCGAGACGCCTGCCGCCACCAGTCCTCTCCTCACTCCCACTTTTCGAAGGCCGGAGGTGCGTACGAGCCGATCTTCTCCGGATCGGCTTGATAGGCACGAATCAGGATCGCCATTTTGTCTCCGGGCGTGTAGAGCCAGTTGCCGTCTTCGGGCTTGGAAGAGATCTTGATGATCAGCCCACCGTCATCCTCGAAGACCATCTTGTCGGTGATCAGCACGTACGAGTCGTACTCGTTGGGGTGGACCAGGACCTTTTCGTCATGCACCGTGATCGACCAGAAGCCGATGTCGGTGAGCGGAGGCAGGTCATCGGGGCCGAAGACGATCTGACCTTCCCCTTCGGTGAAGGCCATGAAGTAGTTCGCTTCCTCTTTTGAGTTGCCCCACAGGCCGAAGTGGCCTCCTGCGGCGCGGCCCAGGTAGTTGCCGGCGAGATACGCGCGGGTGCCGAAGACCTCGGTCGCGCCGACCCAGCCGTTGCCGACGATGAGATTGTCCGTTTCGGCTTTGATCGCCTCAAGGCCCTCGTCGATGCCTGCCTGAACCTCGGCCTTTTCTTCGTCGGTGAGGCTCACGTCGTTGAGAATGCCGATCCGTGCGAATCGTGCGAAGAGCGCCGTTTCGCTCTTGGGAACCTCGGTGAGGAGTTCGTTCACATACTCGACGAACGCGGGTGAGAAGGCACTGGCCTCGTCGTAGACGGGGTAGGAACGATCTGGAGCAGGGGCGTCGATCAGCTGGATAGAATTCTGGATCTCGCGCACTCTATCGTACTCTTCGGCGCTCGCAATATCGATGCGCACGACGATCATTGCGTGGTCACCCTCGACCTCGACCGGAGTGGTGCCTGTCCCCGGCACTTCCTGTCCTTTCATGTGGAAGACAAACTGGCCGCCCTCTCCCTGGTTCCCCCGGGTACCCAGGTAGAAGAAGTTGTGGGTGAACACGTCGATGCACTGGTAGACGATGTAGCGGTCCTCGACTACGGGAATCTCGAGCGTCACAGGACCCTGGGAGAGGTCGAGCAGCACGCCCCCTGTCATCGAGGTCAGATTTGGAGCAACGATCGGCATCCCGACGTTGTCCCAGGGCAGCTTCGGATTCATGGCAACGGAGTTGAACTGGAAATTCATGAACTGCTGCATGCCATTGACGGTCTTCACCTGCTCCATCATCGGGTAGGCGTAGATGAACGCGTCATAGGCGATGTCTTGCAGCGAATCCTCCTTCGAGCCGGCTTGTTGGCCTGCTCCACAAGCACATAGAGAACCAACGAGGACGACAGCTATAGCAAGTCGAATAGATTGCGATTTCATGTTCTCCCCTTTTTCTTTGCGTCTCTGCGCCTTTGCGTTTTGCTTTTTTGTCTCTCTCTGCGTTCACCTACGGCGTGTACCAAATAGGCGACGTATAGGCCCGTTCCTGGGTCACCATCTCGGCTTCCTCGGGCATGGTGACCCCGAAGCGCGCGGCCTCGTAGGCCGTCCACCTTGGTGTCGGGATCTCAAGAACTCTCGCGTAGTAGACCGCGGATACTGCGGGACCGAAGTCGGGATCTTCCCATACGGAAATCAGCTCGGGATCGCCGATAGTGTTGGTGAAGGTGGCGTTGGCAACATCAACCGTGTTGCCCACCGGCGGCAGTTTGCCGTCGGAACCTGGTGAGCGATCACCGGACCACGCCACGTCGTAGACTTTCTCGTGGCGGTCGCCGTCCGCGTCGACCCAACCTTTGACGATCTGGAGGCGATCAAGGTTCCCGCTGTAGGGATCTTTGAGCGCTGCGACCAGGAACGACGGCGCCTTACCATCCGGCGCGGTGTGCAGTTCGCTGCCCATGGGGACGCCCTTGGTGTAGCCGATGTCTGCAGGAAGACGGTGTTTGGCATCAGATTTGACAAAATCCCAGCCACCAAAGAAGCGAACCATCATCCGCGATCCAGTGGTGGCGTAGGTTTCCTTGCGTTGCATCGCATCGAAGATTGCTTCTCTAGTGTTTTCTCGTGCCCATACTGCGGCGAGTCCGGAGCTGGCCATGTCCCAGCTCTCATAGCGCCCGGCTGGGGTCTCCGCCATCGGATGTTTGTAGCGATCTGGGCCTGGCTCAGTGCCCGAGTGCTTGCCGAAGAAGTTCTCCTCTGCAGCGGTCGCGAGAGCGGTGTGGCTGTCAGTGGAGCCGATCATCCCGAACTTGTAGGGGTTGATGCCCAACTCTCGTTCGAGCTGTAGACCAGTTTGCAGTCCGGTCCTCGCATACTCGTATTGGAGCATCTCGTTGGCCTTGGGCACGCTGAGGTCGAGATTGCCCTTGTC
>JAAESQ010000831.1 GCA_024229275.1 bacterium | reverse complement strand
TCCCGCGATCGCTGGGAGGGTCTCGTCGGCGATGTCCTCGGTCGTCTCGTCGGCGCCGTCGACGGCGGTCTCTTTCCTCATGCCGTACTTCTCATCGGACCCGAGGCACTGGGTCGCGAACTGGTCGCTATCGAGCTCGCTTCGGCCCTCACCTGCCATGAAGGAGCAACCCAGTCCTGCAGCTGCAGATCCTGCAAAAGGGTCCGCGGCGGTGTCCACCCAGACGTCGTCATCGTCCAGGGCACCGGCGCTTCGGGCAAAATCAACATCGAGCAAGTCAGAGGAATCGTCGATCAGGCGCCGGGCAAGCCATTTGAAGGCCGTCATCGTGTCTGGATTCTTGACGGCGTCGAGGCCGCACGGCTCGGGCCCGAGGCCGCGAACGCACTCCTCAAGACCCTTGAAGAACCCCCTTCGCACGTGCGATTTGTGCTCCTTGCCGCAAATCCCGAGGCAGTGCTCGCCACGATCCGTTCACGCTGCCAAACGACGATCTTACCCGGGGTCGTCGCAGCAGCAAGTTTCCTTGGCACGGCAGGCCTTCCCGAGCTTGCCGGCTGGAATCCTGAAGAAGTGGACGTTGCCTCCGAGGTCGAGGTCGCTGCACGGGCGTTGGCAGCCGCCTATGACGACCACCAGATCATGCCACTCATCCAATTGGCGCGCCATTTGAAAGCCGAGCCGTGGGCCTTCGAGGTACTGCAAGCGGCAGCACTCGATCTCGGCAGTCGGGAGAAATCAGGTGACGTAGCCGAAGATTTCATCCGGTTGGCTGCAGAGTTGCTCGAAGTGCAGGGTCGAACGTCTGCGCTCAACCTCAATCAGGGGCGGCAGATACTATCGTGTCTCCTACGGCGGATCGCGACCTCCTAGCTCTCTCGTGAGCTGCTCGATACGGGCAGTCAACGCCTCCACCTTGCGCTCCAGTGCATGCGTGTTGTCCGCCATCATTTCATCGACGAAGACCGCGTTGGCGAGAGATAGACCCAGAATCCCGCCGACCAGCACTGTCAGGACGAAGAACACACGCACCCCAACCTCCGTTGCGATCGGGTTCAGGTTCTTGCCATTCTCTCCAAGGTCTCCGGACCGGATCTGCTCGGCAAGTTCATCGGGGACTTCATACCATCCCTCAACGGTGAAGACCTTGAACAGCGCATAGCCGGATCGAAACGGAGTGCCGAAGTGTTCGGGATCGATGCCACGAAGGGTAACCGTTGCAGCCATCGCAAGTATGAAGTTGAAGAGGAATAGGGCGAGAAAGACACCGACCGAGGCGCGCAAAGCACGACGCACACCGGCCACAAGATGATCCATGTTGGGAATGAACCGCAAGACCCGGAAAAGGCGGAAGAGCCGACCGAGTCGGAGTACCAGGAAATTGGCAAAAATTTGCATCTCGTCGGTCGGAGGTACGAAAAGAACCGGAGTACTCAGCAAAACGACGACAAAGTCGAACTTGTTCCATCCGCTCGACCAATAGATCAGCCAGCCGTTGGAGGTGATCTTGATGATTGCTTCAAGCAGAAAGAACGCCACGCACACGTAGTCAATTGCGTACCAGAGTCGGGACCACGGTGATTGCGAGGGAAATGTCTCGAATAGGAAGAGCGCCACAGTATTCAAGACAATGACCGTCATGACGAAGCGGTCGCTGACAAAAACTCGCGATACTCGAGCGAGGACGGCCATGAAGCCAAGGTAGCACACAGGTGGTGTACCCTGTGCAGTAGCGGCGTGCATTTGCCGCGAATACGCTAGCCGAAAACGTTGTTCACCAAGTCATCGGGACCAACGATGTCTCGCATGCTAAAAGGAGTTGTCAATGATCACATTCACAGATGGGGCAAAACAGAAGGTCCTCGAATATATGGAGCAATCCGAAGGCGACTTTGTCGGGCTGCGTCTGGTTGCAATGAAGCAAGGTCGGCACACTTTTTCCTACAACTTTTCGCTCGTCTCCGAAGGTGAGACCTACGACGCGGATCAGGCCGTCGACCTCGAAAACCTCAAGGTCTTCATGGACGCACAGAGCGCCGAGTTCCTCGATGAGGCCTCCGTCGACTTTGTCAGCGATCCCTCAGGAGCCGGCTTTAAGGTCGAGAATCCCCTCGCTGTTGCTCACTGGGATGACCCCCTTGCCGAGAAGGTGCAACATGTCATCGACGAGCAGGTGCTCCCGGCAGTGCGCGGCCACGGAGGCTGGGTCGAACTCCTGGAGATCGAGGGCGACACCGCGGTGATCGAGTTCGGTGGCGGCTGCCAGGGCTGTGGCATGTCCCAGGTGACCCTGAAAGAGGGTATCGAAAAGGCCATCACGGGCGCGGTTCCCGAGATCAAGAGCGTGATCGACAAGACCGACCACGCCGCGGGTTCGGATCCCTACCACGCCGGGTAAGCCGACTACCTCCTATTGCACTAATTCCTCTGACGATGGGTCGGATCAACTCCGGCCCTCGTCATCGTCATCGTCATCGTCATCGTCATCGTCATCGTCATCGTCATCGTCATCGTCATCGTCATCGAAATATGGCGTTTGACCTCGGCGAGTTCGCATGAGGACTGTGAACTACTTTTTATGCGAGAGTCCTTTAGATTCTATCGCGCTTTAAGCGTCGCAGTCACAGTCTTTCGCTCGCCATCCCTATCGATCAAGAGATTCACCGAGTCTCCCGCTGAATAGCTCTTGAGGCGATTCGAGAAGTCGCGCAGTCCATCAAGCTCATGGCCATCAGTGGCTAGGAGAACATCTCCTGCCTGAAGCCCAGCATCGGCGGCTGGCGAATCAGGCATCACCTGATGGATCCTTACTCCCGGGCCAGAAAAACCAAAATCGGGCATGGTCCCGAGGCTGACCCGCCGTGAACTCTGGGCTGATGGATGGGAAGAGACGGGTTCACTCTTCGACGATTCCTCGATTGTGATGTTCAAGGGGTCAACTCGGTCTGCTAAATACGCAACGGTCTCGTGGGCCACTTCGGTGACCGTCACCATTCCATTCGCGTCGATAGTGTCTACCATATCGCTCGGTCGGTGGTAATCCGCAGTAGGTCCCGTGAATATCTGTACTGCGGGAATTCCCTGCTCGATACAGGCAACTTGATCCGAGCTGTCGAGTGGCTCTTGAACGACTTCGATCGGCGTTCCCACCGTGTGGCCAACACCCATGAAGATGTACCGCCACTCGCGGGCCGTTGCGGCATTGAGGACGAATAGT
>JAAESQ010000830.1 GCA_024229275.1 bacterium | reverse complement strand
CACCTACCTCGGTCATGTCAGTATCGCCTCGACTCAAGTGTATTTGCACGCGAGCGCCGAGCTACTCGAACAGGCCAGTGAGCGTTTCCACGAAAACTTTCGTCAGAACATCTCTCCAAAAGGAGTGCCCTCATGAATGCAACTCAGTGTATTGCGCGTTTTGTACAACAATTCTTCCGTCAGTATCTGACAGCACAACGCGGTTTGAGCCACAACACCATTCTCAGCTACCGAGACACTCTCAAGCTCTTGTTGCAGTTTGTCGCTCGCCAAACCGCAAAGCCACCTGACAAGCTCACGCTTGAGGACTTCGATGCGAACTTGGTCCTGGCGTTCCTGGACCATCTCGAGCAAACGCGCGGCAACTGCAGCCAGACGCGCAATAACCGCCTTGCCGGGCTGCGCACTTTCTTCCGCTATGTGGCGGGCCAAGAGCCAACCGTCATGGAGCGCTGTAAGAGGATTTGCGATATCCCCCTCAAGCGCACGCAGCATACTACAATCGAGTACCTTGAGAATGAGGAGGTCTGCGCCATTTTGGAAAGCGTAGACCCCAACTCCCCCAACGGCCTGCGAGATTACGCGCTTTTGTTGTTCCTCTATAACACCGGCGCGCGTGTCCAGGAAGCGGTCGATCTAGAGCGCACCGATTTGCGTCTCGAACCCCCCTTCCAGGTCAAGCTCACCGGCAAGGGTCGCAAGGAACGGCTCTGCCCTTTGTGGCCGGAAACGGTCTCAGCGCTCGAAACCTATTTCCGTCATCGCGATGCCCAAGCATCCTCGATGCCCTCGGTGTTCGTCAATGCCAGGGGCGAGCCCATCACACGCTTCGGGATCCGCTACATCGTGCGCCAATACGCAGCTAAAGCAGGAAAGACGTGTCCCTCCCTGAAGTCCAAGAAAGTCACCCCGCACTCGGTGAGGCATAATCCGGAGTCCCTGATAATGCCGAGTGGCCTGTCGGCCACTTCATAAAGTTCTTTATTTTCGCCGGGTTGTATGCAGTGCTGGCCTTGTCCGCTCGGCATTATTCGGCTTGTTTCCAATAGTGGGTCAACTGATCCGCCATCGAGGAGACAGCCATGATTGAAGACTTCTTTCCCAACCCTGTCGTTTTACATCGCCTGCATGCCGGTCCTTTGGGCGCGCATATCGATGCCATCGCCCAAGAGTTGTCGGACCATGGCTTCGCGGTCGCGACAGCGAGGTATGCGATGCGACTGCTCGCCGCGCTGAGCACCTGGCTTCAGGATCGGGGGCTCGCGGTAGCACAGCTAAATGAGACTATTGTCGATGCCTTTCTCCAGCACCGCTACAGGAGCCGTCGTAAGAGTTTGGAGGATCACCCGACGTTGGTCAGGCTTCTGGCACATCTGCGAGAAGCGGCTGTCATCCCCCCGTTGGTACGAGGGGTAGAGAGCGACGAACACGCAGGCATCAAGCAGGCGTTCCAGGCGCATTTGATTAGCCAACGTAACCTGGCGCCGTCCACCGTGTGTTCCTATCTCGATACGGTGGGACGCTTTCTTCGGTGGCGATTCGGCACGCAGTCACTTGAGCTTGGGACGTTGTGCGCCCAAGACCTGAACAGCTTTATGCTGGAGCAGGCGCGCCGCTACAGCGCTGGCCACACCCAATTGATCGCCTCGGGTCTGCGCGGCTTCCT
>JAAESQ010000829.1 GCA_024229275.1 bacterium | reverse complement strand
TGGCGCGCAGCCCTGTACTTTGTCCAGCCCAGGACCGTAACAACATGGCAGAAAAAGCGATTCCGCGACTACTGGCGCGAGCTTAGTCAATCGGCTAAGCCAGGCCGACCTCGGATCTCGCGAGAGCTCAGAAAGCTCATTAGGCGGATGTGGGAAGCCAATCCGACGTGGGGCTCGCCGAAGATCGTTGCTGAGCTTGCAATGCTTGGAATCGAGGTTGCCAAGTCAACGGTAGAAAAGTATCAGCCCAAGCGAGCCAGGCCTTCGTCGCCAACATGGAGAACATTCCTAGAGCAGCATGTTCGAGATCTCGTATCGATCGATTTTTTCATTGTTCCGACTTCTACTTTTCGGGTTTTGTTCGTCTTCATCGTGCTTGCCCACGACCGACGGCGAATTGTTCACTTCAACGTGACAGAACATCCTACAGCGCAGTGGACAGCACAACAGATCGTCGAAGCGTTTCCGTTTGATACTGCGCCGAGTTATCTGATTAGAGACGGCGATGGCATATACGGTGAACGCGTTACGGGGAGGATTGAAAGTCTGGGTATAGACGAGGTCATCACGGCACCTGCGTCTC
>JAAESQ010000828.1 GCA_024229275.1 bacterium | reverse complement strand
CAACACTGGGCATGCCGATTGCCGATCGAGATCCTGAACGACTGAAGCGATCCACTCGGGCGGCTGGTACTGCATGAAGGAGTAACACATCGGCGAGAGGTAATTCACCATTCCGCCCAGTACGGAGTGGTCCTGCCCGGCGATGCGGACGACAGCTCGATCGAAATCGGTTTCGCGCCATGGTACTGCGTGGAGGTTGACAGCAATCTCTGGTTGGACCTCGCGTACAGCCGCGATGATCTCCTCGACCATGCCAATAATCGTTTGACGCTTGAACTCAACCCAATCATCCAACGCATGTTCATAGATCCAACCTGCCGATTCAGTCGGATCTCCAGGAGGAATCGCACGCCCCATCTCATCGGTGAAACGAGAGAGACAGCGTGGACAAAAGCACGAGTCCGGCAGCGACCGCGGATCCTGGTCGGGCCCGACCATTTCCCAAAAGACAAAGTATCGAATGAAATCCAGGCTCAGTGCGGCCGGTCGTACTTCTCTCACAAGCGCCACCGCCTCTTCAATTCGTTGCGCCCGAAAATCCTCCCGTGACGGGCAGGCGAACTCAACCCAATCATCGACCGCCTTGCTACCATCCGCAGT
>JAAESQ010000827.1 GCA_024229275.1 bacterium | reverse complement strand
TAGGAAGTCCGATGCTTGCGCCTCAATGGCGTGCAGCATGTCCAACGTTCCCCACCAGTTCTCACCGCACTGGATTGGGGTTCGCGCTTCGCGTGCTACAAGTGCATGCCCGGCATAGTCGTGGGCGAGCGTCGGCTCTTCGACCCAGGTGAGATCCTCGTCGTCGAGAACCCGAAGACGTTCTACGGCCTCTGTCGGAGTGAGGCACTGGTTGTAGTCCACCATGATGGCCATGTCGTCGCCCGCTGCCTTTCGAATGGCGCGCACAACGGCGACATCCTCTTGCACAGTGGGGTAGCCAATCTTGGCCTTGACACCTGTGAATCCTCGCTTCGCCCAACTCTCGGCGCCCTTCCCAGAGTCTTGCACGCCGTCGTACCCGACCGCTCCGTAGGCACGAACCGGCTTCTCCACCCCCCCGAGCAAGCGCACGAGTGGCATGCTATGAACGCGAGCCAGCGCATCCCAAAGTGCCATGTCAATCGCAGCGAGCGCAATACCGACTAGCCCTTGCGGCCCTAACAATCGGAACCGTTTGGCGAGTTTTTGTTCGACTTCGGCTGGAGCCAGGACGTCACCCTGCACCAGGGCCTCGAAATTCTGAATCAGCTCAGCAGTCGGCTTGAGCGCGGCCGGCGTGTAAGTGAACACAATGCTGTGCCCGCTGATTCCGGTGTCGGTTAATATGTCCGTCAAGACCAGAGGCGACTCGGTAATCACGCCGCTTGCGGTCTGATGCGGTTCTGTCATCGGCACCCGAACAGCCCTCACTTTGAAGCCTTGAATTGTCGGCGATGAATCTTTTTGCATATCCTCCTCCGATCAGTCGATTTCCGGTCCCTCTTTGTTAGGCTTATCATCTCTTGAGGTATTTGGCGAAAAACTCCTTTAATCTGGTATCTGAATCCTCGGCCGCTGCTGCGTTATAGTTTGGTGACCAACGCGCATC
>JAAESQ010000826.1 GCA_024229275.1 bacterium | reverse complement strand
GCGTGAAACAAGATCTTTTGTGTCGCACGATGAAGGATTACTCAATTCACAGCTTCGAGCCGCGTTGGTTTGGCCACGAGCGATGGAACGCGGGTAGTACCTTGGGTGGAGTAGAAATCTCTGGCGCGCTACCCAAATGATTTCCTCTCGTGACTTTCAACAGCCACAATCGCCGAACACCCAGCAAGAACCTTTGACAGAGTCGGCACTCTCTGCGCCCCTGCGTCTCTGCGTTCTTCTTGTCTTCGTTCCAATGACATCAGCTGAGTGAGTTCCATGACCGGCAATGCGTTTCGCGAATTGGTGGACTGGGGAGCCAATGATCTCTTGTGTTATCAGGCTTGCCAACCCAATTGGCGAGGAATCATCTGAAGCGTCAGAAATCTCAGTCTGATTCGCCAGGGAATCATTCACTCCGCCGTGCATGTTCTTCCGAGACGCTTCTCTCCACACCAAATTGCGTAGCAAACTACATGACTGTGGATCTCGGCGTAGGCGCGCGAAAGTCGCGCGCCTACACTTCAACCTCATTGTTGAAATTTAATCCGGCGGTTCGAAGAACCGTCCCTTTCTATTCTCTTTGCGCTTTCTTTGCGATCTCCGTGCTCTTCGTGGTTAAAAAACTCACGTACGCTCTGGCTCAGCAGCGCTTCTCACCGAAGGCATCGGCGACGAACCTGAGGTGACCTGCCGTATAGCTGTTCGCCCCGTTCGTCCCGTATAACCGCAGGCCCCGCACAGCCCCTCCCCTCCTCATAATCGGCTACTCTACTCTCACGGGCGAGGAGTGAGTGATGAATGATGATGAAAACACCAAGCCTCTGAGCCGAGTGGAAGAGAAATGGTCCAACTCGGCGGATGTGTACTCCAAGGACGGCTTCAAGGTCTTTTGGGAGAGTTTGGAGCTGCCTTCCGCCTACCAGATTCAGGAAGCGTTTGGTGACACACCTTGGATCGAGAACATTCTGTCGCGAATCCCCGACGCGGACGGTCGTTCGGACCTCCGCGCGCTGGCGTTGGGCTGCTCCCATGGTGATGGAGTCGCAGCCAACGAATTTGTCCGCTCGGGTCGGTTTGAAGAGATCACTGTTGTGGACCTTTCCAGCAAGCTTCTTGCGTCTCAACAAGAACTCACAGACGACCTTGGTCTCGGCGAGATTCTTCGCTATCGCCGTATGGACCTCGAAAACGACCCGTGGGAATTTGAACAGCCTTTTGACCTGATATTTGCGATCGGGACTCTGCACCATATCGAGAGACTCGAGCGACTCTTCTCAGAGATCAACACGCATCTCAGTCCCTCCGGCCTCTTCTGCATGAGGGAATATGTCGGCCCTGACCGCTTCCAATACGGCGAGAAACAGGTCGAGATCGTGAGTGAAATCATGCGAGCTCTCCCCGAGAGGCTCCGTACTGACGTCAAGGGCCAAGTCTGCCAAGCCGCCTGGCAACCAACCATCGACGAAGTAGTCGAGGATGACCCTTCGGAAGCTATCCGAAGCAGCGAGCTTCTCGATCTCGCCAACCGCTTCCTTTCGGTAGACGAAATCCGTCTCACCGGAGGATCGCTACTCGATCCCCTGCTGCACGGTATTGCCGGCCATTTCGAGAACAATCCCGGCGGGCGCGAGATCCTGCCATTGCTGATCGTTTTCGAGAAGATCCTAGTCCGTAAAGGTGTTCTGCCGAGCGACTATGCCTTTTTGTTTGCGCACAAGCTGTAAGGCTAGCTGGTTGTCGAGAGACTCTCACCGCTAGCTCCATCATCATTGTCGTTTTCATCGAGATTCGATCTTCAGAACCGACACGGGTGTGAGGTTTTGAACAGGAGCACGCTGAGGAAATAGGGGAATAGTTCTTCGAACCGCCCATATTCTCCCTCTTTGCGCTCTTCGTGCTCTTCGTGGTTTAAAACTCACGCTCGCTACGGCTCAGCTGCGCTTCTCACCGACGGCAATGGCAACGGGCTTGCACTAGCCTGCCGTCCGTCCCGTTCGTCCCGCATAGCCTTCTTCCCCGCACAGCCCCCCCCGGCTCCGCTATAGTCTCTACTTGAAGGAGTCCGCCATGCGCGCCGTGATTTCCGGTACAGGTCTCTCGGTTCCTCCGTATGTCGTCGACAACAAACGCCTCTCCCGCATCATGGAAACTTCGGACGAGTGGATCCGGGTTCGCACCGGCATTGAGCAACGTCACTACGCCGATGCCGACACATCGACCAGCGATCTGGCGGTACCGGCTGCACGGCAGGCGATTGCTGATGCCGGCCTTGAGATCTCCGACATCGACTACCTGATCTTTGCGACCATGACTCCCGACTGTTACCTCCCGGGAGCGGGCGCCTTCCTTCAGCGCAAACTCGAGCTTGGCAACATTCCCTGCCTCGACATCCGACAGCAGTGTGCCGGCTTTATTTACGGTCTCCAACTGGCCGACGCGTTGATCCGATCGGGTCAGTATCGCAACGTTTTGATCGTCGGTGCAGAGGTCCATACGTGCTTACTGCCGTGGAGCAAGAACACTTGGAGAGTCATTTTCGGTCAAGATGACTGCGAAATTACACCCGATGAGTTCGCGAAGAACACCGAGAGTCGCGATCGGACAGTGCTGTTCGGCGACGGTGCCGGAGCTGCAGTCGTTTCGGTGTGTGAGGATGAAGGTCGCGGCATCGTCGATTGCCTGATCCACGCCGACGGCAACGAGGCGGAGAGGCTCATCGCCCGCGCCGGCGGGAGCAACTATCGGCCCTACTTCG
>JAAESQ010000825.1 GCA_024229275.1 bacterium | reverse complement strand
TCCCCGAATGATGAGTTCGCCGACTACGGAACCTGGGATGTCGGTAACCTGGACGTATCCGCAGCCAAGACGGACGAAATGCTCGCCAAGGAGTATGCTCGCGAAGCCCTGAAGATCGGCCTGGCTTTGGAAAAGAAACTGGGAACCAACCCGTATAAATTCGGTTTCACCGGCGCCACGGACAGCCATACCTCTCTGACTACGGCAGAGGAAAGCAACTTCTTCGGCAAGCATGCCGGTTACGAGCCGTCGCCGGAACGATTGACCCACCCGTTCATGAAAACCGAGCACGGAGAGATTTTCAGCTGGCAGCAGTTGGCTTCGGGTATTACCGCAGTCTGGGCGCACGAAAACACCCGCGCTTCGATCTTCGATGCGATGGATCGTAAGGAACTTTATGCGACGACCGGTCCCCGCATCGTGGTGCGCTTCTTCGGCGGTTGGAACTACACCGATGCCGACATCAAAAGCCGTGAGCCTGTATTCCGTGGTTATGAGAAAGGTGTGCCGATGGGTGCAGACTTGCCAGCACCCCCTGAAGGTGCAAAAGCGCCAACCTTCATGGTGTATGCGCTTCGTGATCCGATTGGGGCCAATCTTGACCGAATCCAGATTATTAAG
>JAAESQ010000824.1 GCA_024229275.1 bacterium | reverse complement strand
CGAGCTCTTCTTGCTCTTGGCCCTCGCCTCCAGAAGTGCGAGCTTTGCCTGCGACGCCTCCTGAGCGAGACGTGCAGCTTCTTCACGTGCGATCAAGAGGTCGATGTCATCGGAGGAGCTGGAGCAACGACTGACTTTCGACGGCGCAACGTGCTCAATGGTCTCGAGCGCGGAGTGCTGAGAACCGACTGAGCCGGAGCCGATGTGAATCACCGGCGCCGCAACTTCCTGGCCCGAGCCTGACGAGATAGTCAGGACTTGCGGAGTTGACGAAGACGCGATGGTGTAGGCGCGGTCGTTGTCCGTCATGGTGACTCTGAGAACTTACGGCCGATAACCTAATGAACTCGTCGGGCTGAGACCAGGGGTTCGGGGAACTCTGCCCCGACGTGATTTGTTGTTGCCGAAGAGCGGGTACGGCACGGGTGGTTGCCGAAGAGCGAGCTCGGCACGAGGTGGTAGCAGCAAGAGGCAGAAGAGCGCAGAGCGAGGCAGACTCCCAGCTGCCCGTTCCCGACCCCAGTCTCTTTTTGCTGATCAAAGCTTGAGCCAGCGCCGCAGTCGAGGGCGGAGCTGGTTAGACACGCGTGTGCGTGCGCGCCGTAAGTGCAGGTAGCTTGAGACAGGTGTGCCGCCCCAGGGTAGACTTATGCAGTTACCCCGGGGCAACTCACCGGTCTCTTCAATCGAAATACATCAAATGTATTCGAAATGACCTGCAAGTGCAATCAATAAAACACTGCAGAAAAATCGTCCATACCGCCGTGATGCGAAAACTCCATATATAGATTCTGCGATTTCGCGCACGAAAATCAAGAATCTATATATGGAGTCTTCAACCGTGCACCACGATTGAAGCAGAGCCGACACTTCAAGAAACACGCCTGCCGCCCTGAAGCGAGATAATCGCCGAGGCAGGAGCGGATTTCGAAGTCGGGCTCAAGAAGAAGCGATAGAGGGACAGAGCGGTCAACCGGGCGATTGTAGACCCAGCGCAGTAGACAACTAAGACACCGCGCCCGAGTTACAACTGCCCAATCCACCTTCCTACTAGGAGTCCGAAAGAACGAGTTGCCCTCTCGGCAAACCATTGTGACCGTTAGCAACAGAATCGCCGTGACCAGACTCACGGCGATTTGGCACGGCTGCCTCATGCGAAGCCCGCGTACAAGAGGACAGCCTGCACAAGAGCAGTCCGCATCGTGTCGCTTGTGACGACGTCACCGACGTGATGAGGACCGATCTTGTGAAAGGGACAGTTGGTTCCGAGTGAACCGCCGTCCTCCCCCAGAGGTAATGCGAATAAGGTTGAACCAAACACGGGTCAACCTGCGAGACAACTTCCTT
>JAAESQ010000823.1 GCA_024229275.1 bacterium | reverse complement strand
TCAAATGTCAGGCGTGCAAAGAGATTCTCTATCACAAAGAGGTGTCAGAGAATTTTCACGTTTGCCCTCGGTGCTCCCATCATTTTCGAATCACTGCTCAGCAGCGATTGTCGATGCTCTTTGACAATGGACGATTTAAAGTCCTTTTCCCTCGCGTTCGATCCTGTGATCCGCTTTCTTTTGCAGACTCCAAGCCTTACGCTGAGCGCCTGACTGCGTATCAGAAAAAGGTTGGCTCCGGTGACGCAGTCGTCACTGCCCAAGGTGATCTCGATCGCCATCCATGCCTCATCGCCGCGATGGAGTATCGCTTCATGGGTGGATCGATGGGATCGGTGGTCGGTGAGAAAATGGCGCGCGCCATCGAACGCTGCGTTGCTCGCCGTATTCCTCTGATCTCGATTTCTTGCTCCGGAGGAGCGCGCATGCAGGAGGGAATCCTCTCACTCATGCAAATGGCCAAGATCTCCGCAGGAATAGCCCGAATGAGAGATCGTGGTATCCCGTTCATTTCGGTTCTTACCGATCCGACGACCGGTGGAGTCACAGCGAGTTATGCAATGTTGGGGGATGTGAATATCGCCGAGCCTCAGGCGTTGATCGGGTTTGCCGGCCCAAGAGTCATTGAACAGACGATCCGCCAGAAGTTACCGGAAGGCTTTCAGAGATCTGAATTCCTCCTTGAGCACGGAATGCTCGATCTCGTGGTCCCAAGGTCGGAACTCAAGGGCGCACTCTCGAGATGCCTCAGCTACTTCCACTGAGCCTTCTGAATCGGCGACCAGCTCGCATTCGGCCCCGCCTGAGTATTCTCCGTCACGTTCTCGAGAAGCTCGGGAACCCTGAGTCACATGCTCCATCGATTTTGATAGTGGGCACCAACGGCAAAGGCTCAACAGCGGCTCTCCTCGAATCCTTGCTTGCCGCACATGGTCTCGTCACCGGCTTATACACTTCCCCACATCTCATCCGAGTCGAGGAACGCATTCGGATCGGTGGAGTCCCGATCACCAACACCGAACTCGAAAGTCACCTCACCCTGCTCGACGAGTTCCCGGAGCTGACCTTCTTCGAAACGCTCACTGCTGCCGCATTTTGTGCATTTCGAAATCATGACGTCGACGTCATCGTTCTCGAAGCTGGAATGGGTGGACGCTGGGATGCGACCCGCGTCGCAAACAGCTCGATTGCCGGCCTGACCAACGTGGGGACAGATCACCAAGCATGGCTTGGAGGAACTCGTCAACGTATTGCTCAAGATAAGGCCACGGCACTACAAGCCGCTCCTCATGCGGTCCTCGGCCCAGGCGTGGATGCAGATATTCTCGCCACATTGGAGGTTGCTCACGCAATCTCCTCGGATGAACTCGTCTCACTGTCCGAGGTTGATACGAAGAGGGTCGCCGTACAACATGAACAGTTCGAGTTTCAGTTTGAATCTCCGTTCACAGGTCGTCACCAACTTCAGAACCTCCACCTCGCGCTTGCTCTCGCCGTCGCTGCCCAGGATGCGGGTCTTGTCCAGCTTGACGATTCGGCCATTCTGCGTGGTCTTGAGGCAACGAAATGGCCCGGTAGACTTACCTTCCACAACGTCCTGGGTCGACAGGTACTGCTCGACGCAGGACACAACTTGGAGGCAGCAGCGTGTCTTGCCAGCCATCTCGCTGAAGCTGAACGAAGACCCAACCTCCTCTTTTCATGCCTCGATGACAAGCCGGTTGAGGCCATGGCTGAACTGCTCTGTCCCGTGGTCAGCCAGATTGCCATCTGTCCATTGTCGGATGAGCGTACGATGTCGATGGACCGCCTCGAGAGCGCTTTTCCCTGCGCTGAGGTTGCCCACGACCCCTTGACGGCCCTTGAGCTGCTTCCGGATCCCGTCGTCGCCACCGGTAGCTTACGCCTTGTTGGCGCTCTTCTGCGTCACGCAGACCGAGAGATTGAATCAAAATGATCGACGGCGCTATCCGCGACAGCAATACTCTCCAGGCCGATGAGGATCAACGGCTCGCTCTTTGGGCTATGCGTTCTTCGGAGGGAGTTCGACGCGTCGAAGTTGAGAGCAGGCCATCCGCAATACGGCTCGAATTCCAGAGGGATCGCGACCGTATCCTTCACTCACGAGCTTTTCGCCGCCTTAAGCATAAAACCCAGGTCTTTGTCCCCCATGTCGCTGATCACCCAAGGACGCGACTCACCCACACTCTCGAAGTCGCTCAAATTGGACGGACCATCGCTCGTGCCCTCGGGCTCAATGAAGATTTGGTCGAGGCGATCGCCCTTGGACACGATCTGGGACACACTGCGTTCGGACATACAGGCGAAACGATTCTCATCCGAATATTGGCTGGTAGAGATTCGCGGATCGGTCTTCCTCAGAACGTGATTACCGAAGTTGGAACCTTCAAACACAACTATCAGTCGCTTCGTGTCGTCGATCTCCTCGAACGCCGTTATCCGCAACCAGGTCTCGGCCTGACCGATCAAGTCCGTGAAGGCATACTCAAACACACTCGATGGAGGGTGTCGTTTCCGTTTCCGCTTCCGTCGACACAAGGGCTGGCTCTCAACAGATCGTGCCACTTGGAAGGCCAGGTCGTCGCCATTGCTGATGAGATCGCACAGCAGACGCATGATCTCGAGGATGGTCTGCGAGCAGGTTCAGTTGGGCTTATGGACGTCGAGAACCTCGCTGTTTGCCGCGCTGTCTATGATCATATCGGCGCGACACTCGATCCGACTGACAGCCAGTATCGACGACAAGATTTATTGATACGTGGAATGATCGATCTCTTTGTCAGCAACGTGGTACGGAATTCAGCCGCGAAGATCCAACACTTTCTGAATCGACACTCGATACAGGATCGTCAGGCGTTCCTCGCACACTCCCACAAACTATCGCAAACCACAATCTGGTTTTCGAGGGATATCGCCGAGATTTTTCGGGAGCTGAAGTCCTTCATATACCAGTTCATCATCAACCACCCTCAAGTAAATCGTCAGGATTGGCGTGCCCGCAAGGTAATCACTGCCCTGTTCCACGCTTTCTGGACCAATCCTTTGAATCTTCCTTCGTATGTACTTCTGCGCGCCAACGAGGAATTCGGCTTCCCATATCTGCGAGACGTTCCGTTGAAATCTGTTGCCACCGAGGTAACCTCTCGTTACCATTCGTCTCCAGGATTCGCTCGACTGGTTGTGGATCACATCGCCGGAATGAGCGATCGCTTCGCCCTCGAGGAGTATCAGTCGCTCGAGCAACCGACCCTCGAGCAACGATTCATGGGAGATCTGAGATGATCATCACACTCGCCTCCGACCACGCCGGCACAGAACTCAAATCGACGCTATGCACCTTGCTTGAATCTACCGAAGCCGAAGTCCACGACCTCGGTCCCCATGACACGGCATCGGTGGACTATCCGGACTTTGCTCACCGACTCGCCGCCGAGGTTGAGTCCGGACGGGCAGATCTGGGCGTGCTGATCTGCGGCACAGGCCTCGGTATGAGCATGGCGGCCAATCGACATCCCGGCGTTCGCGCAGCTCTCTGCCACGACGCATTCACTGCCGAGATGGCGCGGCGCCACAACAACGCGAACGTCGTATGCATAGGCGCACGGGTCACTGGCGAGAGCGTTGCGGAGCAGATCGTACGCGTGTTTATTGAGACCCCATTCGAAGGCGACCGTCACAGTCGTCGCGTCAACAAGATCAACTGCCCACAAGAGGCGCCCACGGAGGAGTCATGACCGATCTCAAGCAGCAGGTTCAGTTTTTCGAAGTTCACAATCAGCTCGTTTCTGCAGCTGACCCTGAAATTGCGAAAGCACTCGAGGATGAGCGCCGTAGACAGAACGAAGGACTCGAGCTTATTGCATCGGAGAATTTCGTATCACCCGCAGTCATGGCGACCATGGGCTCGGTCATGACCAACAAATATGCTGAAGGCTACCCGGCGAAGCGGTACTACGGTGGATGCCAGTACGTCGATATCGCCGAGTCGCTTGCTCGCGACAGAGCAAAGGAACTGTTCGGTGCTGC
>JAAESQ010000822.1 GCA_024229275.1 bacterium | reverse complement strand
GTCCCTCTTTAGGATAGTCCTGTTGGAAAATCTCCGGCAAAGCAGCCTTCAGCAGTCCGAGCCCTACGCCCGTCTTGTTGAGCCTCGGCTGCAACACCCAAACAGCCTGAAGGAGACTCCATCCTTGAGCAATCCTCACGGCTTCCTCTGTCTGGACGTTACGAACCTGTAGAGCCAGCTCCAAACATGCCGGCTTGGCGAGACCTGCGGCAACGATGCCGCCTTGCCCCTCGCCTATGATCAGCGAGGGCGAGAGCCTTCCAGCTTGTCTCGCTAGCGCTACTATTGCCGTCATTCCGTCCTTCTTCGTGTCCAGAATCAACTTCTGAGGCGCCAAGCCTCGCTTCCCCTTGTCGAACTGGCCTTGCCAATCCGCGCCTTCTTCTTCAAAAGGGCCTGAGATTCTATGAACCTTGACTCTTCTGGACACCAGGACTTTCTTCAACTCAGCCTCGGTCTCTGCTCTACGCCGTTCTGCTTCTCGCATCGTCCCCGCCTCGGGCGCGAATAGCACAACTATATCCATGGACACCCCGGCTGCCGCAGCGATCACTGCCCATTTGTCGATCAAGGATGCCGCGACCGGGGACGGACGATCACTACCAGTCTCGGTCCCTGGTCCGCGTGCTCCTGTACGCAGCTCTTGGTCCGGCACGGCGTCCGCGCTAATCGTCCATGGATACGCAAGACTCCCTTCTTCATAATCCGAAAGGAATCCTTCCAAGGTGAAACCCCTCAACTGGCCTGTCCTGCCAGCCAAGTCCTTGGTTCGCTGGGCCACTAGCTCATCTCTACCTGCGGGATTCCGCGAAAAGCCATCTCCCAGCTTCGCAGTACGCCCGCTCAAGCTCCTAATTTGGGACCCATCCGCCACAATCCACGAGACCCAGCGAAGGTGCTTGACGTCTACGTCCTCCAGCACCAGCTGTTTCGTCCAATTCGCGTGGTCAGTCCAACAAATGGACCTCATGGCGCCTATGGTCCTTCTCTGAGCTCTCTTCATCTCGAGCTGGGCATATCCCTCGAGCGTGAGCGGCGGCCAGGCCTGTTGCGCCGGCGTGAGCCCCTTCGAGGCTGTCATCAGCACATTAAAACTAGTCAGATCCTTCGTCATCTGTAGGCACGTACCGCCCCACGCGATGCCCGAAGAATCTGCTATCTGTTCCAATGGCCGCGTCCCGTCGATAGCCGCAGCTTCGTCCAGGACCGCGAGCTCTATTAGGTCACACGCCATGACCTTGATCGCCTTTACAGCTAGGTCTCCAGGCGTGTTGCCCAAGCCTAAGCCTCCCGGCGGAAACACTGCTCCTGGCTTCATGAACTCGCCTAGCACCTTCAGCGCTTGGGCGTACGGCTCTTTCATGTGCTGCCGAAGCCAGTTCGTGCTTCCAGCAAACTGCTGCACGTGCACCTTTTCTTTCAACGGCGCAAAATCCCTCACAGCTTGCGCTCGCTCGCCGTCCCCTCTGACGCCGGTCCGGCTAACGAGCCTGCCAAGGAGCTTACCTTCGGTCTGGAGGATCTGCGCCTTCTCTACTCCGAAAGAGAAGCCGCTCAGGATGGACACGTCCAGGAACGCTTCCAGCGAGATCAGGTGGTCGATCACGTGCCGGCTTGCCCTCGGGTGGCGTCGGACCATGTCCTCCTTGAGCTTCTC
>JAAESQ010000821.1 GCA_024229275.1 bacterium | reverse complement strand
TCTTGCAGGAAATGCTACGGTTGACATCCAAGCGGGTTTGACGTGCTGCTTGCCTCGCAGCCCCCAATTCCGTTGGGATATGATCGCCGGTGTTGAAGAACATCTCGTCAGGCGTCTGCCCTTTGAATGCTGAGTGCGGGAGACACCTGTTGTGCTCTTCCACATAGAAAGCCACCAGTCGCGTGAGAGTCGCGACGGTGTCAAGCGAGTTCAGGTAGAGCCACTGGTGCTTCAGAGCTCGCCACCACGCTTCGATCAACGAGTTCGAGAAGCAGATCTCTGTCATGGCGAGCACCCGGTGCAGAAGACCTTTCCCAATGAGTGCGTCGACGTCCTCATTGACATTCTCGACTCCGGCGTCAGCGAGGACCATCGGACGATCGCCAGGCGGAAGGAGAAAACGCGCTGCCTCCAGGAGGATCGCGACGGTGTTCCCAGGTTGACAGCGTTCAGACACCTTCCAGGCGAGGATCTTTCGGGAGAAGTTGTCGATGACGCCGTGGATGTACGCCCTCGTACCATCAAGAAGCCTGATCACGGTTGTGTCAATGTGCCAGATCTCATTCGGCCTCGATGCTCGAATCCCGGTCTTCGGCTTCGCGGGACAAAGGCGGCGGCGTGGCCTTCGCCAGTCATGTTGGCGGATCAGTCGGTACCACGTCGCCGGCGAGACAAAGACCTTGCCAAGGCGTTGAGCGAGAATAGCCAGGGTTCCTGTGGGAACGTGGCGGTAGTCTTCAGATGTAGCCATTGCCTTGATGGTCTGAACTTCTATCGATGTGAGTTGGTGCGCGGCGGTTTGTGGACAGGTCGACCGATCATCAAGGCCACAGGTCTCCTGCGAGCGCTTCCACGCATGGTAGCGGGACGAAGAGAGTCCCAGAATACGGAGAGCCGCTCTAACGGGAAGGATGTTTCGCGACCGCTCGTTCGCCCTCAGGAGCATTGCCTTCTGTTTGCCGTCTGGGATCCGCCCACTGCCGAGACTGAACCCAGAGACTCTATCGAGTGCAATCAGGAGACGGAGTATCTCAGCCAGCCTGCGATTGCGTCGCCGGAGAACCAGCACTTCACGCCGTAGCATCTGCTCCTGCATGTCGAGGATATCGAGAGTTACGACATCCTTGCGCGGCCACCGTAGCCATCCTCTGGC
>JAAESQ010000820.1 GCA_024229275.1 bacterium | reverse complement strand
GGATTGACCGTCGGCGAATACGATCCTCCAGAGAGGTAGAAGAAGTCGTGCATACTGTGGGATCCAGAGACGAATCCGTTGACACTCCCTAAGTGATTCTTCAGTGCCAACGTAATACCCGCGCCTCCATGCCGCTTCATAGTGGGCATGTTAACCACGTAGTCTGCCAAAACGACCGGATCTGCGATGTAGTGAGTGCCGCCGTAGCCTGAGCTGGAGAAATCGACCTCTTGGATCTCGGCGAATGTTGTCGGCTGTACATCAACACCGTTGCCGTAGCGATCGAAGCAACCGAGTTCTGAGTAGTGCAGGCGACTGCGAAAACGATCCGTTATGTATCGAGAGCCGTCGAAGAGCCAGATATCGGACTCCGCAACTCCAAAACTCAACAGACCAGACACCAGGGAGTTCACAATCTGCGGCAGAGCATCGACATAGGCGTCGTTGTCCCCGTAGCCGGATACACCACCACCCATGATGGAATCGTTGAAGTTCAACTTGAAGAGGACCGTTTCGCCGTTGACATAATTGGGAAGCAGCACCTGCCATGCGCCGGAAACACTGCCTTCGCCCGTCAGCTGCTTGAGGCCTTCTTCCACCATTGCGTCCACAGAAACCTGATCGACAAAGGCGTCGTCGCCGTAGTACGAGCCACAAGCGCCAGAACTCGTGCACGAGAAATCCCAACTCGTGGCTTCTGCATGGTGAACGGCAACAACCCGGTGTGGCGAGGGGATGATTTGCGCCTGTTTCAACGAGGAGGTATTTCGAACACCAGATTCACTGGTTGTGTACCCTTCTGTAAATCCAGGCATCGGCTCCGGGTTGAGTCTCCAGCTGAACAGTGCACCGCCGCCTCCGACGACGATCAACAGCACGATTCCGCCGACCCAAGCGCTACGATAGCCGCAGGGAAATAACCGTTTGATCATCTTGGCCACGGAGTGCAGCCCAAGCAGCATCATCCCAGGCAGAAGAAACTGAGTGCCGGTAATCGCTGCTTGCTGGCACGGATAGGTGAGGCGTGAAGGCTTGGTGCCGCTGCGCAACAACAGCCAACCAAGACTCACGAGACCTATGACGAGTGCTCCGATTCCTGCTGATCTAGAACCAGATCCTGGCTCTTTTGAGCGGCATCGCATGGCAATCCTCCCGTGCGGGGGCTATAGCACCTCCTGTGGAGGCGCCGTTCTGTCCACAACTCTACCGAGAAGCCAATCTCTCCAGAGCCTACAGAATGGATGTCGTCATTTCTGTGGTGTTGGACACATTATTACGAACTCGGCTTGTCAGCATTCCGCTTGCGAAGTCACTCACTCGCATCGCTGCTGCTAGAATGACCCATCATGCCAACATGCCCATCCTGTTCGGCCAAGCTGCCGGCGCTTGAGCGGTTCTGCCCTCGTTGTGGCGCCTCACTTCCATCTTCTCCCTCAGCTTCAGGACCTTCCCTGTCACAAGACAGTGACGACCTCACTATCGACTCACCAAGCGCGCAGCCGAGCGAATTTTCCGAACCGGCTGTTTCCGGCGACAGTGAGTTGCTGACTCCAGGCCAGATTCTGAGCAACCGCTACCGGATTGTCAGTTTCATCGGCCGCGGCGGTATGGGAGTGGTCTACCGCGCCGACGACATGAAACTCGGCCAGGCCGTCGCTCTCAAGTTCTTGCCTGCAAAACTTGCGAACCAAGAGAGCTGGCTGCAACGGTTGTATCAGGAGGTCCGAGTCGCTCGTGAGGTGTCCCACCCTAACGTGTGTCGCGTTCACGATGTTGGCGAGGTTGATGGCCGGCATTTCCTGAGCATGGAGTACGTCGAGGGGGAAGACCTCGGCTCCTTGCTTCGGAGGATCGGTAGACTGCCGCATGACAAGGCCGTGCAGATTGCCAGTCAGCTGTGCACGGGCCTCGCCGCAGCGCACGCCAAGAATGTCATCCACCGAGACCTCAAGCCCGCGAATATCATGCTCGACAACCAGGGCAGCGTTCGAATCACAGATTTCGGCCTGGCGGTAGCAACAGACAAAAACACTGGGAAACCTCAATTCGGTGGCACACCAGCCTATATGGCGCCGGAACAACTCAGCCAAGGTGATGTCTCAGAACTCACTGACATCTATTCGTTGGGGCTCGTGCTGTACGAGATCTTTACTGGCGAGAAGACCCATTCTTCATCTTCGATAGCCGAACTCAAGCAGCATCACTCCCAATCGTCCCCACGTTCTCCGTCTTCCATCATCGAGGCCTTGGACCCGGCGGTCGAGGCCACCATCATGCGATGCCTTGAACACGATCCCACGAGCAGACCTCCTTCGGCTCTGGCTGTGGCTGCAGGCCTACCTGGCGGGGACCCCCTGAACGCCGCTCTCGCCGCGGGCATGACTCCGTCGCCGGAGTTGGTAGCCGCTGCCGGAAAAGTCGGGAGTCTGAAACCAATGGTCGCCTTGGCCTGCCTCGTCGGTGTGGTTGTGGCGGTTCTTGTTCTCTTCGTGGTTGGAGAGAAAGCACGAATCGTGCGATTGGTGCCCCTCGACAAGCCCCCGGCAGTGCTTAAAGAGCGCGCGAGAGAGGTGAGGGAAAGTCTGGGCTACGACGAACAACCTCAAGACAGCGCGACATGGTTCCGTCTCGACAGCGATCTTCTCGAACACATCGAGGAGACTGATCAATCTCCCGACCGATGGCAAAGACTTCGATCCGGCAGCCCATCTGCCATTCAATTCAGCCAACGCACGAGCCCTGATCATTTGTTTTCCATCGTGCCTGGGTCTGACGTAACGACCAACTACCCGCCTTTCGTCAAACCAGGAATGACCAAGATCACCCTTGATTCCTCTGGCCGTTTGGTCCACTTTGCCGCCGTTTCCTCTGAGGCGTTCCCCGATGAAAGAAGCACAGTCGAATTCGACTGGTCGACGCTGCTCGCAGTAGCGGGCCTCGACTCAGAGAACCTCACGGAGTCTGAACCGGAACGCATTCCACCGGTTTTTGCGGATCGACACAGGGCGTGGACCGGCACCTATCCCGAAAATTCCGAGATCGAGTTTCGTTTTGAAGCTGCGGCTCTTGACGGCCAGGTTGTATGGGCCCGTTTTTTCAATCCTTGGGACATCCCTGATGCAACAAACTCCGAAGACTCAGCACAACGCATCCTCGTTGCCATCGTCGTCATTATCTTCATCCTCATGGTCACCGGCGCGATTCTGCTCGCTCGAAGGAATTTCCGAGCTGGACGAGGGGACCGCCGCGGCGCCATGCGACTCGCCTTGATCATATTCGCCATCGGAATGCTCGGATGGGTCTTCGGAGCGCATCACGTCTTCTCGGTGGAAGAGATTGTCTTGGTCGTCTTCGGCTTCACCGGCGCCACAGGAACAGCTGCTCTCGCCTGGCTGTTCTACGCGGCTATCGAGCCCTACGCCCGTAAGTATTGGCCGCACACCCTCATCTCTTGGAATCGCCTACTCGCCGGACGATGGAAAGATCCCCTCATCGGCAGAGACATTCTTCTGGGTTGCCTCATGGCAAGCTGGCTCTTTGTTGCCTTCGCCACAGTACAGGTCTTGCCCGAGTCCCCAGGCGCGCCACCCAAATTGACCGAGTTTCAGGAGATCGATTCCCTGATAGGTATTCGACACGCGGTGGGTCAGGCTCTGAGCGTCACTGATGACGTGACGACAAGTGTCGCGATCTTCCTTATTCTCGTACTATTCCGTATCGTGCTGCGTCGGCATTCCCTCGCCATCGGTGCCACACTCCTCTTGTTTCTGGTACTCACGACCGAAGCGTTCACCGCCCCCTTGCCGTCGCTGATCTACGGTGTTTTGGCGGCAGTTGTCCTCGTATTTACGATAGTGCGACTCGGGTTACTGGCAGCCATTGCTCTCAACATTGCGTCATCGTGGCTGTGGGAGTACCCGGCTACGTTCGACTTCTCCGCCTGGTATGCGCCAATCGGTCTCATCGGCGCAATTCTCGTTTGTCTTTCTGCCTATTACGGATTTCATACCTCGTTGGCAGGCAAACCATTGTTCAAAGAGGAGTTTTAGCCTGCATTTCTCACTAATTCCTGCTGCGACAGGCTAGACCCAATACTGTTGAGTTCGCCATTGAAGCACACGGTCCCGTTCGATGAATAGATTAACGCAGAGACGCAGGGACGCAGAGACTGAGTGAACCTTAGTCCGACCTTGAGCTGGCTCCTCAGAGGTCGTTAAGGATGGGTGAATGCCGTCTTTGAGCAGGGGTTATGACCAGGGCGAGCTTGAGATCCAAGAGTCTCATATAGGTCAGGGCATGAACTGCAAAGATCTGATGGCCCTCCCGGGTAGCCTTGCACTCCACGACAACCTTGTT
>JAAESQ010000819.1 GCA_024229275.1 bacterium | reverse complement strand
TTCGATCGCGGATCGAATCAGCTCTGGCTGGTTGGGGTTCATCCTACCCCCGATACTGGCGTAGCGGGTCCCCTTCTCCGGGTGCAGGATGGCATAGCTGATCGCATCGATGGCGCTTTCGGCAATGACCAGACAGCGATCCCCTTTGCGCGCGGCGGAAAACCACAGCCCCTTTTCCCCGCCCTTGGGAAAGCCGGTGAAATTCCGGTTCTTGATCTCATATCCGGCCAAGCCGTCCTTGTCGGTGTGGGGAAAGACCGCGTTGGCCCGCGCGTCCATCCGCACCTTCCCGGCGAAGCGCGGGGAACCCAGCACGGCGGAAGGAATGCCCCGCTCCTGCTCCAGGTAAGGATGACGGGTCACAGGGTGCATACGCTCGTACTCCAGCACCACGCGCGCGCGGTCCTTGCTCGATGGCGTCACGGATGGAGCGTAACTTTCCACCGGGGGCCGGAGGATGGAACTCCCCTGCCCTATCCATGGCCGCAGCTCCTGCCGCACCCCGCCGAGCTTGCAGCCTTTGCGGTGCTGTACGAAATCCACAATCGTGCCATTGTCGGTATCGTCCCGGACGGAAAAATAAATCCAGTGCGCGTCATGGCCTCGGGCGATCACGATCTTGTCCCCGTTACCATGGCGCATCACCACCGAATTGCGCGAGCTGGCTCTCCGGTCCATCAGATAGCCCAGCGAGGCCGCATATTCGGTCAGGTTGATAGACGATTTAAACTCTTCCAGCTCAGGCATCTTTCTTTCCTACTGCCCGGACTTACCATACCGGAATCATGAAGGGTAGGGAAAATGGAAAAGAGTAGATCAGAGCATCGGTGCATGGCCGACGAAGGAGGCCGTTCAAAATGGTCGTCCGAAGCCGAAGGCAAGGATTCCTTTTTCGGCCCCATGGATGGGGCCGTAAGGCCGCGAAGCGGGGCGGAGCCAGGATGGCGGAGGGTAGGTGCGCGCGTTAGCGCGTCGCAAGTGAAGCGCGCAGCGGCTACAGACCGCGAAGGCGTGAGGGATGGATGCCGCAGGGCGTATCCCGAGCAGACCCCGTACATACGCAGCATGCTGCTTGTGCATTATTCCATCATGATACCCATAATGACTCTACGGCGTGTCGGTCTCGCGCTTAGTACGCTCCAGATCGCTCCCTATCGGTCGCTATGAGGTTCTAACTCAGTACGTAACTCAACCTGACGAGGAGAACATCATGAAACTATTGTGGATAGCACCGGCGTGCCTGCTGTTCTCTACTTTCGCCCAGACAGCCGAAGTATCGGGCACAGTTGGTTTCACCAGCGATTACCGGTTTCGTGGGATCTCACAGACCGCGGGTGATCCCGCGATTCAGGGCAGCCTGGACGTCGCCTTCGACAACGGGATATTCATCGGTGTTTGGGGCAGCAACGTGGATTTCGGCGACGATGCCAATCTGGAGATCGACTGGTATGCCGGCTATGCCGGTGAGATCTCGGAGACGCTGAGTTACGACGCCACCCTCTACTACTACACCTACCCGGGTTACGACGCCGCCGATGCGGATTTCGCCGAGATCGACCTGAACCTGCATTTCTGGGATCTGAAACTCGAATACGCCTACGCCAACGATTACGCCAACACCTCGGAGAGCGGCCATTATCTGGCACTGGATTACAGCTTTTCGGTGCACGAGAACGTCTCCGTGGACCTGCACGCCGGCCATAGCTTCGGTGACTACTGGGACGACCTGGATATCGGAAGTTACAGCGATTTTTCCGTCGGAGTTTCCGGCAGCTAGGGGTCTGCTCACGAAACGGAAAAAATCGTACGCTAAGCCTCTCCGATCATCCGAAGTGGTCGGAACTTGCCTCGCTCGACCTGTTTGTTCTGTTGCCAGATGTAGTCGCCGGTCAGATTGATGTTTTCCCAACCCAGTGGCGAGAGGTGTGGCAGCAGCTTTTCGTCGATGTCCTGCCCCGAGTTGCGCAGTGCCTGAATCGCTTGCTCCAGGTACACCGTATTCCACAGGATGATGGCAGCCACCACCAAGTTGAGGCCGCTGGCACGGTAGCGCTGATTCTCGAAGCTGCGATCCCGGATTTCGCCCAGGCGGTTTAGAAATACGGCGCGGGCCAGCGCGTTCTTGGCTTCTCCTTTGTTCAGACCGCTTTGCACTCGACGACGCAGTTCGACGTTCTGCATCCAGTCGAGCGCGAACAGCGTGCGCTCAATACGACCGAGTTCACGTAGCGCGACCGCAAGACCGTTCTGCCGTGGATAGCTGCCAAGCTTGCGCAGCATCAGTGAGGCGGTGACTGTGCCTTGCTTGATCGATGCCGCCAGCCGCAGGATTTCGTCCCAATGCGTGCGGATGTGCTTCACGTTGACGGTGGCGCCGATCAGGCCGGCAAGCGTTGGGTACTGCTTGGCATCGCCGCAGATGTACAGGCGCTTGTCGGCGAGGTCGCGGATGCGTGGCGCGAAGCGGAAGCCCAGCAGATGCATCAGTGCGAACACATGGTCGGTGAAACCAGCCGTGTCGGTGTAATGCTCCTCGATACGCAGATCCGACTCGTGGTAGAGAAGACCGTCCAGCACGTGGGTGGCATCGCGCACCGTGGCGTTGATGACCTTGGTATGAAACGGTGCGTACTGGTCCGAGATGTGGGTGTAGAACTGCACGCCCGGCTCCTGACCGTACTTCAGGTTCACCTGCCCGGCATGCTGACCGCGACCGCCGGCCTTGAAGTTCTGTCCGTCCGACGACGAGGTGGTACCGTCGCCCCAGTAGGCGGCGAATGGCTGGCGGAACTGCGCATCGACCAGTTCCGCCAGTCCGGCCGAATAGGTCTCGTCGCGGATGTGCCATGCCTGCAACCAGGTCAGCTTGGCATAGGTTGTGCCGGGGCACGATTCGGCCATTTTGGAAAGGCCGAGGTTGATCGCGTCGGCCAGGACGGTGGACAGCAATAGATGCCGGTCTTCGATTGTCGCACCGCTCTTGAGATGCTTGAAATGGCGGGTGAACCCTGTCCAGTTATCGACCTCCAGCAACAGCTCGGTGATCTTCAAGTGCGGAAGCAGACTGTATACTTGCTGCACCAGCACTTCGGTCTCGTCCGGCACAGCGTTTTTCAGAGGCGTAATCTTAAGTCCGCCGGTGCTGGTGATGACGGCATCGGGTAGTTCGCCGGCGGCGGCGAGCTGTTCCACCGTTCCCAGCTCACGTTCCAGCACGGCCAGTCGCGATTCCAGGTAACGCTCGCAGTCGGTCTCGACGGCCAGACCAAGCTCCCGCTGTTCGCGTTGCGCCGCGAAGCGTGGCGGCGGCAACAGATAGTTCTCGAAATCCTTGAACTGGCGCGAACCCTGTACCCAAATGTCACCCGAGCGTAGCGAATTCCTCAATTCGGATAAGACGCACAGTTCGTAGAAACGCCGATCCAACCCGTCTGCCGTGTGCACCAGGTCTTTCCAACGCTTGCGCACGAACGAGGTTGGCGCGTTATCGGGCACCTTACGCGCCTGACGTTCGTTCATGCCCTTCAACACCTCGACGCCGGACAGCAGTTCACGCGCGGCCGGTGCGGCCTTCATGGTCAGTGCTTCCAGTAAGATCGGCGTGTAACGCCGGAGTTGGTTGAATCCATCACCGACCATGGCAAGGTAGTCGAAACCGTCCGGCCGGGCCAGTTTCTCCGCTTCTGCGATGCTCTCGCTGAACACTTCCCACGGAATGATCGTCTCGATGGCAGCGAACGGATCGCTACCCGACTGTTTGGCGTCGAGCAGCGCCCGGCCGATGCGTGAGTAGAGACGCACCTTGTCGTTGATCGCCTTGCCGGATTCCTGGAAGCGGTCGGCATGTTTTCGCTTTGCTTTGCTGAACAGCGCACCCATGAAGCGATCATGCAGATCGATGATCTCGTCGATCAGTGTGGCGCGGGTATCGAGGATCACCGCGACCAATGTGGCATGGCGACGGGTCGGTTCGAAGTCACGCAGATGCTGGGCAGTCATCTGCCCACCCTCACGGGCGAGTTTAAGCAAACGGTTCTGGTGAATGACGTGTTCCAGCCCGTCCGGCAGCCACAGCTCGCGAATGGTCTTCAGCCGCTCCAAATGCACCAATACATGTTTGGGCTTGGGTGGGCCTGGCGGCTGCCGTAGCCAGATCAGTGCGCTACCCTTGGAGCCTTCGTGGATCACCAGCAGACCGTCGAGCGCCCGACGGTGGTGATCGGCCAACGGGGCGGTCAGCGCCTCGTACATCTGGCGCGTGCCGTGGGTGAGAGCCTCGCTGCACACCCGCTCGATCACGTCGAGCGCCGGCAGGATGATACGTTGTTGCCGCAACAACTCGACCAGCGCTTCGGCCAGGACGATGCCCCGGTCGGTTTGCCGGGCCAGATCGGCGAGTTGATGAACGAAGCGGCGGTAGTCCGAGACGGAGAAAGGCGACAGATTCAGCCATGCCTGCAACTCCGCCAAGTGCTCGCGCCGGGTTTCAGGCCGTTGCGCGTAGTGCGGCCATACATCCGGCTCAATATTCAACTGTCGTCCGACAATGGACAGCAAGGGCGTAGGCGGGTCTACATCGGTCGGTAGGGCGAAACCCGGATAGCGCAGGTAGCATAACTGCACTGCGAAACCGAGCCGATTGTGGTTACCGCGTCGCTGGCGGATCGCTGACAAATCGGATTCGGAAAAGGTGTAGTATCGGATGAGTTCGTCGTCAGTAGTGGGAAAGGCCAGCAGGCCGGCCCGCTCGGTGGGCGTCAACAGACTACGACGGGGCATGGTCAGTCACCCATGCGTAAGTATTGGTACAGAGTCTCTCGGCTGATTCCGAATTCCCGTGCAAGCTTGGCTTTTTGTTCGCCGGCGGCGACTTTCTGCTTCAGCGTGATCACTTGCTCGGGTGATAGCGATTTCTTGCGGCCGCGGTAGGCCCCGCGTTGCTTGGCAAGAGCGATGCCCTCGCGTTGCCGCTCGTGGATCAAAGCACGTTCGAATTCGGCAAACGCGCCCATCACCGAGAGCATGAGGTTTGCCATCGGCGAGTCCTCACCGGTAAAGGTCAGGTTCTCCTTGACGAACTCGATGCGCACGCCGCGTTCGGTCAACTTCTGTACCAGGCGGCGCAGATCGTCCAGGTTGCGTGCAAGCCGATCCATGCTATGGACGACTATGGTGTCGCCCTCGCGCACGAAAGCGAGAAGATTTTCCAGCTCCGGCCGTCGTGTGTCTTTGCCGGACGCCTTGTCGGTGAACACTCTGTCCACCGACACGTTTTCAAGCTGGCGCTCCGGGTTCTGGTCGAAGCTGCTGACGCGGATATAGCCGACGTGTTGACCGTGCAAGATGTCCTCCTGACTGCAATGTGTCAGGAAGAAATCTATGACCTATGACGGCATGTGTCAATAAATTATAAAACGGGCTCTATTCTGACGTTCTCGTGGCAAAATGACTGACGCCAATTTAGGGTACACTCCAATCTGACACATCCCTTAACGTACGATTTTTTCCGTTTCGTGAGCAGATCCCAGCTATGCCGGGTTCGACCTGTCGGCAGCCTATCTGTTCAATGATATCGACGACGGAAACGACATTGATGACGGGCCCTTTGTCAATGACAATACCCTGCTGCTGACCGTATCCCGCACTTTTTAAATCGCGATGAAGCTGCCGGCTCTTGTCTTCCGAATCTGATAAAGAGAGATGAGATCATGACTGATGCCCTGAAAGCCTTCCTGCTGGCGCTGCTGATCGCCGTCCCAGTCCGCGTAGGAGCCGTCGATGCGGCTCCCTCCCCTGGGAAAGAGGGCCTGCCCGAGCTGGTCTTCCTGACCTGGGCGGACTACATGGATCCCGCCCTGGTGCAGGCGTTCGAGCAAACGCACGGCGCGCGGGTCCGCTTCGTCTACTTCGAGTCGGACGACGACCGGAACGACATCCTGGTCGAGCGGGACGGGCGGGGTTACGACCTGATCATGGTCAACGGGATCATGCTCGAGTCGTACGTGCGGCGGGGGTGGCTCGAGCCCCTTCGGGAGGCCGAGTTGCCCAACCTGGGCCATATCGACCGCCGCTGGCGCGAGGCGCTACCCAAGGCGTCGGGCTACGGGGTGCCCTACACGTGGGGCAGCGTGGGGATCGCCTACCGGAAGGACCTGGTGCCGAGCCCGGTCACCAGCTGGATGCAGATATTCCTGCCCCACGAGTCGCTGCGGGGCCGGATCGCCATGATCAAGAACGCCAGGGACACCGTGGGGCTCGCGCTGAAGGCACTGGGCCACTCTGCGAACTCAGAGGATCTGGCCGCGCACCGGGATGCGGAGCAGTTATTGCTGGGCCAGCGCCCCTTCGTGCGGAGTTACACGTACATCTCCGTGGACGAGGACTCGGCCCTCCTGAGCGGCGAGGTGGCCATGGCCATGGCCTACAACGGCGATGCGCTCGTGCTGAAGGAGAAGAACGCCGCTGTGGAATACGTCGTGCCCGAGGAGGGCAGTACCCTGTGGGTCGACTACCTGACCGTGGCCGCCGAATCCTCGTCCAAGGAGCTGGCCTGGAAGTTCGTGGACTTCCTCGCCCGCCCCGAGAGCGCGGTCCGGACGGCGCGGCTCCTCTACTACGCCACGCCCAACCGCACTGCGGAGAAGCTGCTGCCCGCGGATTTCCTCAGCGACCCGACGATCTACCCTCCGAAGAACGTGATCGCGCGGAGCGAGTTCGAGGCGAGGCTTGCCCCGCGCGTGCTGAAGGCGCGAAACACGATCTTCGCGCGGGTCCTCCAGTAACCGAGCTGCCAGGGTGAAGCTCCGCGCCAAGGCCCTCGTGCTCGTGGTGCCCCTCGTCGTGGCGCCGCTGCTGACCCTGGGCTGGTTCGGCTACACGGGCCTGCGCGCCACGGTCGAGGAGAAGAGCCTGCGGGAGCTGTCGACCCTGTTGGGACAACTGTCCCGCCGGGTCCAGGGTGTGGTGGATACGGCCGACGCCAACGCAAGGCTGTTCGCCGGTTCGGGCCAGCTCCACCGGTACCTCCTCACTGAGGACGAGACCGACCGCTACGAACTCCTCCAGCCCTCTCTGCTGAGGCTTCTGGCGAGTTACCAGGATGTCTACCCCGAGTACCCGGAGATCCGCGTGCTGTTTCCCGACGGCTACGAGGATACCCGGGCGACCATCGGCGCTCTCCCCAACCGTACCGAAGACGAGTCGGCCTCGGAGTGGTTCTCCCGGGTCCGGGACCAGGGCTCGTCCCTGGTCTCCCAGTTCATCCATCATCCGGAGCTGGATCGGGTGGTCCTGCTGGTGGTTCGCCGGGTCGAGCTCCAGGATCCCGCGGTCGACCCGATTTCGGCGGATCCGATCCTGCGCGGATTCCTGGCGATCACGGTGGGCTTCGGGTTTCTCGATCAGGTGGTCCGGGCGACCCGGATCGGGGAGCATGGGCGAATTTTCGCCACGGATGGGGACGGTACCATTCTGTTCCACCCGGTCGCGACACGGGTGGGCACCAAGCTGGACCCGAGATACTTAGGGCAGCTCCTGGGATCGCTCGGAGGTGGGGAGGTGATCGCCACGGACCCCGAGGGGACGGTCGGTTTCTTCGCCGGCGAACAGCCCCACCCGGGCCTCTACCTGTTCGGCGAGTTGCCAAAGACCGAGGTGCTCGAGACGACGCGGGTCCTGGCCTATACCGTCGCAGGAGTGACGCTCGGGACCATCCTCGTGACCGCCATCCTGCTGTTCGCGGGGGTGCAGTTCCTACTCATTCGGCCCATACAGCAACTGGGAAGCGCAGCCAAGCAGATAGGGGGGGGCAACCTTGATGTCCGGCTCCAGGGGCAGTCCGGTGACGAGATCGGCGCCCTGGTCGAGGAGTTCAACACCATGGCCAATGCCCTTCAGGCGTCGCTCCGCCAACGGGACAAGGCCGAGGAGGAGGCCCTGCGACACGGTCTGGAACTCCAGGAGGCCCGTCTCTCCCAGGATTTCGCCGAGAAGGAGCGGGAGGTGATGCGCCAAGCCAAGGAGGAGGCAGAGGAGGCGAATCGAGCCAAGAGTGAGTTTCTGGCCAAAATGAGCCACGAAATCCGCACTCCGATGAACGGCGTCATCGGCAGCCTTGAACTCTTGACAGCCACCGATTCATCTCCACGTACACAGCGGTTTGTTCGGATCGCAAAACAGTCTGCAAGCGGCTTGTTGAGCATCATCAACGACATCCTGGATTTCTCCAAGATCGAGGCAAGGCGGCTGGAACTGGAGCACGTCGGATTCAATATTCGGGACGATGTGGTGGAGCCCTTGGTGGAAACACTGCAGGAGAGTGCGCAGGAAAAAGGATTAAAGTTGAATACCCAGTTTATGGAAAAAGTTACGCCCGATTTGATGGGAGATCCGGTGCGCTTGCGGCAGATTCTAGTGAACCTGATCGGCAATGCGATCAAATTTACCGATGAGGGTGGTGTCACATTGAGGATCACCCAAACGGATCAGGATGACAGGGGCACGACGGTCCAATTTGAGGTGGAGGATACCGGAATCGGACTCACGCCCGAGGAGACTGACAGAATCTTTGAATCGTTTACCCAGGCAGACAACTCTGCATCGCGTAAATTTGGCGGAACGGGCTTGGGATTGGCCATTTCCAAACAGTTGGTAGAGCTCATGGGAGGGCGTATTGGTGTCGACAGCATACCCAATGAGAAAACGCGTTTCTGGTTTCAAGTCCACTTTAAACGTCGGTCTACCGACGGTCAACAATCTGATTCGAAAGAGGGTTCAACGAAAACAACGGCTAAATCCGACATAAAGGGTATGAGGGTGTTGTTAGTGGAAGACAACCCGGTGAATCAGGAGGTGGGTCAGGCAATGCTCCAGGACCTGGGATGCGAAGTCACCGCCTGTGACAATGGCCGTGAGGCACTGAATGCATTGGATGAAGGTTGGTACGATTTGGTGCTTATGGATTGCCAGATGCCGATCATGGACGGTTATCAGGCGACACGCGAACTACGCAGACGGGAACAGGAAATGGGTGACACCAGGACACCTGTGATTGCCGTGACTGCAAATGCCTTCAGTTCAGACAAGGACGCTGCCATTGAGGCCGGCATGGATGACCATCTCGGGAAGCCCTATGAGCAGCAGGATCTGCTGAATATTCTCAGCCGATGGCAATCACTCGGGGCAGCTTGACCTATTGAACAAGGAGGACTTGCAAGCAACGAGCATGACTGCTTTCCATAGTCGAACTATCGGTCAAGCCATACAACCGAAATATCTCTGACCAATTACAGATCTTCTGATCTTGTCTTGTGGATGTCCGCTCTGTGGTGAATCCGGCCCATTCCCATCGCTGCGCGCCATGGAGAGCGAAGCGAAGGCGCGTAGTCCCCGGTAGGCGTAGGCGCGGGCGTATGGTCGGAGTGGCGAAGGGGCCGCAGGTCCCGTAGCCGGCGGAGAGCATATGCAAGCGCATCCGACACGCCGTCCAGCCATTTGGGGTAGACCCAACAGTCGTCCCATGAGCCGCCATCTGGGGAAAAGCCAGTACCGACAAAGCCTGTCGCCAAACACTTGTTTTCCGACACTGGCGGTAGCGGGCAGGAAACGGCGCTCCTACTGTTACGTTGCA
>JAAESQ010000818.1 GCA_024229275.1 bacterium | reverse complement strand
GTCAGCTGGGAGGTCCAGTAGGAGCTTCCGAACCCACGGACATGGGCCACCTGGGCGATGACCTGCCCAGTGGCGTGGAGTGGTCGCTCCTGCCCGCCGATGCCGCCGATGGCAACCCGGACGTTGTCGACGAAGAATCTACCGTCGAGGTCTCCGTCATGGCCGATATCGAACAAAAAGGCGCCGATCCCACACCCGGATTCGCCATAGGTCTCATCGCTTGTGATCAGACCGCCGTCCAAGTAGAGGTCATAGGTGCCAGCGTCGAGATCGAAGTCTACCTGAATAGGGTAGGCGCGGCCGGTAAAATAGTGGCTGTGGATGCCGCGGCTGTCTCCGTCTCTGGCCTGGGCCGTGCCGCTCTCGTAGAAGCCCAAAGAGAGCATGTTGCACTCCGAGGTCCCACTCTCGCGCACCAAAACTTTGAAGTTTTCAAAGGCGGGGAACCAGAGCTCAGCCGAAAGGGTCACGGTGCCGCTGCTGATTTCTTGTTGATCGAGAAACTCAAAGCGAACGCCACCGGCATGACCGTCAGTGTTGTCGGATAGTTCCAGGCTGGGACTCGCGAACGGCCCGCTGCGTACCGTAGCGATGACAGGTGAGTCCACACGGATGGGCTCGCCGAGCGCGGCACCTCCGACACCTATGGCCGCATCCACCGTCTTGTCGTTGAAATCTGCCTCGAGCACAACCTGTGCCGATGCAAGCGAAGCCGAAGCGATGACCACGACCAAGAACGATGCACCACAACTCAGAATTTTCGGGAACACAAGCTGCCTCCGTATTTTTTGCAGAATCGGCACCTGAATGCACTGAGAATCAGTATGAGCCGGGTGCGCCAGATGCCAATGGATCAACGCGCCAACAACATCGACGAATGCGCCAGAAGAGGCACCCCTGAAAATAGGGAGGTGACCGCTAAGGCCCGTCGCGACTGATTCGGCGGAAACTGCGAGGAAAGGGCGATGTCCGGCCTTGCTGTCAAACGTTCAACTGCTCATCCTGGAGTGGCACCGCGCCTTCTGGGCGCGAGTAAGGCGCAGGGAGCGCAGAAGGGGGATTCCGGCCGAGTTGTCACGTTGTCTTGGACCTGGGCAGCGAAATGTAGGGAGAAAGATCAATGTTAGTGCCAGGCACCTATAAGGGCAAAGATGAGGTTCAGTCGCCGAACACGTTGAACAGGTTGAGTAGCACCAGGAAGATAAGTACAGGGCAGACCCAGCGAATGAAGAAGCCCCATGTGCGAACGGCCCAGGGGCCCAGGTCGCTGCCCTGGCCCAGTTCTTTGCCCGCGCTGCGGATCCCCCAGACCCAGCCGACGAAGATGCAGAGGAGGAGCGCGCCGATCGCCAGCGAGAGGTTGCCCCAGATGAAGTCCATGATGAACAGGAACGACGTGTTCCCGAACAGGCTCATTCCGCCCAGGGTTTCCGACGCGCCCTGAGAGAGCGCGGACGGCAGTCCGATCACGAAGCAGAACGCTCCGACGACCCAGACCGACTTGGTGCGGGTCCAACGACGCTCGTCCACAAAATAGGAGGTGACCACTTCAAGCAGCGAAACAGTCGAGGTCAGGGCGGCAATGGAGAGCAGGATGAAGAAGACCACCGCCACCACCATCCCGAGGGGCATCTCGGCGAAAACGGCGGGCAGCACCTCGAACACGAGGGGCGGGCCCGAAGCGGGACTCCGGCCGGTTGCAAAGACCGCGGGGAAGATCATCAGACCGGCCATCAACGCAATGAGCGTGTCAAACAGCGCCACCGATCCGCCGGCGACCCATAGGTTCACGTTTTTGGGCAGATAGGATCCATAGGTAATGATCGCGCCCATGCCCAAGCTGAGAGAGAAGAAGGCATGACCCAGAGCGGCCATGATCACAGTGGCGTTCACTGCCGAGAAATCCGGTTTGAAGAGGAACTCCAAACCCTGTTTTGCGCCGGGTAGGGTCATGCCGCGAATGATCAAGACAACCATCAGAAGCAGGAGAACTGGCATCAGCACCTTGGCCCAGCGCTCGATGCCGTGGCGCACACCTCCGACGACGACCAGAATGGTCAACACGATGAAGACCGCGAAGAGCGGGAGCACGATCAGCGGCGAGCTTGCGAAGTCCGCGTGGGGCATCGCCGGGGCCAGGATGGTCTTGAAGATGTAGCCGAAGGCCCAACCTGCGATCACTGAGTAGTAGCTGAGGATGCAAACACCGGTGAAAACTCCGAGACCACCGACGAGGGTCCAGGCTCTGCCTTTCTTGATTGCCGCGATGGCGCCTACCGGGTTGCGCTGGGTGTGGCGACCCAGAACCAGCTCAGCGAGCAGGAAGGGAAGGCAGATGAAGACCACGCAGGCGAGGTAGATGATGACGAATGCCGCGCCGCCGTTTGTTCCGGTCACGTAGGGAAAGCGCCAGATGTTCCCGAGCCCGATGGCCGAACCCGCCGCGGCGAGCACAAAACCCAGCGTGGAACTCCACTGTCCGCGATCCTTCTGCATCCAACTCTCCTTCTGTCGATCGCTCCTACAAGTCGCTTGCCGTTGGGTCAAGGGAGGCCGGGAATCGTTGGGTTCCGCCGCGATTGGAAACCGATGCAAAGACTATAGTTCATTCGATCTTGGCCGACAAAGATCAGGAGGAAGCATCGGTGCCAGGCACCGGGCCCCAAGATCTCGGGTCAGCCTGCCTCTGGATCGTCAGGCGCGTGAGATTTGAACCGCCAAGATCGCTAAGATGAACGCGAAGAAGGGAAGAGGGGGCGGTTCTTCGAACCGTGTAGCATCAGATACTCGCTTCAGTCGTCTTTCACCGTCAGATTCCGTGACTCACCAGGAACGAGACGGATTTGAGTTTTTTGAATAGGAGATCGCAGAGAGTGCTGAGGGGAATTCCTGCCGAGTTGTCACGTTGTCTCGGGCCTGACACCGAAATGCGTGGTTTCGCACATCGGTGAACCCTGAAGCCAGCAAACGCCTTTGTCCTCAGCGAGGGGAGAGGCCTTCTAGCAACAGAACAATGATTGCCATGCCACGGTCGCGTGACTCATCAGGAGTTCATTGCCTTTTCGAGACTTCATGGCGCGAGACCAGGGCTATGTCAAGTCAGAATGCGAGGCAGTATCGGTGTCAATGACACGAGTGCTCGGGGGCTCGGGACCTTTTTAGTCTAAGTTTGCCAACTTCGTCGGCCCTGGCACCGCATTGTAGGAGCTACTGGGTTGTCGAGGCGGCGCGGCGGCGCCGACAAGATACGGGATTTGCGGGACGTTTTGGCGAACTCGATAAAGAAATGGAGAATGCCGTCAGACTTGGAAGGAGCAGACAATTTGACTGAAGCCCTTCAATGCCGCTGAGGTTTTTGGAACCTGGCTCCGATGCTTGGGCACCTATAGTCAGTGATGCCGGTCAGAGATCCAATCCATGCTCCTTGCAGAGACGAATAAACGACTGCCTCTTCCATCCCTTGGCGATCAGGATTTCAGCCGAGTTTCGAGCTTCTTCAATCCGGCCGAGACGCAACAGGGCCTCGGTGCGGAGGCTGAAGCGCCTCCAGCTCATCGATTCATCGGCCAGCAGCGTCAGCGCCTCGGCCCAGACGTCGCGCGCCTGTTCCCTGTTACCTGACTTTTCGCACCAGTTGGCAAAGGCAACGAGGACTCCGGCACGGCGTTCGCGATGTCGCTCTGATGAAGACTGCTCCTGCAATTGTCGCAATGTATCGAGAATCTCGCCGGCTTCCTCAAGCTTGCCCTGTTCGGTCAGGGCGCGTACCAGGGTCAGTCGGGTGTCCTTGACCCAGGGGTGCTGATCCTCGAGCTTCCCGGCGGCGATGGCTAGGGCCGAACGGGTGAACTCTTCGACCTTGTCCGGCTGATTCAGGTCCAGAAAGAGCTGCGCCTGGCTTCCCAGACTTTTGGCATAGTCAGGGTGTTCCTCGCCCAGTGATTCTCTGAGTATCTCCCGACTTTCGGTGAGCTGATGTCGCGCCTCCTTCATCCGGCCTTGGTGAAGCCGCACCGATCCCAGATGTTGCTGGGTGATACCGGTGTAACGGTGTTGCCGCCCCAGAGTTTCATGACAAATACCGAGGACCAGCTGCCACTGAGCGTAGGCTGCCTCGAGGTCGACACGTTCCAGGTAAAGATCGGCAAGATTATTCAGAGTTGCGGCATACCCTGGTGTCTTCTTGCCAACGGTCTTGCTCTTGATATCGAGTGACTCAAGATAAAGACGCTCTGCGGCGGCAAGATCACCGAGATCGTGGTAGACAAGCGCCAGGTTGTTGACCACTGTTCCGAAGGCACTGTACTCGGACCCGGTCGCGCGCCT
>JAAESQ010000817.1 GCA_024229275.1 bacterium | reverse complement strand
GTTGGCCTTGGCTCGGGCCGGGCTACTCAAGCCGGAATGGACCGGGTTGCCGCAACGGGCCGCAGGGCGGGGCAAGCGTGCGCGCCAAGCTGCGCAGCGCATTGTCGAGCGCTTCGGCTATCTGCAGCTCGACACTGTGTCGATCGCCGGTGCAAGAAGTCACGCGATCGTTCTGATGTCTCGCCTTGAGGGTATCGACCCGGGCCTCGGCGAGGAGCTACTGCGACCGGGTGAGCCGCTGTTCGAATACTGGGGACACGAGGCAAGCTGGCTACCGATCGATCTCTACCCTCATTTTGAGTTCCGTCGTAAGGAGTATCAGACACACCCTTGGTGGGGTGATCTGCTGGAGCAGCACCCGGATGTCGCCGCTAGGCTCGTGAGTCAGATAACGAACGAAGGACCCATGCGGTCCGTGGACATGGAGGGCGCCGGCAGTCGAGGCTGGTGGGATCTCAAGCTCGCCAAGAAGGTCGCGACCGCTCTGTGGTCGTCGGGCAGGCTGGCCATCCGTGAACGCCGATCGTTCCAAAGGACCTATGATCTCGCGGAACGTGTCATCCCTGATGAATGGCGCCAGTCTGCGATGGCAGAAGATGAAGCTCTCGAGCAGCTGTTGTTGGTCGCGTTGCAGGGGCACGGCTGGGCCACTATCGGCACCCTGTCGCAGACGTGGCGATTGCGCGGTAAACGTGATGCGAGTGTCGCGGCTCTCCGACACCTACAGGACCGTGGCGAAGTCCTGGAATGCGGCTTGAAACTGCCGGATGGAAAGCTCAGCAAGGGATGGATCCGACCGAGCGACCTCGAACTTGCAGATCGCCTCAGGCGAGTGCGGCCACGGAGGGATCGGGGCGTTTTGCTGAGTCCCTTTGACCCTGTCCTGTGGGATCGTACTAGGGTCGAGATGCTATTCGGATTCCATCAGGTGTTGGAAATCTTCAAACCGGCTGAGGCACGTATCTACGGCTACTATTGCCTGCCGGTGCTAGCCGGCGAGCGGCTGGTTGCGCGCTACGACCTCAAGGCCGAAAGTAAGAAGGGTCTGTTGCGAGTGCTGTCACTGCGACATGAAGGCACCGATCCGAACGAAGCTGCTTCGGCCGCAGATGGCGAAGCGGTGCGAACCGCTCTCGAGCGATTTGCAGAGGCGCTCGCGTTAAAGCCGGTATTCGGCTGACTAAATGGACCCAGGCTTCGATGACGATGACGATGACGATGACGATGAGGATTGTTGCGCTGCTTCGTTCGGCTCTAACCCTCTAGGATTTCAGTTTGAGGGTCTGAGATCCTCGATGATTCCAGCGTCTATCCAATAAATGTCCGCGGAACCGTTTCCGGATTGCAATCCTCTCTCCTGAAGTTCACTCAGAGTCATTCCAGTCAGGGGTTTGTCGAGCGCTTGGTCTCTGCGGGTTGACATAAAGAACAGATATTTGCCGTCGGGTGTGACCATCGCCGAGTCGCAGCCGCCTTCATCGTTGACCTGAGGACCGAGATTGACCGCGGGACTCCAGACATCTTCTGGCGAACGAAATGCGACGTAGCAGTCGCTGCCACCGAGGCTGTCCTCACGCTCGGCCGTGGCGAAGAGCAGGAAACTCTCGTCCGGGGCGATGAATGCGTTGTACTGGGAGTCGTTGGCGTTGACCTCGGCGGGTAGCTTCTCTAGTTCGCGATACTCCCCCTCTTCAAGGTGTGAGCGGTATATTGCCGCGTGTTCAGGATCTTCGCCTCGCGTGAAGTACAGCGTGCCGTTGGTCGTTAGCGAAGGAAAGAACTCATTGGCGTCACTGGTGATCGGTTCCGGCATGAGGAGAGCTTCTCCCCAACCGTCATCGCTGCGCTCGCTCACCCAGATGTTTTGGTAGCCCCAACCCGGCTTCTCCGGCTGACCTTCAGGCGGTCGATTGGAAAGGAAGAGCATACGTGAGCCGTTGGCAGAGAGGCAGGGTTCGAAGTCGCGGTTGTGGCCGGAGAACGGCGCAACGCGTGGTTCCTGCCACACTCCGCCGACCTCCTGGGAGACCATGATGGTGGATCCTCCGGAGAAGGCGACGGTAAAGAACAACTCACGCCCGTCCTGAGACATCGCCATGTCTCGGGTGAAGAAGCCGGTAGACACGAGTCTGGGGGCAAAAATCGCTGCCTCAGGTCCGGGAGGCGTCTGGCCCATAAGCGGTCCGGACAGGTTTGGAAATCCCGAGGTTTCCAGTTCGACTGATGTTGGATCCGATTGCGAGCAGGCGCCGAGCACCAGGGTCGAAGCAATGAATACAAAGCCAACAAGGCCGATGTTATGTTTCATGTTGGTACCCCCTCCGATAGGTGTTGAGGGTACGTGATTGTGACCGAGAAGGTTGCATCGCAACCTTCTTGGTTCCCCGTCATTCCTGCGCGATCGGCAATGTGATCCGTGCAAAGCATCCGTGGTGGCGGATTCTGTTTTCAAGAGTGAAATGGCCGCCATGAGCTTCTGCGACCTGACGACACAGGAACAGACCGATGCCGGAACCTTCCGCTTTGGTCGTGAAGAAGGGAACGAAGAGGTTTTCTGTGTCAGG
>JAAESQ010000816.1 GCA_024229275.1 bacterium | reverse complement strand
TTGGCGTGCAATCGAGACCGCTGTTCGAGTATCAGCCATGCTGTTCTTCATCGCAGTCTTTGTGTTCGTGTTGTCCCTTCTTTTTGGCAGCGGAGGCGTAAAGATCGAGGATTCCTCGGCTCTTGTCATTGCTCCGCGAGGAACCATAGTGGAACAGCTCAGCGGCGATCCTCTGGATCGTGCGATGGCCGAATTGATGGGAACGAGCACGACAGAGACGCTCCTGCGAGATATCACAGATGCTATCGAGGCAGCGGCAGATGACGATCGAATAAAAGTCCTGGTTCTCAAACTAGACTCAGTCGGCGGCGCAGGATTGACGAAGCTCCAGCGCATTCGGCGATCAGTGGGCTATTTCAAAGAATCGGGCAAGAAAGTGATCGCTACCGCTCACAATTACGACCGCAACAGCTATTACATTGCTTCAGCGACAGATGAAATCTACATGCACCCGATGGGCATCATCATTCTTGAGGGCTACAGCAGATACCGTACGTACTACAAGGATGGAATCGATCGCCTTGGTCTGGACTGGAATGTTTTCAAAGTTGGCGAGTACAAATCTGCGGTTGAGCCCTACCTGCGCGACGGGATGTCCGAAGCGGCGAGAGAGGCCAATCTGGAGTGGCTCGGTGATCTATGGCAACGCTATCTCGACGATGTTGTGTCGGCTCGAGGTGTGGAGGCTGCAGCTTTCTCCGATTTCATCGACAACCTGCCCTCTCATCTGGAGGCTTCAAGTGGATCCTGTGCAGATGCGGCGAAGCAGGCAGGACTTGTTGACTCTGTCGTGTTCGCCGACGAGTTGCGAGCCAAGCTGATAGAACTCGTAGGCGCCGATGAGGAGGGCGATTCATATCGCCGCGTTGGGTTGTCCGATTATTTGGAGGCCCTCGGTAGTGATCGATCCAGTCTCGGTGGCGATGGTGGAGCGATCGGCGTACTCGTTGCACGCGGAACGATTCTTGACGGAAGCCAACCTCCTGGCAAGATCGGTGGAGAGTCAACCGCATCTCTGATCCGAGAAGCGAGAAAGAACGAATCAATCAAAGCTCTCGTTCTGCGAGTAGACAGCGGAGGAGGAAGCGCGTTCGCCTCCGAAGTCATACGACGAGAACTCGAGATTACTCGCAATGAAGGGCTGCCGGTCGTGGTGTCGATGGGAAGCGTAGCTGCATCAGGTGGCTATTGGATATCAACTGCCTGCGATGAACTCTGGGCGAGCCCGACAACGATTACAGGCTCAATCGGCATTTTCGGAATGTTCCCAACCTACCAAAGGCCACTTGCCAAGCACCTCGGTATTCGAGTCGATGGAGTTGGAACGACTCGATTTGCTGGCGCGCTTCGGCCAGATCGTGAACTCCCACCTGAGGTCGGTGAAGCGATTCAACGCATTATCGATCGAGGCTACACGGACTTCCTCGAGCGCGTAGCGAATGCACGAGACATGACTCCGGAGGACGTCGATCCCATCGCCCGAGGGCGCGTGTGGAGCGGGCAGGACGCCTATGAGTTGGGGTTGATTGACAACCTGGGCGGACTCGATGATGCGCTTGCGGCGGCAGCGAAGCTGGCCGACCTCGGTGAGGACTTCGAGATACAGTTCATCGAGAAAGAAGTTGAGCTGAAAGATCGAATTCTGGCCGAACTCTTGAACACATTAGCGAGTTGGTCGACCTCAGGAGAGAACAGTGGTCGAGCAGGTGCCGAGATCTCCTATCTGGTACGAATGCTGAGGCAGAAGGCACAAACCACCCTGGAGCTCAACGACCCAGCCGGCATGTATGCCCACAGCCTCATCGACAACGACTAGCGGGAGAGGCGCGCGAACAGAAATTCACCGTTTCGAAAGTCGCGAGCAGGTGGTATCCTAGCTGGCGCATGACCGAGATCGTGCTTTTTTTCACAGAACAGAAACCGGCTTTGCCGGTGCGCAGAGCGAGCGGATTGCGCAGAGGCTCGGCAGGGGCAGAAACGCCCTTGACTGCTGTGTGCGACCGTGAGCCGGCGCGGAACAAAGGGAGGTATGGATGCTCAACAAAATAGGGGTCATCGGCGGCGGATTCATCGGTGGTGTGTTAGTGCAAGAGATTGCACAACGGCGACTTGCTCGCGAGGTCGGTCTGTCGGATCCCGCTCCTTTCATCAATCCTGACGATTCTCCGGAGCGTCAGGAAGTTCTGAAGAAGCAGGGTGTCGCAGCCGGCAAGTGCCTCGATATCGCCGAGGGACTCCCGACTTTGCGCAGTGATGTGAAAGTCCATGGCTCCAAGGACTACTCGGCGATCGAGGGTGCAGAGTTGATCATCAACACCGCAGGCGTTCCCCGTAAGGCGCGTCCGGACGGCACCTTCCCGACTCGGGAAGAGCTGCTGACGATCAACCTCAAGGTCACCAACCAGGTTGCCGAAGGAATAAAGCAAAACTGCCCTGACGCGACGATCATTTCGATTGCCAATCCGCTCGACGCTATCGTTTACACGCTGAACAAGCGGCTCAACCCGCCCAAGAACAAGCTCATGGGTATGGCCGGCGTGCTCGACTCCGGACGTTACTGCTACTTCGTTGCCGAAGCCGCAAACGTCTCGGTAGAGAATGTCAATGCGGTGGTGCTCGGTGGCCACGGTGACACGATGGTGCCAGTGCGCAGTTCTTGCTTGATCGCTGGCATTCCGGTGCAGGAGTTCCTCGACGAGGAAACACTGAAGGCAATTGAGGCGCGTACTCGCAAGGCCGGTGGTGAAGTTGTCGGGTTGCTCGGATTCGGTTCAGCTTTCGCATCGCCCGCATGGTCGGCACTCGAGATGGCAGAAGCGATCATCTTTGACAAACGGAAAATCATGCCTGTGTGCGCCAAGCTCGAAGGTGAGTACGGCGAGAACGGCATGTTCGTCGGCGTTCCCGGAATCATCGGTAAGAACGGTGTTGAGAAGGTCATTCAACTCAACCTGACCGACGAAGAGAAGGCAGCGTTTGCCCATTCGGCCGGCGCAGTCCGCAAGACCTGTAACGAGGTCGACGAGATGTTGAAGACCCTGTAGCGATTCTCATCAACGAATGCAGAAGCCCTCTCGAATTCGAGAGGGCTTTTTTCGTCAGCATGTTGGCATCTGTTGACCCTGATGGAATGCTATGGCAACGTGGCAGCTGCGTTTTCTGGGGAGGTTAGTGGTGGAGCACACAGCGCTAGTTGAGGCCTTGAAACAACCGGATTTCTACGATCACAAGGTAGAAGAAGTTCGGTATCTTCAGACCCACATCTCTTCCGTTTTTCTCACTGGAACACACGTCTACAAACTCAAGAAACCGGTCAACTTCGGGTTTCTAGATTTCTCAACGCTCGAACTGCGTGAGCAGTACTGCAAGGCGGAGGTGGAACTCAATCGGCGATTGGCGCCCGCTATCTATCTCGGTGCTGTGCCGATCACCAATGACAGTGGCACGCTGAAGCTAAACGGGACAGGAGACGTCGTCGATTGGCTCGTTGTGATGCGTCAACTAGACGAGGCTGTCCTTGGGTCGCAGGTCCTGGAGCGCGGGGAACTGGGCGAACGTGAAATGGACACGATAGTCGAGGTATTGGTGCCCTTTTATGAGCGCGCCGCTACGGGAGGCGAGACCAACCAATTCGGTGAGATCCAAGCGGTGCGATTCAACACCGACGAAAATTTCTCTCAAACGGAAGAGTTTGTCGGCAAGATGATCTCCCGTGAGCGTTTCGAGCACATCCGTGACTGGACCAGTCAGTTCTACAGTGACAACGCCGAGCTTTTCGAGAGTCGTATCCGCGATGGCCGGATACGCGAAAGCCACGGAGACCTTCATCTTGGGAATATCTTTTTCGAGGAACAGCCTGTGGTCTTTGACTGCATCGAGTTCAATCAAAGATTTCGATGCGGAGACGTTGCGGTCGATCTCGCTTTCCTCGCCATGGACCTGGACTTTCACGGGATGTCGCATCTGGGAGACAGATTCATTGACGGGTACGTAAAAAAGTCAGGTGATACACGGCTACCCGAGCTACTCGACTTCTATAAATGCTATCGCGCATATGTGCGTGGAAAGATCGCTTGCTTCACAGCCTCCGACCCCGCCCTTGACCCTGAGGCAAAGAGAGTGCAGCGAAATCTTGCGCGGCGCTACTTCGGGTTGGCCTACCGTTATGCAGAAGGGACCGAGCGGTCTCCGCTGGTCGTGTTGTGGGGCATGATGGGCACGGGGAAAACAAAGCTCGGACGTTTCCTGCGCGAACGCTTCGGATGGCACCTTCTTTCAACAGATGGTATTCGCAAGCAGATCGCCGGAATTGGAGAGGACACTCGAGTCTACGTTCCCTACAACGAAGGACTGTACTCACCGGAGATGAACCAGCGGACATACGAAGAGGTATGCTCACGAGCGGAAAGCTTGCTCAGTGCCGGATTCCCGGTGTTGGTCGACGGTGCCTTCAAGAGAGAGAGCGAAAGGCAGTACATCCTCGACCTCGAGGTCCGTGCCGATGCAAAACTGGTCTTCCTGAGAACTACGTGTTCGGTCGAAGAACAGCATCGCCGCCTCCAAAAACGACAGCAGTACGACACCCGATCTGATGGTAGGGTCGAATTGATGGAGGCGCAACGCGGTGATTTTGAGCTACCGCGACCCACTGATCAAGATCCCTACCGAGAACTGGCTACAGACGGGCCGGTGGCAGAGACTCAGGCGCGTGCAGTCGAATTGCTGTCAGCCTTGGGGATCGGGTAGGCAGGACGGTTCAGCGGGAGGATGAACGGCTGTACGGTCGGACTATAGAAATCTTAGGCCACTATTCGACGACCTCCATACCTGCGCACATGGTCTCAAGTGAGCCTCTTGCAAAACTCTCAGTTATGTCATCCAGAGCACTGCTACTCCGCGTTCGCGGCGGAAACTCATAGAAAGACACCAAACCTCAATAACTGTCACCCTGAGCGGAGCCGAAGGGTCTCCCGTTGAAATCTGCAGTATGTATGTTGTTGTAATTCAGTAGATTGCTAACTGTAGCGGGAGATCCCTCCACTCGCATCGCTCGGTCGGGATGACAAGTTTGGCGGACGTGGCACGAGCGGGTTGCCAGGCGAGTTTTGCAAGAGGCTCTAGCGACAAATCTCTCCTCGCATGGTCCATCACTTTCCGTCACCGTAGAATAGTGAAGCATCCTGCTCACAGGGTGGCGAGGAGGTCTTATGACTCGACCGATCCGGCGAATAGCTGTTTGCACCGGAGGTGGTGACGCCCCCGGTTTGAACGCCGTGATTCGAGCTGTGGTGCTGTCTGCTCGTGACAGAGGTTGGGATGTTGTTGGCATTCAGAAAGGCTACGAGGGCCTGCTGGATACAAGCAAAATCCGCCAGTTGGATCGGAAATCGGTGCGGGGCATAACCCACCTCGGCGGAACCATCTTGGGTACCACGAATCGGGGCAATCCATTCGAATACCCGGTGAGGTTGCCCGATGGAACCCAAACCGTTATGGATAGGTCCGACGAGGTCGTCGAGAACGCTCGCCGTCTTGGTATCGATGCCGTGGTCGCGATCGGTGGTGACGGATCGATGCGAATTGCTCAGGACCTCGCTGAAAAGGGCCTATCGGTTGTGGGTGTTCCAAAAACGATCGACAATGACCTTTCCGGCACGGTCGTTACCTTCGGGTTCGACACGGCGGTATCGGTAGCTACCGACGCTTTGGATCGGTTGCACTCCACCGCCGAAGCTCATGAACGTGTATTTGTAGTCGAGGTCATGGGTCGATATGCGGGCTGGATTGCTCTCCACTCAGGAATTGCAGGAACTGCGGATGCCATCTTAATTCCAGAAATCCCGTTCTCAACAGAAGTCGTATGCGACAAGATCATGGATCGTGTAGCCCGGGGCCGGAACTTCAGCATCGTAGTCGTTGCAGAGGGAGCGACGCCGGTCGGCGGAGAATTGGTCGTCAAGGGCGATGGTGAAGTGGGACAACAACAGAGGTTGGGCGGGATCGCGGAACAGCTCGCATCTCAGATCAAGGTTTTGACGGGCAAAGAAACGCGAGCTGTGGTGCTGGGCCACCTGCAACGTGGTGGGATGCCTTCGACCTTTGATCGACTGATTGCACTACGTTTCGGGGCAGCAGCTGTGCGACTGATCGAAAAACGCGAGTTCAGCATGATGGTGGCCCTCGATCCGCCAAACGTCCGTTCTGTGCCACTGAGTGTGGCGACAGAGAGAATGAAAACTGTGCCCTTGGGCAGCGACACTGTCCTGACCGCGCGTCAACTTGGGATTTCGTTCGGGGATCGTCAGAATGGGGACGCTTTGCCGGAGTGAAGCACCGGTGGTAGCCTAGTTCAAATCATGATTGTTTCGGCCTGGCACGACGGTCACGGATCCTACGGCCTCAGAGTCGCGGGTGATGGAGTCGGCCTGTGGTTTCGGCCAGAATGGCGGTGGGTCACGGTGCACCTACCAGGCGAAAAAGCGCCCGCTTCGATCATGCTGACTCCGAGCTTTTGGGAGTCGAGTCCGGAACTCCGTTCGCCTCGACTTAAGGTCTTTTTTGAACGCGAGGGATTGATACCCTGGCCTAAGAACAGGCCGCCTCAATTTGAACTCGAGCCCATCGGCGGAGGTGGGTTCAGATTGAGAAGTCTCGGGTCACAGAAGCAGGTCGAAGCCAGTGACCAGAATCCGGTCAACGAAACGTTTGCGGAACTTGATGTCCCGGAGGAAGACGGGATCGAGTGACAAAGAGAGTGAGAAGGGAAAAGAAATCGATGAGTCGGATATGGCATGTGGTTGTGATCGGTGCGGTTGTTGTCCTGCCGCTCGTAGTCAGCTCGGCGTGCACAACCGGCGCCACTTCAACCGAAAATCCAAACATTGATCAGCTAGGAGAATTCCTCTACCGATACAACGGAGTGGATCTTTCGCTTGTTATCGGATTTCGGTATGCGGTTCAGAATGTGGGTGAAGAGTGGTTGATGTTGGAGTTTGCCGGATCTACTCCAGTTGCGTCACAAGCGAAGATCATGCGCGAGAACGTTTACATCAAAACGCCAGATGGAACACGACTCCCCCTCGCGACGCAGAGAAATTTCGCAGAAGGCTATGGAAACCTGCGACCTCGGCTCAGGCGAGCTGACGTGATGCGGGATCCCATGGACTACTTTCCAGCGAATCGCAAGTTCTGCGATCTCGCCTTCTTCGCAGAACCAGGGATGGATGTAACGTTCGACGAAGTCACCCTGAATGACCAACGAGTATGTGAGGGCCGCCTGTTCTTCTTGGTGCCTGGCGGTATACAAGGTGGTCGATGGGTGCTTGAGATAGAACTCGAGGAGGAGTCGATTCAGATTCCATTCCGGTTGTAGGGGAGAGGAGACTACTCCTTCAGGATTGACATCATCTCGGTTTCGAACTCCTGCACGATTGCATCTGGATATCTGACCAAGCCGGCATCAGTTGCGACACCGAGACGAACTTGCCCAGCGTAACTGAGCAGGGACACCCCAAGTCCTAGTCTTGCCGACTGTGGCACCCAGAACATCATGCTTCGCATGGGTGAGCCGGCGAAGAAGATTTCCTCCCTGGGGCCTGGAACATTCGTCATAACTGCAGTCGCCTTACTGCCGAGCAGATTGACGATCTGACTCTCAATTTCGGCGCTCGCGCCTCCAACGGCATTCAGGGCAGCATAGGTAATGATCGCTTCGGATGAGTTCTTGAGAGCATCCATTCGGCGCTTGAGCTCAGCTAGGCGCCGTCCACTATCCTCTATGCCGACAGGAAGAGAAAGAAAGACAAGTCCGAAACGATTACCGAGCTTGCCGATGTCTTCATCCGGCCTGAGATTCACGGGAACGACGGCACGCAGATCGAGCCCATCAGTTGATGAACCTTGACCGACGAGGTAACGCCGCAACGCTCCAGTGACAGAAGAAAGAAGAAGGTCGTTGATGGTAACGCCTAGGTCTTTGCAGCGGCCCTTCACAGCATCAAAGGGTATGACTTCCGACCAGGCGCACTTTTTGTAGGTACCGAGGTCGCCTCTGAACGCGTTCGGGGGATCAGCGGACATGCCGAGGAGCCGACCCATAACTCCCACCGCGGCTGTGCCGCTCTGGAGCATGGCCCGGGTTTGCTCCGGGTTTGTCACGGCAGTGAGACCACTGTCTACGATCTTGCCAGTCGCTCGCCGCACGGAATAGAGTGCTTCGTTGACGACTTCCGGAAGCCAAAACCCACCTCCGTAGGCCGGCCTCTTGGTTCGAGCACGTGCGGCAGGGTCGTACTTCGGTGAATCCTCGGTCATGCCGAGCAGGAGTCGAACCAAAGCGATGCCGTCGGCTATGCAATGGTGGATGCGAGCCACAACCGCTGAACCGCCACGGTAGTTCTCGATGTACTGGAACTGCCACAGTGGTTTGCTGTAGTCCAGGGGCGTACTCATCAGGGAACTCACCATATCCTGGAGTTCTCGTTTGTCTCCGGGATCTGGTAGGGCCACCCGGATCAAGTGGGAGTTTAGATTGAAAGTATCGTCATCAATCCAGCGCGGGCTGACAAATGGAAGTGTTGATTCAACGACTCGCTGCCTGAAACGGTCGTGAGGCAGCAACCGATCCTCGATCAAGGATTTGAGTCGTGCGAAGTTGAGAGGTTCGGCAAATGACATCACGGCGGTGATGGTCATAAGGTTTGTGGGATGCTCCATACGTAACCATGCGGCATCGACCTTCGATAGAGCCACTCCCGATCTCAAGGCTGCGGTCATCAGTCCTCCGCGTCGATTCTCACTTCAGGTCTCATTTGACGAGGTCCAGCAAGAGTGACTGTAGCAGAGCAACGGGTGTGAAACGCTGAGTCTAGACAGCAGATACGGAGTATCTGATGAAGGACAACGTGATCCGGGATCAGCATCGGATAGAGCTGAAAGAGCCCTCCCCAATGGATTGGGAAGGGCTCCGGGAATCATGACTGAATTGCCCCAGAAAGCCTAAGGCGCGGCACGACCCGCCTCGGTCAAGCCGAGATTGATGCCGGGACGTGGCGGCTTCAAGTACCGTGCGAGGAACTTGTAGATCTCTTCCCGAGCTTCCCAGGCTTCAGGGGTATCGAGACGATCGTGGCTGTGCCCACCAGGGACGTCATAGACCTCGTATTCGAAGTCCTTCTCTTCCGCCTTGAGAACGTTGATCAGGTGTTCGACCTCGATGTAGTTGACGTCTTCGTCGTTCACATTGGTGTGAATTCGCATAGGGATGGTGAGCTTGTGGGCGTTCCACACCGGCGAACGACGCTTGTACTCACTGAGGTTTTCGCGAGGGGTTTCCCCAATATGGAAATCAGCATCATAGTGTGCCTGATAGCTCGGTCCGAGGTAGCCCATTCGCATCACTAGGTTGGAAACCGGAACGCCGGCGAATCCACACTTGTACTTGTCTGGATAATCGAAAGCGCTCATTAAGGTAATCAAGCCACCGTGACTCCAGCCGAGAATTCCGACTCGTGACGAGTCCACCTTGGGGTGGTTCTTAACGACCCAGTCTCTGGCAGCCAAGCAATCCACAACCTCTTTCCCACCGTAGTCGATGAGTCTGTAGAACCCGCCGCCATAGCCGGTGGAACCGCGATACTCTGGCGCTACCACGATGTATCCCTGAGCGATGAGTTCACGGATGATATGGGCATAGTATGTCGTAAAGTCTGCATGGATTCCGCCATGAGGAAGTACCAGCAGTGGAAGCTTGCCGTCGGGGAGATCCTTGGGTGTGAAAAGGTAGGAGGAAAACTTAACTGGATTCCCAGCCCCAATGCCGTTGGGGTTGTCCTCTTTCCAACGAGGAGGTCCGTAGATGCGTACCTTTTCGACTTGAGCCACGTCGCCGACGCGTTCATACCACAACACATCGTCAATCCGCTTGGCGAGCGCATCGAAGTCATGTTGCATCGATCGCTGCGATTTTCCAAGTTGCTCAAACTTCTCTGTGATGGTCGATTCCTCGGCATGAGCTGTCGCACAGGCGACAAGCACGATGAGTACTAACGTAGAGATAAGACTACGGCGCATAAGCTACCTCCTTGGCCCGGTTCACTCTTGGACGCGGCGCTGCCGCTATGTAGGTCCGATTGCGTTCGATGGTCGTGAAGTCAAGACCATGAATTCCAGAGAAAGCTATAAAATCGGTTCGCGTTCCATACACACGAGAGGTTTGATCCGATGGTGTGGGGTAGGCTCTAGCAGAGGAAAGGCCGCATGCCGGAGAAATAGGGGAGTCGCTACGATAAAGCACCCATCTTCATCGTCAGTCATGATCAGAGCACGTGGGATCTGTAAACGATACAGCCGTGGTACGGCTGACGTGCTCTCAAAGCTCGACTTAGATGTGCGCAGCGGTGAGGTCGTGGTCATCTGTGGCCAGTCCGGTGCAGGCAAGTCGACACTACTCAACCTCATTGGCGGTCTCGATAGGGACTATCTCGGTTCGATCGAGATCGCTGGCGAAGAATTACATCGAATGCCGGATGGTCGACTTAGCCGTTTCAGAAACCAAAAACTCGGGTTTCTGTTCCAGGAATCACACCTGATAGACGGCTTGAGTGCGATTCGTAACGTAACTCTACCGAGCACCTTTTCTAGGAGTCGTAACGGGCGAGCGTCATTTCTACGAGCTGAGGAGCTATTTGAGCGTCTTGGGATTCCTGAACTCGCGACTGTACCGGTCGAGCGTCTGTCCGGAGGTCAGCGCCAGCGAGTATGTGTCGCCAGAGCGCTCGTCGAGCAGCCCGAGCTTCTGCTGTGTGATGAACCCACAGCGAACCTTGACGTGGAGACAGGTGAGGAGCTTCTCACGTTGCT
>JAAESQ010000815.1 GCA_024229275.1 bacterium | reverse complement strand
TCGTCATCGTCATCGTCATCGAATCATGGGTAATAGAGATTCAACGGCAATCCCAGCAAAAGTGCCCAGCAGACTTTCTCCCTCGATGCGATCGGAAGATGTGACGCCATTCGCCGAGCCGACGTCTCAGCTGTGAGGACTATCCATATGGTCGCGTTTCGACGTCATGCACTCCATTCGGCCCCAACTCTCGAAAAGGGTTCACGACCCGAACCGAGCCGTAGGCCTGACCATCGCTAAGATCCTCGCTGAAGATTATTGGTGCATGCAGACGAGCAGCCGCAGCTAGGATAGCGCCGTCCCAGTATGAGATGCCGAACCGCAGGGATGATTCGATACCTGCGATTATGAGCGGATAGTCCGTCACGACATGTGGCAGCTTGCGAAGCTCCTCGAGGAACTCGACTGCGATTTCAGGCGTCAGTGGTTTTGCGATCCTTCGCGTCACGGTGACATAAAACTCCTGCATCACCTGCATCGAAAGCCCGAAGTCAGAAGTTTCAATCAACTCAAGAGCCCGAGCCTTCTTCGCCGTTTCATGCTCTACGGACGACACCGCGTACACCAAAATGTTGGTGTCGAGAAAGCACTCAACGCTCATGCAGATCTTCCCGGGACCACGATCGCGAACCGACCTCTGCATGAGTCTCACGGCACATTTCAGCAATGCGCCGGCGGGCTTCGACGGTTTCCGATTCCCGCCCTGTTTCCTTCTGTAGAAACTCCCGAATCATTGCGTTCAATGAGGTCGAACGTTCGAGGGCCAGCCTGCGTGCCTCACGGAGCAGGCGTTCATCAAGAGCGATGGTGACATTCTTCATTCACACAGTTTATGTGCGACTGTGTCCATGGTCAAACCGTTTGGCGTTGATCACTGACTTCACGACTCCGTTGGCTCAAGCAAGCGCGATACGAAAACCGGCAGGTAGCTCTTCTGAGTAATGGCCGAGCAACACTAGCTCTCCCCAAACGCCTCTTTTGCTGCGGTTTCTGCTACTTTTGTCGTAGGCTTTGTCACCACATCTAGCAACCTGAGGAGAAGGGGTTCACATGCTCGGATGCCTCGGATACGCGTTAATTGCAGCTGGTGTGCTGCTTGCCTTGGTGTTGGCGTCCTATGGACGCGAGAGTGCTAGCTTCGGAGTTGTACCTATCTTTCTCGTCTGTGGCGCGATTCTTGTTATTTCGGAGAAACTGGTAAGACGCTCAGTGGCAGCTGATCGCAATGATCATGAACACAGATCGAAGGAAATCGAGGCCCGGGTTCGAGCTGAGGCCGCTGAGGTATCGCAGGCCGACGCGGCAAGAGAGCTCGCGGTAGCAGCAAAATCAGCACCTCCAGCGAGGAGCGTCGCATTCACCTGTCCAAACTGCGGGGCATCCGGTCGCACTCCGGCCGGTTCTACGATTGGCGAATGCGACTACTGCAACAGCGCCATCGACCTCGAGTACGATAAAGAGAGATAATGAGCCAAGACACCACCAAGATGGCGCTCACCGCGGTCGCCATGATGATCCTCGGCGCCTTCCTCTTCGTGCTGGTGTTGAGCGGGGACTCCCCGGCCAAAGGGCGACTTGCGGTAGCCGCGCTGGTGCTTGTTGGGATTGGTTACGGCGGCCTCAAAATGACCAAAGCGACCCATCGCAAAGAGACTATCCGCTATCAGCATGCCAGCAATCGCCAGATTGAACAGGACGTGCGAGCCGAACTCAGGCGAGAAGAACAACACAAAGCTCACACTGAAGAAAAGAAGAGAAAGGCTGATCGAGAAGATGCGCTCGACGAACTCATCGCCATCAAAGAACAACTGAAGCAGCCCGAACAACCTAAGGTGGCGGCTGCTTTCAAATGCACTGGTTGTGGAGCAGTGAACCGTACGTCAGAAGACGGCACTATGACCTGCGAATACTGCCACCGACCCCATGGATGAAAACGATGGACGACGACAGAATTGAAGCTTTTGATCACGGATACAGGTTGACCCGCGACGAGATCGACTCGCTGCAAAGTGGCGCTGAGGCTGCAGCCGAAACTTCACTGTCCCTCAAGGAGCTCATCGCCAAAACGCCGTCCGGCTTCGAGGAACTCGTCCGCAGGCTCGAAGAGCCTGCGGCGAGGCCCTCTGAGTCGGAACTCTCGCAGCGGTTGTGGTCGCAAGAGCCAGCGAGCTTGGTTTACGTTCTTGCGTCAACGGGTGACAAACGCGTCGAACAGACCCTGTGTCTGCTACTCGATCACCAGGACGAAGACGTGCTCCAGGTGGCAGCTTCATTGCTCGCCAGACGCGGAGCAACTGCAGCCGTCGAACCGTTATTCAAACACATTCGGAAATTATGGGCCGTCGACGCGATTGTCGAGATCGCGCAAGTAAAAAAAGAGAAACGCAATGATGTGGTCAACGCACTGCTTGACTCAGCGGAGTCTGCAATTAACGCTCACGGCCAAGGAGATCGAGACGGAGCGCAGTCGTTGAGCCGCCTAATGCATGCCTTTCGCCGTCTCCGAGACCCAAGATCGATTCATGTATTGCGTAAAGTGTTGACGCTGCAGAACCTCGATCCAGAGATTCACGACCGGGCCTCTGAGGCGCTTGATTGGACTGAAAATTCACCCTTCCAAGAATTCTGAACCACCGTAGTTCTGTTGAGAGGTGAAAAATGAAGATCCTGCTGGTTGCGCCCGATATCTCAACCAAAACAGAGAACCAGAACGACTTTGTCTATTTTTCAAGGCTAGTCAACAAACGCAGCAAGAAGAAGACCGGTCACAAGTTGGGTGTCATACCTCTGGCCCTTCCCACCCTGGCAGCCATGACACCTCCAGAGTTTGATGTCCGCATTATTGATGAGAATATTGAAGACATTGATTTCAATGAACCTGTCGATATTGTGGGCATCACCTTCCTAACCTGCTACGCCCTCCAGGGCTACGAGCTTGCCGACAAATTCAGAGAGGCAGGAGTCCACGTTGCCCTTGGCGGC
>JAAESQ010000814.1 GCA_024229275.1 bacterium | reverse complement strand
GATCAGCGTATCGGTCATGGCACACAGATCGACTAGATGGTGCCAATCGCGATTGTTACGCGCAAGCCGTGAAGCCTCGAGTGCAAACACCGCCCCGACACTGCCTTGGCAAACACCGGACAGCAGGCGCCCGAAGCCGGGACGCTCCTGCTGACCGCTACCCGAGCGGCCCTGATCTTCGTCGATCAGCACCGTCTCCCGGAATCCCAGTGCACGGGAACGGTCCACCAGCGCGTACTGTTGGTGTTTTCCCTCCGCGTGGTCGCGGACTTGCTGCAGGCTAGATTGGCGCACGTAAACCAAAGCGGTGCGTTCGAGATGGCTGGGCTGGATCTTATCGCTCATCGCTATCTCCGGCGGCCCGACTTCGTGCCTGTTCCATCAGCAGCTGTACAACCAGTTCGCGACAACGATACCGCACGTCTCGAGGCAGTTGCTCCCACTGGGCGTCGTTCCCGAGCGCTAACCTTGTTTGCTGTGGAAGGTCGGTGTGCGGTTGACGGTTCATTGCAGTCTCCTGATGTGGTTGGCAATGAACCAGAGCTACTCGGATTTTTCAGTTCAGACAAGGGCTGTACCTCGAGCAGTGACCTTAGATCGAGCAGCACCTTGATCGGGATTTCGGGTCGATCCGCTTCCCGGAGGCCGTCGCAGACCGTTGGGTTGAGCATCCAACCCGGTACGGCCAGCCGAGACTCGTCGTTGAGTTTTACGATGAACGCTTCATCGTGCTGTCGTCGCAGGCACCGAATGATGTCGATGGACTCGCCATAGTTGGGATGATGTCGGTAGTGAATTCGATGGGAGTGCGATTCATGAGCGGTGCGATGATGCCTGTCGCCACAGCTTCGCAACTCACCTGCTGGAGGGGGGTTACGATATCCGAGTGGTGCAGGAATTGCTCGGACATGCAGATGTGTCCACGACCATGATCTACACTCATGTGCTGAATCGCGGAGGCAAGGGCGTGGTTAGTCCGCTGGATCAGTTTGTATCAAGTTGAGGCTATAGCCCGACACGGCGGATTCACGCTGAGAGCCCATATCCAGTAGAAACATAAAGATACCCCTAACTACTGGACAATTCCTGCCATCTGAGGTAAAAAGTAGACTTTCAAATCACCGGACGAGAGACAGATTGCGGCATTCATCACTCGAGGTAGCCCCTGCGCACCCCTCCCAGGAGCGCACTTTTCAGCACCTCATGCAGGCGCATCACTATCTTGGCGCGCTGCCCAAGATTGGCAATACCCTCTGGTATATCGCTACAGCAGGAGACCAATGGCTCGCACTGTTGAGCTTTTCCGCGCCCGCCCTCAAATGTTCTGCGCGGGATCAATGGGTCGGATGGGGGTATCGCCACCAGTATGACCGACTCAATCTGGTGGCCAATAACTCACGTTTTCTCATCCTGCCCGGTTGCCATCACAGAAATCTGGCTTCGCAGATATTGTCCCAGTGTAAACGCCGGATTCAGCAAGATTGGTTGGATCGTTTTGGCTACCCCCTGCTACTGCTTGAAACCTTTGTGGATCCCAGCCGTTACCACGGCACGATCTACCGTGCCTCGAACTGGATACTGGTCGGCTCAACCAAAGGGTACCGGCGCACCCGAGAGGGATATAGCGAGCGGACAGAATCCGCCAAGCTGGTCTTTATGATGCCACTGCAGCGCAATGCCTGCGCACTGCTCTCTCGTCCCCTACTCAATGACCGTTACCAGACAGGACGTGCGAGAATGAAGCTGACTGCCAATCAGATGCTATCGCTTTACGATTTCTTCAAAGCCATTGATGACCCGCGCAGAGCGCAAGGAAAAAAACACCAGATGGCCACGACACTCTCCCTTGCGGCGGCGGCCATTCTC
>JAAESQ010000813.1 GCA_024229275.1 bacterium | reverse complement strand
GTGAGAGAAAGGAGTGTCATCCATTCACCACCTATGACGGCACATCACAGCGGATGGTTCCCGATTTGCAGAAAAGATTTGATCAGGTCTTTCTACCGACACGGCCATATCGCCTTCGTCGATGTCCGTGTTTCAAATCCAGACCGCCCAGCAGTCGCTGGAGTTGGGAGCAGTTCAGTTCGATGCCCTGCTCACCTTCTGTCGCGACGGGTAACTGAAAGACGCCGACTTCGAGTCGTTTGTACCAAACGCAAAAACCGTCGACGTCCCAGAACAGAATCTTGATCCGGTCACGCCGGCGATTGAAGAACAGGAACAAATGGCCGGACAACGGGTCTTGGTCAAATGTCTCTTGGGCCACGCCCATCAAACGATCGAAGCTGAGATTCATCTTGATCGGCGACGTGCAGACAAAGATCCGCAAGTTGGATAAATCCGTCATGATTGTGGTTTCCTCTTCGTTTGCAGACCTGTTACCGCCTGGATGACGTCCACGATCACGGCTTGGCCGACGCCCACGGGAAGACGCACCAATCCGCCGTTGGGCAACTCGATCTCGACCGGCGACGCCGTTACCGACACCGGCAGAAACTTCGGCTCGGCTATATCCGCCAACGTGAGACTCGCTCCATCCCCTTTCACCGCATCCGGGACTCCATCCTTCAGTCGCTGAATCCAGCGATAGAAGGTGGAGCGGGAGATGTCCTCGTCGGCACAGAACTCGTCGATGCTCAAGCCGCTCGCCTCACGACTGGCCAGACGCTCCTGCCAATAGAGATAATCGTCAAGTCCGGGAGACGGTCTGCCAGGTTTAGCCATCACTTGCCTCCAAATAGGGAATGAGGGTGAACACCCTCGCCTACCACGGTCGGCAAGTATGGAT
>JAAESQ010000812.1 GCA_024229275.1 bacterium | reverse complement strand
CCATCGCGACGGCGAGGGAACGGTCTACGACTTCAAGACATGGTCGCCGCGACTTGGCTTTGCCTGGACGCTGACCAAGGACAATAAGACGGTTCTTCGCGCTCATCTCGGTCGCTACTACGCGCCGATTGGTGTGGAGAGCTTGCGCCGCCTCGGACCGGACATGGAACAAAATCAGACGTACTACGAGTTCTACCGCATTCCGTGGGATCTCGTCGACACCGATGGTGATGGAATGGTCTCTCCCGACGAGAACCGCAACGCGACTCGCATCATGGCCGGCATGGACCCGTACGATGTACAGGACTACGGTACGACGGACCCATCATGGGATCTCAGGGTTGCACCGGGAACCGGCAGCCCTTATACCGATCAGTTCAACATCTCGATTCAGCGCCAATTGGCACCGAACCTGGCCATCGAAGGTACATACATTTACAAGAAGACCGACGATCTACTCGTACTGTGGCCCTACAACTCGGCCACTGGCGAAGAATTCGAGTGGGAGCAGATTCCCTACGAGACCTTTACCGGGAATCAAACCGAGGTCTTCCAGGTCGTGTTGAAAGACTTCAACGGTGACAGTGAAGTCAACTGGGACGACTATATCTACATCCTCGACAACATTGACTGGGAAGCGCGCAACATGAAGGAAGTGGCCGGCAAGAAAGCCGATCGCACTTATCACGGCTTCCAGCTCACCCTCACCAAGCGCTATTCGAATCGGTGGCAGGGCATGGCGTCAGTCAACTACACGAACACCGATGGTGTGGCACCCCGCACTGTCGACCAGAACTGGTACATCGACGGCCCCATGATCATGGACACGCCGTTCGGTAGCACCTTGAACAACTACGTCAACAATCTCGAAGGACCGATGTTGATGACGCCTGAGTGGATGTTCAAGCTTGCCGGCAGCTATACGATTCCGGGAATCGAGACCGACCTCGGATTCCGCGTGCGCTTCGACAGTGGCCGCGCCATCTTCCCGGTCGAAACACTTCCGACTCCCGCCCGTTGGCAGGGTGAATTCTGGGATGGGCAGATCATTGCTCCGACAGGATCGAACGAGAAGATCGTCTCCGACACGGAAGACTGGTTGCCCTCGACGACTATCGTCGACCTGAATCTGTCGAAGACCTTCAGTACTGGACGGGACACTTCGTTCAACATCACGCTCGACGTGCTCAACGCCTTCAACGAAGGTAAGGCAAACAAGGTCGGATTCGGCCCGGGTGACTACGGCCGCGTTTACTCGATCGTCAGGCCGCGGATGATGAGGCTTGGCCTCAAGTTCTCGTTCTAACGACATAACCGCATAACTCTCGGTGGAGGGCCTGAATGGGCCCTCCACCCTGATTCTCGTTAATATGGTGGGGTCGGAGGAACAATGAGCCATCGGCGTCGGCGCTGGCTTCTGTTGGGAGGGTTTGTTCTCCTGGTGGTTGTTGGCCTGATAGCAGCCAAGCTTGTCTCGACCCATTCCGCACGGGCGCAGCGCGAGCTGCCGGCGTTGAACGGAGCAAACGTCGTGCTAGTGACACTCGACACGACTCGTGCGGATCGCCTGGGATGCTATGGATACTCAGGGGCTGAAACCCCGTATCTCGACGGCCTGGCGCGTGATGGCGTGCTCTTCGAACATGCTGTTACACCGACAGCCTTCACCCTGCCATCGCATTCATCGATCCTGACCGGGTACTACCCGCCCTATCATGGTGTTCGGTTGAACGGGCACGCGGCGCTGGCAGATGTCCAGGTCACTCTTGCAGAAAAGCTCGCCTCGGCCGGCTATCGCACCGGTGCCTTCGTTGCCGCCTTCGTTCTTGACGGTCGCTGGGGCCTGGAACAGGGCTTCGAACATTACGATGATGATTTCAAGTTAAAGACCGGGCAGAAACTTGATCTTGCGGGAGTTCAGAGAACGGCAAATCAGGTCGTTGACGCAACACTCGGATGGCTCGAACAGCCAGACGATCGTCCATTTCTCGCATGGTTGCATCTCTACGATCCACACACACCCTATGATCCGCCAGAACCCTTCAAGTCTCGCTTTGGCGTTTCTGGACCTACGGGTCTCGAACCAGGCAGGCTCGATGACGCGGACGATCAGGCAAGCCAAATGCGAGCCTGGCGCGATCAACAGAGTTCGCTCTATGACGGTGAGATTGCATTCGCAGACTCACAGGTTGGACGTGTGTTGGATTGGCTTGAGGTTCAAGGACTTGCTGACAACACCATCGTTGTTGTGGTCGGCGACCACGGCGAGGCCATCGGTAGCCATGGCGAAATCGAGCACGGCTACTATGTCTACGACTACGCTGTCAAAGTTCCTTTCTTGTTAAAGCTCCCGAAAGGGGCTCTCGCTGGACTCCGCGTAGGTTCTCAGGTTCGTACCGTCGATGTGTTGCCGACCATTCTCCAGCTCGTAGGTGTCGAGGGTATCCACGGAATCCACGGGGAGTCAGTAGT
>JAAESQ010000811.1 GCA_024229275.1 bacterium | reverse complement strand
CGATCACGAGGTGCTAGTACCCAGTGAACAGTGCTCAGTCTGCGAGGCGAGGCAACTCTCGATAATCAACGCGACGAGCAGTAGCGTTGCAGAGGGTCCCGAGGGGGCGGAGCTAGTCTATCTCAACGTGAGCGATCCCACGAAGCCTCCCACCGAAGCGATAGTGACACCGGGATATTCCGGGAAAACCTATACCTCGATTGTCTATCGCCAGGTCGGATTTGAAGGCATTCGGTTCACGTTGCCCGATCCCCGAGGAATCCTGGCCAAGTGGAGAGTAAACCTCCGCGAGGCCCTGTCGTACACGATTCTCGTGACCAATCCGTCGCTGATGGGTCACAGCGTGCACCCTTCTTGGTCGGACGAGCAGTGTATTGACCTGCTCGCCCAACTGCAAGAAAAGTACCAACTCAAGTTTGGTGTCGTTCCCGCTGGCGCCTATTCATTGATCATTGGTTACCTGACCGACTGCTACCTGAACCCAAAGGGGGATAAACCCCAAATGGGCAAGCAGTGTCCGATAATGGACGAGATCGTGACGAAGATGGGTCCCCGACCTGTGTTGGATAAGACGTCGTCTATCCGACATCAGTGCGTCGTCATTTTGAGCGACTCGGGCACCCACATTTACAACACTGCGAAGAAACCCAACAGCGTCCATATGAAGGACTATCTTAAGAACACGGAGTGGTTCCCTAAGGAGCAATGGGCCGATGTTCTTACCTTCTGCGAGGACGATAGTCCCGCCTGGAAGAGTTGGGCAGTAGGGCTAGAGTCGGTATTCGACAAAGTAGATAGTCCCTGCGTATATCTTGACTCCGACGGTAACCGGCGGATTGATTCGTCGGTGCTAGT
>JAAESQ010000810.1 GCA_024229275.1 bacterium | reverse complement strand
TACGCTGGTATCGGGTTGGGGAAGACAGTCCTGTACGAAAAAGCCACAGACGCTCCAGTTGAACTCCATGAATCCCGGCGGGATGAACTCCTGCACAAGGGTGTAGGAAGAGTTGGCAGGAGTGGTCCAGTCGACATCGAACTCATACAGATCAAGGCTGTCTGTCGGAGGACTTCCGAAGTAAGGCTCACCGCCGTCGCGGAAAGTATAGAAAATGCCGGGTGATCCATTGGGAGGGAGTCTCGCCCCATCGAGATCGGCCGGCATCATCAAATTCGAATAGTTTTGGAAGAACTGACTCGCTCGAGCTGAGCCGCCTGTGAGCATGCTGGCTCGATCTATGGCGTAGACGTCGTACTGGTTTTGGGAGCCAGAATTGGTGGCCATGAAATACGCATTATTGCTCGGATCCGGCCACACCCCTAGCTTGTAGTAGTCCGGGAAACGCTGTGTGTCGACCTGGTAGAGAGAGTAGGTGCCTGTAGGATCGCCAGTGGTTGAGACGGCAAAGCACACGGCCTGTCCCGAACCAACCGCAAATTGAGTCAGAACCCATCGGCCGGCCTGTTCGTCATAGAGGAAGATGGCGTCGCCACTGTTGTCGGCTTGACACGGGCCGGAAGAAGTACTCCACAGTGTGTTGGTATTTGAGGGACCGCTGAGTAACGTTCCAGCCTTGTCAAAGACAGCGAAGCTGAGGTTGACCACCTGAACATAGTGGTCGGGGCCTACTGTTCCCTCGGTGTCCGGCGGTAATACACCGTTGACGTTGTCGATGCCTTCGAAATCAACACTCAGGCTCGGGCTCGGTGCACGCCTTCCCGAGCCAGCCTGCGCAGCTGCGAGTGAATCCTTGATTTTATCTGTTTGCGTGCCATACCGATTGCCGTTCTCGTCGAAGAGATCGTCGTGACGAGGTGGGTTGACCTCAGTGGCATCTTCTTTGGGCGGGTCTACGGGTTCTACGGTCGGCAGGTCACGCACCGCCGGGCTGGTGCCGAGGCTGATGACGTTGATGAGAAATGGATTCGTCTGTTGGCTCTTTACGTTGGATGATGAACTACTGGATTCACTTCCCGCCGGTCTGAGTGTTGTAGCTTGGACAGCGGTGGCACTACTCTTGGAATCGTAGCCCTTCCAGTGTTGCTCGTCATCGTCCGAGAGTGGTCCGCTGAGAAGTGTGCGACTTCGCTGCGAGTGTCCGGCGGGCAGGATGTGAATTCGTGGTGTTTGAACCTGTCCAGCTACCACGACTTCGACCTGAACCTCTGGATTGGCTGCGAAGACGTCGTGCAGGCTACGTTCGGTCGAAGAATTCTCGGAGGGGACTCCAGTGCCGAGCACCACCTGGAAGCGCCCTTCCTTTACCGATACTGTGGGTTGCACCTCAACATAAATTGGCTCGTTGCCGGCTTCGCCGAAGAAGCGGAACTCCATCGGGTGGGTGCCGGTCAGCGGCTGTCCGTCTGCCGAGAGAACCCAGCCCTGAAGACCTGCGGCCTCTGGGAATCGATCCTCTGAGAGAGCAGAGCCGGTATGAATAAAGTGAGCGACGACGATGAGTAGAACGATGAGTGTTCCTCTTAGGTCCCCGCCTGGGATGGGTGAACCCCCTCGCCTTTAGGCGAAGCCTTCAGGGGGCTTGCGGTACTGTAGAAGGATGGTGGAGTACAGACGATCATCGCACGCGGTGTTTCGGCTG
>JAAESQ010000809.1 GCA_024229275.1 bacterium | reverse complement strand
GGGAGGCCGGCTGAGGCCAGGCCGCACCTCCAGCAAGCGCTTCAGATAGCAGGCGAACTCCCGTCACCGGTGGGTGAGTTGCGCGCGGCCTACTACCTCGGGGAAATGCACGAGGCCCTGGGCGAAACCACCGAGGCGGTGCGCGCCTTCCGCCGTGCTGACGAATTGGGGACCACACTCGGCATGGCGAGCTTTCAGAAAGCGGCCCGAGACGCTCTTCAGAAGCTGACCGCGCAGCCAAACCAGTAAGAGAAGGAACAAGGCACACTGGTATTCGTGTTTGTTTTCGCAAGCGGCAAGCACGTGTTCCGGAAGAGCACCACCTTCCGACCCAATGAATCCCTGACGAATCACTCCATGGCAGCAGAGCGTCTCCGTTCTTCCTCGCCGATTGATAAGCACCCTCTCGATTACCCAGGGATTTATTAGGTCGCCGACCCTCTCCTTCACGAGACGGCAGGATGGCTATGCGGGACGAACGGGACGAACGGCTATACGGCAGGACGGGATCCGGCGTCGCCTTCGGCTTGCGGCTACGGTTACACCGTCACAGGATGCAATCATCACGCAAGGCGGAGTCATCTATCTCGAGGTTCGAAGAACCGCCCATATCTTCTTCTTCGTGCTGTCTTAGCATTCTTCGCGTTCTTAGTGGTTCAAAAACTCACGTGCGCTTCAACTTGTGAGCGCGCCCACCCAAAGGAGCCTACGGGCCCTTTTCCTCTTTTCCACTGCCCTCTTCGCCTTCGCCTTCTTCCTCGATCTTCACTGGCTTCCCGTCGATCTCGGTCTTCGGCAGAATGCTGCCCTCTTCCTTTTCCGGCAGGTCAGCGACGCGGGCTGGTGCGGGCTTGTTTTCACCGCCAATGTTCGCTTCGAGGAATCTCTCCACGTTCTTAAAGAACGTCGTGCGGTTGCTCTCCAGACTCAGGTGATGATCACCGTTCTCGAGTTTCAAGAACCAGTGGATCTTGTCATGCTTCTCGAGCGCATCCACCATGATCTCTGCGTGTTTGAACGGCACTGTGGTGTCCCTGGTCCCATGTGCGATGAGCACTGGAATCTTGAGATTCTCTACGAGCTGCAGTGGAGAGGTCGCATCGAGTCTCTTGGCGTCCGAATGGTAATTGCCGATTTGCTTCTTGACGATTCTGGAGTTGATGAAACCACCGGCTTCAAAGACCAGTGTTCGCAGGTCTGTAACACCGGCGAAGCTCACCGCGCATTGAAAGATTTCAGGGTGCTGAATGCCTCCAAGCAGGGCAGCGTAGCCACCGTAACTCCCGCCGAAAATGCAGATTCGTTCCGGATCGACGATCTTCTGCTCGATGAGCCAGCGAGTGCCGTCAATAATATCGTCCTGCATTTCCATTCCCCAAGAGCGGAGCGCTTCGTTGGAGAATCTCTGTCCATAACCTGAGGATCCCCTGAAGTTCATTTGAAGAACAGCGTAGCCTCTACTCGCAAGGAATTCACTCCATAAATCAAAACCACCTGTCTCTCTACCTGCAGGCCCTCCATCTGGGAGTATTACTGCAGGCAATAGATGATCCTCATTACTTTCTTTTGGGATTGTTAAATATCCCTCTATACGCAATCCATCTCGTGATTCATATTCGATCTGTTTCTTTCCACTTAGATTTGTTTCATTAAGGCCAGGGTATTGTTCTGTGACCGGCGCAAACTGCTTCTTCTTAATATCGCCGTAGTAGTAGGTGCCGGGGTTCATTCCGCTACTCGCATATGCGATATAGCGAGTCTCATCAGCACTGAAGCTGACGAAGTGGTTGGAGGTGTTTGGCAGTACTTTGTCGATGCCCTTCTGAAACATCTCGTATATCTTGTCGAGGTATACGTAGTTCCATCGGTCTGTAAAGTACTTGATACCAACAACATCATGAGTCCTTGGCGAGTGGATCAGGTAGGCATCGACGTCGTGTTCAGGATCAGCATAGATCAACTCAGGCTTGAGTGATGAATCTCTCAGATCGACTTTGAAGACCGCTTTGCGATCATTGTGAAGCGCTTCAACATAGAGGATATTGGGATCCAGACCAAAGCCCAGAGGGTACACGGCATCCTCAAAATACTCGTACTCCCAAGCGGTCTTAAAGTTATCCTCATCAACGGATCTTACAAAGATCTGAACCTTCGTATCTTTGTACCCTCGTCCTACCCGTACTCTACCCTGTTGATCTGCATACCAACTTCGTATCGGCCGAATACTTGGTTGGACAATCTCCTTGCGCTCATCATCAACTCTAGCTAGATACACTCCAGGATATGTGGGATCTTCAGCGTCAAGAGATATCAGGAAGCGCTTCTTATCATTCGGGAGGAGGCTCACAATTCGGTCCTGAAACTGAGAGGAGTGATCAGCATCCGCTCTAAATCTCTTGCCTTTTGGCTTCACCAAGAGCTTTGCTTTGCCGCCATCTTTGGGAAAGCTGACGAGGCGAGTGCTAACGTAGTCTCCCGTAACCTCATTGATTGTTGCGGCGACGCTCACCAACAGCCGATCGTTGTTGGCCCACTCGAACCAGTTGATCCTCAGGTTGATGTTGTCGGATTGCACGATGGCTATAGGTTTCCCACCACCGATCTCCTGCGTGAGCAGAATCGTCTGATCGCCGATGTTACGCAGCATTGCGATATGGGTGCCGTCCGGAGACAGTTCGATCTGGCGCAGAACCGGAAGCTTATAGAACGCATCCAGATGCGAGTCCGCGTCCTGAGCAAGCAGAAGTGGGCAAATAGTCAGTCCCGCGAGCGCGATTCCGAATATGAGTGTTTTTGGATATACCAAAATAGCTTTAAGTTTTTGCATATACAAGACTTCCTGACTTAAGAATGTCTTGAATTTTTACGGCATCAGGCGATCCCTGTCAAGTCTCACGAACGGGAGATGCGCTGGAGGATCAACTCTCTTGAGTGATGCCCTCGAGTCTCTCTAGCAGATCTATCACAGAGGAATGACCCGGATCGATGGCGGATGCCTTACGGCAATTCTCAAGCGCCTTGTCCAGAGCGCCCAGAGATTCGTAGGCTTCAGCCAGGTAGAGATGGAGGCGGAAAGAGCTTTCGAGCTCATCAGAGAAGGCCTCATAGAGTTCGATCTCATCGCCGAGCCTCGCAAACCTGTTGAGATGACTCCCGAGGTGGATAACGGCGTATTCGAGATTGAAGTCCCGTTCATCGGATTGAAGCTCCTGGAGGACTCCGACGCCTGCCTCCAAGCGCCCGTTCAAAGTGCAGATCAGGGCATAGCCAAGCTTGATTCGACTTTTCTCCGGTAGAAGCTGAAGGAGAGCCTCGTAAAAGAGCTTTGCGTCCTCGAAATGGCCCGCCGCCATCATCTCATCGCAAATCGGCAGGAGTTCATTGGGTTGAAACGAATATTTCTCTGTGCCGCCTGCATGGATGCCCTCTAAGGTCTGGATGGCTGCAGCAAGTCCAAGCTCGCGATACTCAGCCCTCACGATCTCCTCAGAGCTTTCGGTCTGGAGGTATCGATCTCTCAACTGGTGAATGACACTCGCATCTGCCCAGTAGGCATCTCTTCCGGTAGGTATTGTCGAACCATCCTCATTTTTGAGAAAGTCTGTCTGTCTGGAGCTGGCGAAAAACAGGAACTTGCCATCCGGAGTGACGTTCGGACAGGCCTCTGAGTATTCCGTATTGAAGCCTTGTCCCAAGTTCACAGCAGATGTCCACGAGCCATCTTCCTTGCGGAAACTGACGTAGGTGTCCCAGAGACCGAATCCCCCCGGACGATTGGAGTTGAAAACGAGGTAGCTGTCATCCGGGGCCACGTAAGGGTCGAAATCGATGTACTTAGTATTGATCGGATATTCGACCAGTTCTGCTTTCCCGTACTCGCTACCCTCGAAGCTACATCGGAATATGCCACCCTCTGCTGATCCTTCCCGAGGATCAGAGATGAAGTACAGAGTCCCGTTCGCGGAGATCGTGGGATAGCCAGCGCCATTGCCGTCGATTTTCTCAGGTGCAGACAGGGGAACTGGTTCATCCCAACCAGAACCATTCCACTTCGCGGTCCATAGATGGTGGGTCCCACCAGAATCGTCCGGGCCGATTGGGCGCGATGACATGAACACAAGGCTTCTGCCATGCGGCCCGGCAGTGTAGTCCAGCATGTCGCCCTTGTAGTTGAAGGGAAAGGGCTGAGCTTGACTCCACTGACCATTGTTCAACGAGGAATATATGGTCCCCCCGTCATCTGTTGTGTAGAGGCATACCTTACCGGCATCCAGAAACGTCACACAACGCTCGTCGTCCCGAGTGGATATGAGATTCGGAAGAAACACGTCGGCTTTGGAACGTGGTGCATCCAAACCGAAATACGGTTCCCCGAAACTCGTAAGAGAGTTCTCACTGGCTGGTGTCACACGACTGTTACCGCACGCTACGAGGCCGATCGACATGAACAGAACAGATACTACTGAAGCCGTTTTGCTGATCCTCACCGGTCACTCCTTCTCAGCTAGCAGTTAACTCGCCTCGAGCCTCGTTACCCGTCAGATGGACGAACGCGCTCAAATGGCCTTACCCATGACAGATACGGATGACTATCTCACGAGTTGTTTCGAAGAGGTAAAACACGGTGACT
>JAAESQ010000808.1 GCA_024229275.1 bacterium | reverse complement strand
CCCAGGCCTATAACGAACTCGCAAAAAAAACGATTCCGCGACTACTGGCGCGCGCTGAGTCAGTCGACTAAGCCAGTCCGACCTCGGATCTCGCGAGAGCTCAGAAAGCTCATAGAACGGATGTGGGAAGCCAATCCGACGTGGGGCTCGCCGAAGATCGTCGCTGAGCTTGCGATGCTTGGAATCGACGTTGCCAAGTCAACGGTAGAAAAGTATCAGCCCAAGCGAGCCGGGCCACCGTCACCTACATGGAGAACATTCCTAGACCAGCATGTACGAGATCTAGTATCGATCGATTTTTTCGTTGTCCCGACTGCTGCGTTTCGAGTTTTGTTCGTCTTCATCGTGCTTGCCCACGACCGACGGCGAATTGTTCACTTCAACGTGACGGAACATCCAACGGCGCAGTGGACAGCCCAACAGATCGTCGAAGCATTTCCGTTTGATACTGCGCCGAGTTATCTGATACGAGACGGTGATGGCATATACGGCCAGCGCGTTATGCGAAGGATTGAAAGTTTGGGTAT
>JAAESQ010000807.1 GCA_024229275.1 bacterium | reverse complement strand
CGCGACTATCAGCACCGAGAGCTTCACGTCCTGCCAATGCTTGACGATGAAGAAGAGGGCTGCGAACGGAACGAAGAGAACTGCCAGACCCCACAATAGGCTGCGACGGAAAGCAGCTATGGTGAACATGACACCCCCGACTACGGCAGCGAGGCCCGACGCAAGCAGGAGCGCAATGATTACAACTGTCATATCAGGAGAGTCCGTCCTATGGTCTGTCGCGTTCTCGGTTGTTCGATAGCTTTTCCTCAGCCGTTGCCCGAGAAACCAATCTTACACGGCAGTTGACTCAGATGGCTAGATTGACGTTATTTCTACGAGCTGGCGAAAAAATTCACAATTGGGTATTGGCGTGGGAGAGGAATCGGCGTATCCTTCTCCGCAATGAGACTGACCGATCCCGCGCGTCCCGTCTCGATTCTTATTGTCCAACTCAAGTTGACCGAGGAGTAGACCGTGGACACGGTAAATTTGATTTCCGTTTGCGCTGTCGCTTTTGTAGCTGTTTTTGTGTTGTTGTCGTTCCTCGCGATTGTGATGCAGCTGATCACTACGCTGTTCCCTGCGAGGCAATCTGTTCTTGATTCGGCGGTGATTGCCGCCATCTCAACGACTGTGGCCGGGGTGATTCCCGGAGCACGGGTCACTCAAATCGAGGAGGAATCATGATCTTCAGCGAGAAGCCGAAGAAGATCCGGGTGATGTTTACACCGTTCCGAGATGGGCTTCAGAGTTCGTTCGGAGGCAAGACCAGATTGAAGGACATTCTGCCTGCCATGGAGTTTTCGGCCAAGGAGGCCGGAATACGCCATTTTGAGTTTGGTGGGGGAGCTCGCTACCAGGCGCCCTACTTCTACGTCGGTGAGGATCCCTTCGAGTGCATGGACAAGATGCGGGAGGCAGTCGGTCCAGATGCCGATTTGCAGATCCTGACTCGATCCGTATCGGGTGTGACCCTGACTACGCAACGACTGAAGGCCCTTGACCTCCAGGCGAAGCTCATGCGCAAGCACGGTACGACCTGGGATCGCAACTTCGACTACATGAACGACGTTGACAACCTGGCCAAAACAGGCCAGTCGGTTGTCGACTCGGGAATGCACCATCAAGTTTGTGTAGCGCTGATGGGTCTCCCGTTCAGCGACGACACTGTGCACACCGCCGAGTTTTACATCGGCATCGTCAAGCAGCTGCTCGACAAAGGTGTCCACATGGACTCGGTGTGCATGAAGGATGCTTCGGGGACAACCGATCCAAAGACCTGTTACGAGACCGCAAAGGGCCTGAAGGCCATCCTTCCGCCCGAGGTCATCCTGTGGCAGCACACTCATGACACTGCTTCGATGGCGGTCTCTTGCTATATGGCCGGAATCGCTGGAGGCGTTGACGGTATCGACCTGTCGGTTCGACCGATGGCATCCGGTACGGTGCAACCCGATGTTCGCTCGATGTGGCATGCGCTGAAGGGAACGGGATTCTCGCTCGACATCGATCACACCAAGATGGGTGAGATTGAGAACATGTTGAACGAGGGTTTGGCTGAGTATGAATTCAACCCCGTGACCACGACAGCCGATGCGCGAGTCGTCGGATTCCCGATGCCGGGTGGCGCCATTGGACCAAATGTCCATATGATGAAGGAAGCCGGAATCCTCGACCGGTACAACGAAGTGCTGGCGGAGTTCCCCGTTGTCGTCAAGGCCGGTGGTGCTTGGACGTCGGTGACCCCTGGCAGTCAGCAGTACTGGTTGCAGGCGTTCAACAACGTCCTGCTTGGACGCTGGAAGAAGATGAACGACGGCTACGGCAAAGCGGTGCTCGGATACTTCGGTCGCCCGCCGCTGTCGCCAGATCCGGAAGTCGTGAAGATTGCTGCCGAGCAGATGGAGATGGAACCGTTCGACGGCGATCCACTCGAAGTCGCACCAGACAGCCTGGCACAGGCAGAAGCGGCACTGAAAGAGCGCAACCTGCCGATCAACGACGAGAGCGTGTTCTTAGTTGCCGCGGCCATCATCCCAGGCAAAAACATGGATCTGAACGAGGGCATCCGTCTTCTCACCGGTAAAGCGAAAATCAAACTGCCGCTGAAGAAGAAGGACGAGCCGAAGCCGGCGGCTGCAGAACAGAAGCCGGTTGCAGGTGGTGCGCCCTTCACCGTTCCCGTGACCACGACCTGCACGGTTGTCGAAAACGGTAATGCGCGCAACTTCAAAATCACGATCGAACCGCCATGCGACGCTGGACAAGCTGCGGCGGCACAGCCGGCAGCTGCAGCTGCATCGAATGGTGGTACTCCTGTGTTCTCGCCCTTCCAGGGCAAGACCGAGTTGGTCGAGATCAAAGTCAAGGTCGGTGACGCGGTGACCGAGGGTCAGGTCGTCGCCGCAGTCGAAGCGATGAAGGCCAAGCACGACGTCAAGGCGCCATGCGGCGGCAAGGTCGTGAGCATCGATGCAGATCTTGGCGCAGACATTGAAGCGGGGTGCTCGATCCTCACGATCGGAGCCTAGACATGGAAGCGTTCGCCACACTTCTGCAGGAGTCGGGCTTTGCCGGACTGAGCTGGCAGAACCTGGTGATGTTTGTGGTTGGGGGAGGCCTCGTCTGGCTAGCAGTGGTCAAGAAATTCGAGCCGTTGCTGCTGATTCCGATCGGCTTCGGCGCGATTCTCGCCAACCTGCCCTACGCCATGATGAGCGCCTCGTCAGAGGCCGTCTCGGGCGCGACTCATATGGGTCAGCCGCTCCTACAGCTCATCTACGACGCTGGGATTCGCACCGAGTTCCTGCCGCCAGTCATTTTTCTTGGTGTCGGTGCCCTCACCGACTTTCGGCCACTGCTGGGTAGGCCTATAACGTTTCTGCTCGGTGCAGCGGCACAGATCGGGATCTTCATCGCTGCTGCAGGTTCGTTCTACCTCTTTGGATTTCCTATCAAAGAGGCCGCAGCGATTGGCATCATCGGTGGTGCGGACGGCCCGACATCGATCTTCCTGGCCTCGATCTTGGCGCCACAGTTGCTCGGTGCGATCGCTGTCGTTGCATACACCTATATGGCCCTCGTGCCGATCATCCAACCGCCGATTTTGCGCGTGATGACAAGTAAGAACGAGCGTGCGATCGACATGCCGCAGATCAAGCCCGTGTCTCAGACTGCCGTCATCATCTTTCCGATTCTGACCGCTGTGTTGGCATCGCTAGCGATCCCGGCTTGCGCGCCACTGATCGGCATGTTGATGTTCGGCAATCTGCTGCGCGAGTCCGGTGTGACGGACAGGCTGTTCAAAACAGCCGGTGGGTCGCTGATCAACATCGTCACCATATTCCTCGGGCTTGTTGTCGGTGCAACGATGGCAGGGCCGGCGTTTCTACGTCGGGAGACGATCTATATCCTGATCCTCGGTGGAGTGGCGTTTTCGTGCTCGACATTCGGTGGCGTACTTTTCGCCAAGTTCCTAAATCTGGTGTTGCCCGAACGGCACCGCATGAATCCGTGCATCGGTGCGGCCGGTGTTTCGGCGGTACCGATGGCTGCGCGGGTGGTGCAGGATTTTGTCAGCAAGAGCACTAACGGCAAGGTCAATCCGCTGATGGCGGCGATGGGACCGAACGTTGCTGGAGTCATTGGGTCGGCTGTTGCGGCTGGTGTGTTTTTGGCGCTGCTTCGATAGCAAACAAACGCAAGACAATCAATGAGACGCCCTCGCTTCGTGCGAGGGCGTTTTTCTTATGGTTGAGTCTGGCGCTGCCGACCGGTGATTGGCTCGGATTGACGGCCGGGGGGAGGTGGAGCAGCGTTTGCAGTGACAGTGACAGTGACAGTGACAGTGACAGAGGCAGAGGCAGAAGACAGATACAGAGACAGTAGTCAGAATCAGAGTCGGTGAGGTAACGCTCAGTTGGTGTGGATTGGCTTCGATGCATGGTCACTACGTGTCTTTCATGGGGGCGAGTGAGTAGCCGGTGAATCTGACGGAATCAAGGGCAAGCCGGCGCAGGAACGCCGGTCGTTCCGACCCTTGACACCGTCAGCCTCAACGGCGTGTGGGGGAGTCATGAAAGACACGGAGGTGACCATGCATGACTCTCTGCCCAACAACAATCTGATTGCGTATGCAACCGCACTCGAAGCAGCTGGAATCACACTAGCTTTGGTGAGAACGGTTCCAGCGCCGTTCAAGTCTCTAGCCGATCAAGCGATCCGCGCCGCGAGCTCGGTTCCCGCGAACTTGAGTGAGGGCCAAGGGCGGTTTGGTAGAGACAGATTCAACCATTGGCGCATCGCATATGGCTCCGCGATGGAGATTGATACCTTTCTCAGGTTGCTCAGTAGTGCCGGAGTGGTAGACATATCCCAGGCTAAGAAAGCTGCAGACCTGTTTGACCAAGTTCGAGCAATGACGTGG
>JAAESQ010000806.1 GCA_024229275.1 bacterium | reverse complement strand
GGCCTTGCTGCTGGGTTTCAGCAGACATTCCTTGTCGTACTTGCTCGGGTGCTTGAAGCCGTAGAGCGTGTCCATTTTCTCTCGGATATGGCGGTAGCGCGGTGCGAACTGGTAGCCGAAAGCCGCCAGTATGGCGAAATTGACCTCGTTTGTGCCGTGCGTGTCCGTTGAGTGGACGTTTGGCTGGATGTCCGTCGTGTTATTGGCCAGAATGTCGTAGACGTAATGGGATTCGGATTCGTTAGCGCCGATGATGCGAGCGTTAAACGGCACGTGGTTGGCCACGCCGGTATAGTTGGTGATGCCTTTCTTCAGCCCGAAGTACTTGGGTGAATGGCGCGAACGGATGGTGTGGATCTGGGTCTCGAACTTCTGTCCGTCGCTCGACGAATGGATAATGTCGTCGATATTGTAGTGGCGAAAGATCGGCAATTTGGCCGTCGCGTTGCTCACCTGGTCGTTGCCTTCCCGCAGCGTCTCTGGGCGCAGGAAATTGTTGGCGGCCGTGAACAGCGTCTGGTAACTCATATCCGAAATCGCGCCCATCTTGCCCAAGCCGATGTTGGTGCCATAGGCGATCAGGCAGGCGACGACCGCGTGCCGGTCCAGCGGTGTCTTCACGTACCGCTGGAGAATATGGGTGAAGGCGTCCAGGCACTGGCAGCGCGAGTCGACGAACTGGAGCAGTGGCGCGATAGGAACCTGTGGCAGTTCGTCAAAGAAGGGATTGTTGACCGTCTCCTCGTTGCCCACATACGGCAGCGTCCACGTGATTTCGCCGTTCTTTTTCTTGCTCAGCTTGATGTGCCGGTTTTCCCCCGAGAGGATGCGCCGGTTTACCTCTTCGTACTTGGTTTCTAGCTCCTTTTCCATGTCTTTGAGAACCTCGGCCATCGGTTGAGACAGCAACGAGGCATCGATATCCTGCAGAATCCGCCCTTTGTCTCGCTTCCAGGTTTCCTTCGGGATCAGATCTTCGTCGAAGCTGCGAAAACGCAGCGAATCGCTGACATAGATGTCGCCGGCCTCCAGCCGGTTGCGCAGCAGCCGGTACACGAGGAACTCGTACTTGTCCGGATGGATGCGGCGATTGCCGTCGTTGTCCTTTTCGTAGAGATAGGATTTCACGCCCCGGGGGATGAATGCCTTCGGAATTTCCTCAAAACGACAGCGGTTGAGGCTTTTTCCTTTGTTGAAGCACTCTCTCAGAAACACGACCGCTTCCATCAGGCTGTCGTTCTCGCTGTGACCCTGGAACGGCAGCCGCAGC
>JAAESQ010000805.1 GCA_024229275.1 bacterium | reverse complement strand
GGAGCGCAGCGAAGAAGCGCTCAACGAGATCCTCTCCACTTTCAAGATTCTGCCACGGGTATTCGACGGCACTCGTGGCGAAGAGGGCAAGCTGCCGCTTGACCTCAGGGAGGAGAGCGGCGTCGTCAATGATTTCAACTATCAGCCAGTTGGCACCGGTCCATACCGGATCTCAAGGCGCCGAGGCAACCGGATCGAACTCGACCGCAACGAGAACTACTTCCTCGGGCCACCTAAGGTTCCGCGGCTTGTTCTTCAACGAATGGAAGCTCCGGAGTTGGCGGTCAAGGCGCTCTCTGAAGGCGCCCTCGATCTGATGCTCGATGTCCGGCCCAACTTCTTTTCCCAACTCGAAAGCGCAGCCGTGAAACCGATGGACTACACGCCGTACGGCTTCTATGCCGTGGTCTACAACTCGCGGCGTACGCCGTTCGACAGCGCTCGTTTCCGCGGGGCGATCAGTGCTGCGACCGACAAGAATGGATTGTTTGCGAACTTCACAGGTCTGCAGGACAGTCAGGACTTCATCAACACCAGCGTCTACCCGCACAACTACGAGTTTGTCCAACGCGATCCGGGCTCGTACAGCGATACGCATGCCTACTCGGTTGCTCGAGCGCGATCCCTGATAGAAGGGAGAGGAGGACGCGGATTCACGTTGCTGCTGTCGTCTGAACTCCAAGGAGAGGGTGCGCGTCGGTTGGCTCAGACCTACGCCCAGATGATGCAGGAGGCGGGCATCGAGGTCGAGATTGACGACCAAAACCAGGTCAGCTTCGACCGCGCGGTGAGGGAACGCGATTTTGACGCTGCCTTTGTCGAATTCGCAGGCCTCAACCATCTCTATGATTTCCGCTCCCTGTTCGGCGATGAGAACGTCTTCGGAATTGCTGACTCGCGACTTGCTTCATTGCTTCAGGATTACGGCAGAACCTTCGCGCTCGATGAGCTAGAGGAAATCAGCAAGCAGATTCACGGTCGAGTCGACGAGTTGGCGCCGGCGTGTTTCCTGTTCACAACTTCACGTCGCGCCTATATGGAGGACACCCTTCGAAACGTGTCGATTCATCCCGAGGTCGGGTTTGCCACCGTTGAGCGATGGGACCGAAATGATCAGCAGTGACGTGAGCAAAATCATCACCCGCGCTGCAGTGCTGTTGTTCGTTGGGATGCAGTCGCTGGTGGTGGTAGCCCAAGAGGTCTCGTTTGTGCGCATCACAGGGGACCGACCGTCGGTGTTCTCACGGCCCATCATCGATGATCAGTTCTTGATCGGCCAGGTGAGCTCAGGAGACGAGTTCCTCGTGCTGCGTGAGCAGGCAACTGAGCTTCCGCAGCCGTTCTACCAGATTGAGTACCACAGCGAGGTAGGCTGGATTTATGGCGGCTCCGTGGAGACCTTTCAGCGCCGGCACGATGACGTCACTCCAGATCAACTCGCTGCGATTCAGGATGCCGGCATAACAGCCGAGGAACGCGTCAGTGGCGTGGTTCGTGACCTGCTTGTTGCCTACGAGACTGAGCGCGAGAGGGTGGTTTCTGAGTACGACCTTGGCGAGTTACCCCAACTCGATTTGTGGGACGAAGGTGCATTTCAAGTCGACTATGTCGCCAATCGCCTCGAGGCGCACTTCGAAGTGACCGGCACTCGGGATCGATTGCTTCTTGTGAGTGCTGACCGACTCTTCTTCCAGATCGTTCTGGTGTCACTCCTCGAGCGCGTTTCGGCAGTCGAGTCGTGTCGACTGGTGTTGCACTTCAGCGACCGACGACTCGATCCGATGGTGACTCTCACTCGAGAGCAATGGGAAAACGCGACTGATTTTTCCGCAGAAGGCTTCTGGCGGTTGGTCGAAACCGAGAATGCCGACCGTCTCTGGGAGGAGCCGTAGCATGATTGATCGCCGGAAGTGGCGCG
>JAAESQ010000804.1 GCA_024229275.1 bacterium | reverse complement strand
GAGACACTCACCCAGCTCGAAAAACAAAAAGACGATCTGGCAGTTGATGTGTATGACGAGCTTCGACAACAGCTGCTCAGCAAACTAAAAAACCGGTACCAATCAGCGCAGAGGCGGCACAAAGAACTCATTAGATTTCGGCTCTGTCTGTGTGACTCGTTAACCTGGCACTACTGCTATGACGCGCCGTGTACGGAGCCGAGTGTGCCGGAGGTTCCGGGGAGGTAGCAGGGCGGTGGCAGTTGGCAGAGGCAGAGGCAGAGGCAGATTCAGAAATCGGAATCAGATTCCAGATACAGATACAGATACAGATACAGATACAGATTCAGATACAGATTCAGAGGGAGAGGGTGCCTAGCATCTCAGAGGCCTTACCTATCGAATGACAGCGATGGATGCGAGCACTATCGATGGGCATCGTCATCGCCATCGTCATCGAATATGGCGTTGCGGTAGTGAAGACAGATTCAGAAGACAGAGGCAGATACAGAGTCAGAGGACAGGATCAGATACAGATTCAGGTGGCAGTGACAGAGAGGCCACGCGCAATCTGTGCGTTTTGGCTTCGAAGCATGGTCACTCAGGGTCGTTCATGGGTGGGGCGTGTAGCCGTTGAGCCAGCCTGAGTAAAGGGCAAGCCGGCGCAGAGCCGCCGGTCGTTCCGACCCTTGACGCCGCCAGCCTCAATGGCGTTGAGACGGTGACAACAAAATCAGATCCAGATACAGAATCGGTATCGGATCCAGTATCAGATTCAAAATCCTGCCTGACGTAGCCGAAGCGAAACCAAGGTCTTGCTTGGCCCGCGCACATGATTGCCTCTGGTCGTTCAAAGGTTGGATATGTGTAGCCGATGTACCTCCCGGAGTAAAGGGCGAGCCGGCGCAAAGCCGCCGGTCGTTCCGACCCTTGACGCCGGGAGGCACATCGGCTTGGGGGAGTGGCATGAACGACCAGGAGGCAATCATGGACACATCCCGCCCCAACAACCACTTCATCGCTCACTCAACTGCTCTCGAAGCTGCCACCATCGTGGTGAATCTCGTACGAAGACTCCCGTCTCGGTTGAATTCGATCGCAGATCAGATCATACGTTCGGCGAATTCAGTTCACGTCAATCTCGCTGAGGGCAATGGAAGAGCGGGCAAGGATCGCATCTACCATTTTCGTATCGCCTACGCTTCCGCCAAGGAAGTCGATTCCCACCTTCGCCTGTTGACCAACTTGAACGTCATAGACATAGACCAAACCCATCACACGATGCAGCTCTTCGACCAAGTCCGTGCAATGACGTGGCGTCTCATCCACCCGAAAGAGTGTTGAACAACGCAGAGCAATCAAGTCCCGGTGTCGAGCCACCCGTCGAGGTTGGCTGGGATTCTGTAGCGGTCACTGTTCCTGTCGCTGACTCTGTATCCTGCCCCTGCCCCTGGTTCGGGGAACAGTGATCTCGCAGACAAACTCACCGAAACAAGCGGTCGGGCACTCCAGCGGTTCGAAGAACCGCCTCTGTCTTCTCTCTTATCCCTCCTTTGCTACCTCTGCGTCTTTGCGCCTCTGCGTTAGATTCCCCGTTCCCCAATTCGCAAAGCGAATTGCCAATCAGTTCGCCCTCACAGCAACCAACAACAACAACCCGAGCCAGCGTCCCCAACCTTCGTGCTGTCCTCAACTTCGCGCTCTTCGCGTCTTAGCGTTTCAATACTCACGTACCGTTCGGCTGGAGGGTAGACGGCAATACGGCAGGACGGTGAGCAAGAGCCAGCAAGAAGACACTCTCCAGATTCGCCATCAATCTAGAGCGACCTCGACGAAGTCCTCTGAGTCGAGATGTATTGGAATCACGCGCAGAGGCGAGTCGTCCGCAGCAACTTCCAAACGATAATCTCCCGACGGAAGGTGAAGAGTCAGACCGCGTGTCGGGACCTCGAACCACCGGTCACGATCGGGATTCAGCCATCGGATGATAGGAACGGTACCGTCGATGGAGTCGGAGATGAGACGGTAACGGATTGCGCTGTGCTCGCGGGTGGAAGGCGGTCGAATCCTGAATTTGACGACCGGTTGAAGGCGAACGGCGGCCTCTGGATGAGGTGAGTTGAGGCGAATCAGTGCGGCGCCGGAACCCCGCACCAGAAGCGTACTCTTCTGCCTGGGCAGTCCGCTCAGTCTGCACTGACCATCGGGGTTGCAGCCCGCACCGAGAGCATCGCCGACGTAACCATCGGTGAGAGGTATGACGCTGATGTTCTCGGGTACGGAACCATCGGCTTCATGCACTAGGAGAGTTAGCTCACGATCTCTGGTGATCTGTGAACCAGGGGACGATCGATGCTTGCGACGTTCCTTAATAGCCTTTCGGATGCTCTGCACGATCCCGACGAGGTCGAACATCAGTGCGGCACGCTCGGAACTCCCGACGAGCCCGCCTTCCCGAGCGTGAGCCATCTCGGACATGACGTGGCGTTCGAGAGCGCTCGTGTGTCCCTCACGAAGATCCAATTGGAGGTCGAGTTTGGGGAGTTCTTTCCAGTCGTTCAACGACTCCAGGGTCAAGCCCTTGTTGGACGTATCCGGCGGATCGGTTGCAGAGTCCGAGGTCCGCTCTATGGACGACAACGAAGTATTGCCGAGTTCAGGGTCAAACTCGATATCGAAGGCATTTTGATCGTATGCATTCGCAGGGATTTCCAGGCGAAATCCTGACGCAGTGGGTGCTGGCGGGTTCGCAGTTGTCGCTTCCTCGTCGGCCGACGCCTGAACTGAACAAACGGTCCCGACGATCAAGGTGATCGCGAAGACTATTCGAACGACATCATGACTCACCGAGCCGGAGATTCTGGGCAGCAGCATCAATCCTCGGTGCACTTCCATGCGAAGCGGGTGCCAGGTGAGTCGCCAGTGCGCTCGCTCTGTGAGAATCGAAAGGGTGCCATCATGGCGCGCACAGAGAGGCAGTCCAGCGTAGAAAGGCTGGCGCATTAGCGCTGAATTGTAGGGTCTGTCATGCGTTCTTGACTTCAAGGCCTTGACGATCGACAGATCAGGTGCTAGATTTTTAGCAGGGTGCTAATTTTTCAGCACCTCATTCGGGAGGCGCCCCCGAATTGAATCTGGAGGTCAAATGGACTCTCAGCTGCCAACGCATCTCAGTCGCCGAGAAAGCCAGATCATGGACATCGTCTACGAACTGGGTCGCG
>JAAESQ010000803.1 GCA_024229275.1 bacterium | reverse complement strand
TCTATTGTTTAGAATGATAGACACCACGTTCCGAAAGTCAATAGGCCCCTCTACGGAAACCAAGAGATGACGGCAGCGAAGAAGAAATCCAAGCGGCTCAGCCGTGAGGATTGGGGTGAGGCGGCTCTGGAAGTGCTCTACAGCGAGGGTGTCGGGAAGGTCAGCATCGTCCGAATTGCAAGAGATTTGGGCGTTACCAGTGGCAGCTTCTATTGGCACTTCAAGGATCGGAACGACCTGCTGCGGAGCCTGCTTGACTTTTGGGTTCACTCACAGACTGAGGCCATTTTCGAAAAGGTCGAACAATCTGAGGGCACGCCATCAGAACGACTCCTCAAGCTGATGGAGATGCTCACGCTGGGCGAGGAAGGCCGATACGAAGTGGCTGTTCGGGCCTGGGCGGGATTTGACGACATGGCCGCTGAAGTAGTCCGGGGGACCGACAAGCGACGTATCCAATGGCTCCGCGGCACATTCCGCGAACTCGGTTTCAGCGGGAACGAAGCGGAAATGCGAGCACGCCTGTTCGTCTACTACCAACTCG
>JAAESQ010000802.1 GCA_024229275.1 bacterium | reverse complement strand
TTGAAAACACGATGACGATGAGGATGACGATAGCGATGACGATGAGGAATGGCAATGCACTCTTGGGTCTCGTTGGCTATGAGCCTCAGTGAAACAGCTACACATGCAGGATGAGTGACCGCCGCAAGGGCTATACTTCTCCCCTGGAGGCTACATGGCTACTTCTCACGACGGCTACGAGCATCCTCTTGCCGGGCGTTATGCCTCAGCCGAGATGCTCCGACTCAACTCGACCCGTTTCAAGTTCTCCACCTGGCGTCGGCTGTGGCTTGCTCTCGCCGAAGTTGAGCGCGAACTCGGCCTCGACATTCCTGCGCAGGCGATCGACGAAATGCGTGATCATCTCGAAGTCACCGACGCCGACCTCGAGCGCGTCTGCGAAGTCGAAAAGCGCACGCGCCACGACGTCATGGCTCATCTGCACGTCTTTGCCGAGCATGCACCGACCGCCAAACCCTTCATCCACCTTGGTGCTACCTCGGCCTACGTCGGTGACAACACTGATCTGATCATCGCGCGTGACGCCTTAGAACTCATTGAACGCCACCTTATCGCTGTTATCGCCGCGCTCGCCAAGTTCGCCGAAGAGTGGGCCGACGAACCGGCTCTCGGTCACACCCATTTCCAGCCTGCGCAGCCGACCACAGTCGGTAAACGTGCCTGCCTGTGGCTGCATGAATTCTTGCTTGACCTCGAGCGCCTCCGTTTTGAACGCGATCGCCTTCGCCTCCGAGGGGCGAAGGGGACCACCGGCACGCAGGCCACTTTCCTCGAGCTTTTCAAGGGCGACCATGACAAGGTTCGCGAACTCGATCGGCGTGTGGCGGCCAAGCTCGGATTTGATGCTGTCTACCCAGTGACCGGGCAAACGTACTCGCGCAAGGTTGACGCCTTCGTGCTCGACGCGCTGTCTGGAATTGGTCAGTCGGCAGCGAAGATGGCGACCGACATCCGTCTCCTCGCTCGCCTCAAAGAGGTGCGCGAACCCCTCGCTTCGGGCCAGGTCGGATCATCGGCGATGCCGTACAAGGCCAATCCGATGCGCTCAGAGAGGGTGACTGCGCTGGCGCGTTGGCTGATCAACCTGACCTCGAATGCCGCTGACACGGCTGCTTCACAGTGGATGGAGAGAACGCTGGACGATTCCGCCAATCGGCGAATGTCGTTGCCTGAAGCTTTCCTCTGTACCGACGCAGTACTGCGAGTGATCCACAACATTGCTGATGGCTTGATCGTTTTTCCAGCCATGGTGCGCCGCAACCTCAACGAAGAAATCGGCTTCATGGCTTCTGAGGCCATCCTGATGGAAGCAGTGCAGCGCGGTGGAGATCGTCAGGCGGCTCATGAGCGATTGCGAATCCACGCCAGAGAGGCGACCGATCAGATTCTCCAGAAAGGACAGATGAGCCCGTTTCTCGAGCTGGTTGCCACGGACCCTGAGATTCCTCTGGGAAGAGAGGAAGTCAATGCGTTGGTCGATCCGCATCGTTTCGTCGGGCGAGCGCCGCAGCAGGTGAGAGAGTTTCTCGCCGAAGTTGTGCGACCGCTCCTCGATGCTGCTGGAGATCTGCCCGAGGCCAAAGACCTCGACGTATGAGAGTGTTCCCGTTGCACTCCTGCCAGAAGCTGAGGATCTGCACGGGACTGACCCTGATTGCCACAGCATTGCTCTCCGCATGCAGCTCGTCTCGACCGGTCTACGACACAGGATCGAGGTCGGATCCGGCGTTCGATAGCAAGGGCCGGGAGACTGGCATCGCTTCGTGGTACGGCAATCCGTATCATGGTCGCCAGACTGCGTCGGGAGAGGCCTACGACATGCACGAGCTCACGGCTGCCCACCGTACGCGGGAGTTTGGCACCTGGGTTCGCGTGACCCGGACCGATACTGGTGATGATGTCGAAGTTCGAATCAACGATCGTGGTCCTTTCATCGAAGGTCGAATCATCGATCTGTCTTTTGCTGCCGCGAAACGCATTGGTCTTGATGTTGACGGCGTTGCGCCTGTCTATTTGGAGTCGATTTCTCGGAAGAAGGTGGATCCTCCACCTGAGCGTGAACCGGCCCCGGTCGACGACTCGAACGATTGTTATTGGGTGCAGGTGGGCGCTTTCGGTGATCGTGCCAACGCTGCTCGCGCGGTCGATCGCCTCAAACAAGCTGGCGAAAAGGCGCTTATGATCGAAGGGCCGTCGGGTCTGCAACGCATTCGAGTGGGTCCGTTCGACGAATTCCACGAGGCCGAGGATGCGCAGCAGCGGCTACTGGGCGAATGGCCGGTAGCCGAAGTCGTCGAGTGCGGCGGATAGGGTGGGAGGCTAGCGATGGCAGTCGAAACGTCAGCAATGAGACGGCGGACTTTCGGTCTGGTTGGAGCTGTGATTCTTGCCTGCCTAGTAGTTCAAGGAAGTGGCTGCAGATCCTCAGCGCCGGTGCAGGCAGAGGCTGATCGGGTAGTCGTATTCTCGATTGACGGTCTTGGAGCCGACATGGCTCGGGAGTGGCTCGAAGAACCGATTGTCAGGAATCCGGCCGGATTGCCCGGCTACGTGAAGCGAGGGGTGTTCGTTAGACGTCTATTGCCTGTCGATCCGACACTGACAGCAGTCGCTCACGCCGCGATGGCGACTGGTCAGCTGCCTGACCAAACAGGAATTGTCAGTAACGTTTTTCGTTGGGCTGGCGAGCCTGCTGGACATCCAGTATCCGGTTTTGACTTTGATTTCGAGCCCTCGACCGTCAGCCAGTTCGCTCGCGGCCAGGGACTCCAGGTTGGCGTTATCGCGTGGCCCGGCGTTGACCGGAACACACCCGGAAGAGAGGCAGACTTTGGCGTCGAGTGGCCGGCAAGCCCGGTTATTGGCAGCACAATCGAGTGGTTGGTGGCCGACAATGCTATCGAAAATGATCGCTTCCCGGTGAACGACGGCATCGTCGCCAAACAGTGGACTGTTTCGATTGAGTTTCCTGGCCAAGATCTGCAAGAGTTCGGTGTGATCCTCTATGACGGAGAGAAGGATGAACGGGGTCGCTACGATACCGTCATGGTTCGGGGTCCTGAAGATGGTCAGTGGCAGCCCATTGACTCTTTCGACTGGTTCCCTGTTCACGCTTCAGGATCGCATGACTCCGGACACCCTCAGGGATTCGGGGCCTGGTGCAAAGTGCTCGAACTCGATCGTCATCGTGGAAGTATTCAGCTCTATCGTGGTGCTTTTCATGGATTGCAGGCCTACCCCGAGAAGTTGCAGTCTGAGCTGGAGGTCAACATCGGTTTTTGGCCGGGCGTTCCTGACGATCAGATGCTTCGTGAATGGTGGGTCGATTCAACGCGCGGAGTGGATCTCGAGACTTACTTGGAACAGGTGATTCGTCTCGAAGAGTGGCTGGCGAGCGCACGAAAGTTTGTGATCGAGAATCATGAGTTCGACCTGTTGTTATGCGCCAGTCCGACACTGGATCGATTTCTTCATTCAAACCTCCTTGTTGACGAAAGGCAGTGGACGTATTCGCCAGGCCGGGCATTCGCGGCGCGGGAGGCCGGTCTAAAGGTTACTCTGACCGTCCACAAGGCGATCAGCGAACTGTGGACTGGGTTGAACCAACAGGCAGATGCTCTTGTAGTTGTCTCGTCCCATGGCATGGCGCCCGTGCATGATGGGATTCGGGCTGAGCGGCTCCTTGTTGAGGCTGAGTTGGCGTTACCCGTTGAGGATCACGCCATCGGAGGGCTCTTGCCTTCGAGCCAGGTTCTGGTTCAAGCATCCGGGCCTGTCGCTCATATCTATCTCAATCTTGTCGGCCGTGAACCACTTGGCCATGTCGTCGAGGAAGAGAGCGACGAACTCCTGCGTCGCGCCGCGCGTGCGTTCGCCGACCTCGAGGTTGACGGTGAGGCGGTCGTCGAACGTATTGTCACCAACGAGGAGGCGGCGGAGCTTAGCCTGTCGCATCCGAACAGTGGCGACCTTATCGTCTTCCTCAACCCCGGCTTCTCCTTCCTTTACGGCACGGTCGGGCCGCTCGTTGAGGCAACCAAGTTCTACGGCCAACACGGCTATCTTTCTCATCACCCGGAAATGCATGGAGTGCTTTTTGCTCGCGGCGCAGGCGTCAAGAAACGACGTGTCGACGAGATGCCTGCCACTGACGTATCGGTCATGCTACGTAATCTCTTGCAGCGCGCCCAAAACTGATTCTTAACACCAGCTTCACATCACCTTCACTGTTTGCTCATCGTCCACATTCATCCTGAGCATGACCTCCGCAAGGCGGAGGGACTTTTCTCAACGGATGGAGAAGCAGACATGGGCAAAAGATTGGTTGTACTCGCTGCGGTCTTGCTCAGTGTATTGAGCGCTTCGTTTGTCAGTGCACAACAATCCGAAGTTGAATCCCTGATCGAACTGCTGGTTCAAAAAGGAATCATCACGGCGGATCAGGCGGTAGCGATCCGCGCTTCCGAAGATTCCAAGGTTGACCAGCTAACGCAACTGCTGATCGCGCAGAACGTGATCACTGTTGACGAGGCGAAAGTGGTTACGCAGGTTGATGCTCCTCGGATTGCAGTCGCTGAAAGCGCAACACCAGCAGCTATTGCCGACGCGCCGGTGGTAAAGGCTGAGAAGAAGAGTTGGACCGACCGACTCAGGATCACTGGTGACCTTCGTCTCCGCTACGAAGGTTTCAGTCAAGACAACTCCTTCTACCACGACCGTCGTGACCGCTTCCGCATCCGTCTGCGGCCCGGGCTTGAGGCAACGATCACCGACAACCTGAAGGCCGGATTCCAGCTGCGCAACGGCGACCCGAACGATCCGGTGTCCAACAACACGAGTTTTGACGGTGGCTTCCAGGCGAAGGATTTCAACCTGGATCAGGTCTATGTTGACTGGCGGGCGACCAACTGGCTCGGACTCATCGGTGGAAAGTTTGACGCTGGCAAGCGATGGTCTGTATCCGACTTCCAGTGGGACGACGACGTCACTGTCGAGGGCGCGATGCAGAACTTCGGCTTCGGCTCGAACGGTCGATCTTTCAAGGGTTTCAAACTGGCGACCTACCAGTATTCGCTTGAAGAGAGCAAGAGCAATATCGATAGCTACCTGTTTGGTGCGCAACTGCGTTCTGACATGAAGCTGAGTTCCGACAACAGCCTGGCTCTCGGCGCCGGTTACGACTACTGGGAGAACCCACAGGCGGTCGTTGACCTGACCCTTTCTGGCAAGCTGGGCGGCAACAAGATCACCAACTTCCTTGATCAGGACAATCTACTGGTCAGTGATTTCGAGATCCTCAACCTGTTCGCCGAATGGAAGAACATCGCCAGCAAAACCTGGCCTGTCAAGGTCAACCTCTTCTACTATCAGAACCTTGGCGCCAAGAGCGTTGCCAAGGATCAAGACACCGGCTATTTCGTCCGTCTTCAGGTCGGCGACTACAAGAAGCCCGGCCAAGTGGCTTTCCGCTACAGTCGCTACTACTCCGAGCCGGACGCGCTCTTCTATGTGTTCACCCAGTCCGATACCTCTCGCGCCTCCAACGTCGACGGTCATCGTTTCGATGTTCGGATCGGTGCGGTTGCACGGTCGTACTTCAACCTGACTTGGTACAACACTCGGCCATCCCACGGCGACGACGAAGAGCTGAATCGCTGGCAGGCTGACTACATCATTCGCTTCTGAGGGCTGGCGGTTTCACGAGCCGTTCACATGCTCCTCATATCGTCCGCGCGCACGGGGTTGCGGCGCGGCCCCGGTCGCTATCCAACTGGAGGTCTCTCATGAAACAGGTCAAGGTCCTCATGCTTGTTGCGGTCCTCGCGTTGACTGTGGCTTCTTCGGGCGCCGAAGGCCCCAAACTCGATCCGAAGCTCCCGACGTACTCGAAGGTAGAAGGGATTCGTGGAACCATCAACGCGGCCGGTTCCGACACCATGCTCGAGCTGCAAACGCTGATGGCGGAGGAGTTCCGCAAGCTCTACCCGCAGGTCAAGATCCAGGTCGAGGGCAAGGGCTCATCGACGGCTCCTCCAGCGCTCGTCGAGGGAACGGCTCAGCTTGGCGATATGTCGCGCAAGATGAAGAACAAGGAAGTCGATGCTTTCGACGAAGAATTCGGCTACGAACCCACCCGTTTTGACGTCGCGCTCGATACTCTGGCTGTGTTCGTCAACAAAGACAATCCGATCGAGTCGCTGACCCTGGTACAGGTTGACGCCATCTTCTCGAAGACCCGCAAGTGTGGCTATCCGAGTGACATCTCAACCTGGGGCCAGGCGGGGCTTGGCGGCGATTGGAAGACAGCGCCGATCTCGCTCTACGGCCGCAACGCTGCCTCGGGTACCTACGGTTTCTTCAAGGATCACGCGACCTGCAAAGGCGACTACAAAGACACGGTCAAGGAGCAGCCGGGTTCGGCATCCGTCGTTCAGGGCATTGAAAAGGATCGCTACGGGATCGGCTACTCGGGCATCGGCTACGCCACCTCCGGCATTCGCGCCGTAGCTCTGTCTCCCGGCGAGGGTCAGGATGCCATCGGTGCGACTTCGGAAAACGCTGCCAACGGGTCGTATCCTTTGGCACGGTTTCTCCACATCTACGTCAATAAGGCTCCTGGTAAGAAGCTTGATCGGTTGACTTCTGAGTACCTCAAGTTCGTCGTGTCTGCGCAAGGTCAGCGTGTGATCATCAAGGCCGGCTTCGACCCGATCGACGCGGCGACAGCGCAGGCGCAGCTTGCGAAGCTCGACGGCTGAGGTACGAGACGATGGCCCGACTCTTGACAGAGAAGACCAAGGATCGTATCGCCGCAATCATCATCCGCGGCGGTGGGGGATTTGTGATTCTCGTTGTGGTTGCCATCGTCGCTAATATCGCGCTCCAAGCTTTGCCGTTGTTCTATCCCGCAAGCGCAGGACAGCTCCAGATCCAGGAAGCGGCGCCCAATGCGGTGCTGGTGGGTGCGGACTCCCGGCAGGAGGTGCGATGGCAGATGACGCGATCCGGCGAGGTTGTGTTTTCCTCGCCGGACATCGCGCCGATCCGTGTTTTAGATGAAGGAGCAGTAGTTGCGGCTGCAGACTTGGAGATGCAGGGTTTCGTGACTGTGCTGAGCACTGAAGGGGATCTGGTTGTCGGACGTCTGAGATTCCGCGACAACTGGCAGGATGGCCAAAGGTCCATTTCAGTGCGTTGGCGATCCGCTGCGGATGTCCTGCAACTCGGAGCCGACTCCTCGTGGGCCGGCGCCACCGCCAGCATGGACGATGACGGCAATCTGTTGGCGGTGATCTGGACGGAAGACGGTTCTGTGATCGTCGCCGGCTGGTCTTCCGATGATGAGGAGTGGCAGCGTGCTAAAGAGATGCAGCGTGGCGCTTTGAGGTCAGCCGCCGTTGCTTCCGATCTGCGGACCATCGCGATGGTCGGCCGGGATGGCCGATTACACGTGATGCGAATGCCAACCCAGACCGACCTTCAAGTCGAAGGCGTTGAGAGCAACGTCACCGCCGCGCGGTTTCTAATCGGTGGTGGAACTCTTGTCATCGGCGCCGAGGATGGTTCGGTTCAGGTGCTTCTGCAGGTTCCGTATGTCGAACTGAGAAACGGTGGTCGCGAGGCTGTCAAAGTGTCTGGGCAGGTTATTCAGCCCGGCCAGTCGGCGGTCGTGCTCGACTCGGATCTCGCGAGTCTTGGAAGGAATCCGGACATAGAGGTTGCATCGGCTGACCCGAGAGTTCGAGTGGTTCGGTCCCTCAAGTCCATGCCAGCGACCGTTTCTTGCATCGGTTCTTCGTGGCGTCGGAGAGGCTTCCTCGTGGGTGCAGACGACGGCAGTGTGGGTCTCTACTACGCGACCTCGGGACGTCGCCTGCTTGTCGACAGTTGGAGCAACAGACCAATCGAGGCGCTGACGTTGGCGCCGAAATCCGACGGTGGATTGGCGATTGCGGGTGGGCAGGTGCTGTGGCGCAGCTTTGACAATCCCCACCCCGAGATCAGCTTGAGAACACTCCTTCTGCCGGTCTGGTACGAGGGCTACGCAGCACCCAAATGGGTATGGCAGAGCACCGGCGGCTCAGACGCGTTTGAGCCGAAACTCAGCCTGTGGCCGCTGCTCTTCGGTACCCTTAAGGCGACTCTGTACGCGATGCTGATTTCTGTGCCGTTGGCGCTGATGGCGGCGATCTACGTGTCGCAATTGGCGTCGAGCTGGCTGCAGAACACCGTCAAACCGATCCTGGAGTTGATGGCCGCGGTTCCGTCCGTTGTCGTCGGATTCTTGGCCGCAATTTGGCTGGCACCAAGGTTGGAGGCTTCGCTGTTCCCAGCGCTCATGGGATTTGCTTCGCTTCCTCTTGCTGTGGTGATGGCTGTTTCGCTCTGGCGAGTGCTTCCTACCTCGGTGCGATCGCGAATGCCGGAAGGCGGCGAGCTTCTGCTGCTCATCGCCTGTAGTGTCGCGGTGATCTGGACGGCTTCGGCGTTAGCTCGGCCGATCGAGGGTTGGCTCTTCAACGGTGATTTTCAGCGATTCCTGTTCACCAAACTCGGCTTCCGCTACGACCAGCGCAACAGTATGGTCGTCGGTCTTGCCCTTGGATTTGCGGTCATCCCGGTGATCTTCACGATTGCCGAAGACGCTTGTTCGGCAGTGCCCAAGAGTCTAATTGCCGCCTCGCGTTCGCTCGGCGCGACGCGTTGGCAAACAGCAGTAAGGATGGTAGTGCCCGCGGCAAGCCCTGGCCTATTTGCGGCGATTATGCTGGGTTTCGGTCGCGCGGTGGGTGAGACGATGATCGTGCTGATGGCGGCTGGCAACACGCCGCTGCTTGACCTGTCCCCGTTCAATGGCATGCGCACGATGTCGGCAGCTATTGCGGTGGAGATTCCTGAGGCCCCGGTCGGCGGAACCCTGTTCCGAGTGTTGTTCCTGACCGGCGCACTTCTATTCATGTTCACCCTCCTGTTGACCACCGGCGCCGACCTTGTCGGTCGATATCTGAGAGAGAAATATGGCCGCTTCTGATTTTCTGCAAAGCCGCAAGGTCGCTTCTGGCTTGCCAGGCGTGTGGGCAACCGGCCTTGCGACGGCTCTGGTTTTGGCGTTCCTCGCCGGGCTCGTTTGGATTGTGACTGTCAACGCCCTGGCATGGTTCTGGCCGGCACAGGTGATGGAGCTGAATCTGGTGGATGGAGATCGCGTTGTCGGTCAATTGGTGGGTCGCGAGTCCATCCCTGTTGGCAGTCGTGTTGAGGGTGGAAGCACGCATCGCATCAAGGTGAAGGTAGGCAACCGCGAGCTCACTGGGCAAGACTTTCGGTGGCTGGACGAACAGGAGGTCGCCTCACAATCTGTCCCGCTTGACCTGGTCCGAGTCGTTCGCACTGAATACGGTGACGCGTTCGGTCGCATTGTGGCGGCGACCGATGTTAGTGGAGCGTCTGTTGCTGCAGGTGACTTTGAGAGCCTCGCGGCGGTCTTCAGCCGAGGAGAAGAACTCCGGAAGGAGAGCGCGCGTCTTCAGAAGAAGCTTCAGCGCACGCGTGGACCGCTGACACATCTCGAAGAACAGCTTGATCTGGTGGAACGGTCGAATCGATCTGACACTCCTGAAGCGCGAGAGGAAATCGAACGCCTCCAGGCCGAGATTGATGCCACCGTTGAGGAGATTGGCCCGAGGTTGGATCGACTGCGTGAGGAGATGAATGGAATCGTTGGTGAACTCGATAGCGCGCGCATCGAGATTGAAGCCGGTGAGGACACTCTTTCGGTCTCGCTGGCGCAGGTGATCGAGGTGGTGTGGGCCAATCGAATGGGTGTGGGAGCTCGTTGTTTCTTCGCAGTCAAGGAAGCGTTTGCATTCCTGTTTACCGAACCGCGAGAAGCGAACACGGAGGGCGGCATCTTCCCGGCGCTGTTCGGCACTGTCCTGATGGTCTTGATGATGAGCGTCGCGGTGGTCCCTCTTGGCGTAATTACGGCTGTCTACATGACGGAGTATGCCAGCGATGGAATCGCCCTTCGCCTTGCCAATCAGGCCGTCAACAACCTTGCCGGTGTCCCGTCGATTGTGTTTGGAATGTTCGGTCTGGCGTTTTTCCTCTACGGTGTTGGTGGCGGTATTGACCACACACTGTTCTCCGACCGATTGCCGACGCCGACCTTCGGTACCGGAGGCATTCTTTGGGCGTCACTGACGCTTGCTCTGTTGACTGTGCCTGTGGTTGTTGTGGCGACCCGCGAAGGTTTGTTGGCGGTGCCGAGGTCGTGGCGCGACGGCTCGGTGGCGCTCGGCGCCACACAGTGGCAGACCCTGCAGAAGATTGTCCTTCCGGCGGCGATGCCTGGAATGCTGACCGGGTTGATTCTCGCAGTCAGTCGAGCTGCCGGCGAGGTGGCGCCGTTAATGCTGACAGGCGCTGTTAAGTTGGCGCCGACGCTGCCTGTCGATGGGACCTTTCCGTTTCTCCATTTACAGCGAAAGTTCATGCATCTTGGATTTCACATCTACGATGTGTCGATGCAGTCACCCAATGTGGAGGCGGCGAAACCGATGGCGTTTGCAACTACTTTGGTGTTGTTACTCCTTGTTGCTCTGATGAACCTTGTTGCGGTTGTGGTACGCCGACGCCTGCGCAAGGCCTACCGCAGCCAGGCGGTGTAAGCCTTATGTCTCACCAGATTTCGGGTTTGGCTCGCGAAGCGCAGCACGGTGCTGGCGTCGTTTTGCAGCGGCAACCAGCAGGAGACGAGGACGAAGGAACACAGATGAACGAGAAACATCCGGCTCTAGAGTCAAAAGGGCTGCACCTCTACTACGGAGACACGCACGCTCTTTGCGGGATTGATCTCGAGATCCAGCATCGGCAGATCACGGCGTTGATTGGACCCTCGGGATGCGGCAAATCGACTTTCCTCCGTTGCTTCAATCGGATGAACGACATGATCGACGGTGTTCGAACTGAGGGAGAGATTCTCGTGGAGGGTCACAACCTCCATGATGCTGATGTCGATCTTGAGCTTCTCCGAAAGCGTGTTGGAATGGTATTTCAGAAGTCAAATCCATTTCCAATGTCGATCCGCGACAACATTACCTATGGCCCGCGCATGGCTGGTGTGCGTGATCGAAGAGAACTTGTGGATATTGTCGAGAAGTCTCTCCGACAGGCGGACCTCTGGGAGGAAGTCAGGGATCGCCTCGACAGTTCGGCGCTGGACCTCTCGGGCGGTCAACAGCAGAGGTTGTGCATTGCGCGCACGTTGGCCAACGAACCTCAGATCCTGCTCCTCGATGAACCGGCATCGGCCCTGGATCCGATCTCGACAGCCAAGGTGGAAGAGACGTTGTTGCAGCTCAAGGACGACTACACGATCGTGATCGTCACTCACAATTTGCAGCAGGCGGCGAGGATCGCCGATTCGACGGCATTCTTCATGTTGGGTGAGCTTGTGGACCACTCGAATACCACGGAGATGTTTACGAATCCGCAGAAGAAGCTGACGGAGGAGTACATCACAGGCAGATTTGGATAATCTCGCAACGTCGAGATAGCCTTGAAAGCGGATGGGAGACAGTATGCAACGGCAGTTTGAAGCCGAATTGGATGGTCTGAAACAGCAGGTTCTGGCAATGGCTGGGCTCGTTGAAAAGTCGCTTGCGGACGCCACCACAGCACTCGCCGAACAGGACTGCGAGCTGGCTCAGGCGGTTGTCGACATGGACGACGAGATCGACCAATTTGAGGTCACCATTGACCGGGACGCGACTGAATTCATCGCTCTTCATCAGCCGGCGGCGGTCGATCTGCGTTTTGTCATCGTTGCCATCAAGCTTGGACCCGAACTCGAGCGCATTGCCGACAACGCGGTGAACATCGCGGAACGGGTCATGCACATGGCCAAGGCACCCCTTCTCAAACCACTGATTGACATTCCGAGAATGCTGGCGCTGGCTCAGGCAATGGTGGCGGATGCGCTGGCCGCGTACATCGCTCGCGACGCACGTTCTGCGCGCGAGATCATTCGGCGAGACGACGAAGTTGACGACCTGTATCTCCAGCTTTTTCGCGAGCTTCTCAGCTTCATGATTGAGGATCCGAGTACTATCACCAGAGCACTTGATCTCATCTTGGTGGCTCGCTTTGCTGAGCGCATCGCCGATCAGGCGACCAACATCGCCGAAGAGGTGGTTTATCTTGTCGAGGGCAAACCCATCCGGCATGCGCCATCGGATGCGTTGGAAGAGCCGCCGAACGGTTAGGCTGGGTAAGGGAGAAAGATCATGGCTCGCGAGCGCATCGTACTGGTCGAGGACGACCCAGATCTTGCCACCACACTCGTGTTGGCGCTGGAGAAACAGGGATTCTCAGTTTCGCACTATGGCACCGGTCGCGATGGCTTGCACGGAGTCCTCGACTCCCCTCCTGATCTCGTGCTGCTTGACCTGAATCTGCCGGATCTGGATGGATTGAGTGTCTGCAGAGAGTTGCGGGATACCGAGGCAGTTCGAGACGTTCCGATCATCATGCTGACTGCCCGTGTTGAGGAGAGCGATCGTGTCCTTGGCCTCGATCTCGGGGCCGATGACTACGTGACAAAGCCGTTCTCGTTGCGCGAACTCGTCAGCCGAATCAAGGCGCTTCTACGTCGCCGGGGCTTGGACAGCGGCGTCCCCGAGAACGAGTATCGAGACCCGCGGTTGGTGGTACAGAAGGGATCATTGGGTGTGACCCTTGACTGTCAGCCGGTGAAGCTCACGGTCCGCGAGTTCGAGCTTCTGTGGTACTTGATCATCAATCGGCCAAGGGTTGCGTCGCGCGAGGTCATTCTCGACCGGGTGTGGGGCCTCTCGGCCGACGTTGAAACGCGCACTGTTGACGTTCATGTCCGCGCTCTTCGCAGCAAGCTGGGATCAGAGAGCATAGAAACCGTGGTCGGCGCGGGCTACCGCTTCAAGGGGTTGAACTGATGAGCCGGTTCGGCCACCACTTGCTTGTTTCGTTCTTGGCATTGCCTCTGTTGCTGGTCTTTCTGCTGGTCAGCGGGAGGATGGAGTTCGGTGATCGCCTCGGGATGATCATCCTGTGGCTGGTGACGGTGGTGCTGACCTCAGAGATCATCTGGCGGAAGGTTGGGCGGCCGTTGATAGACGTAACCCACGAGCTTGTCGTCGAAAATGCTGACGATGCCCGGGGGGCAGTGCGCGATCTGCGTGAAAATGCTGAGATGTGCCGTGACGATCGAGACCGTACGGTTGAGCTGATCGAAGATCTTTCCTCGAGCCTTGGTGAAGGACTGTTGGTTGTCTCGGACGACCTTCGGGTGAGGTTGATCAGTCCAGTGGCGATGCGGTTCTGCGGTGTAGACACGGTGCGGCCCAACTCTCATCTTCTCGAGGTTCTGCGCGAGCCCGAGATTGTGGAATTGGTGCGTACTGCTGCAAACGGTGAGTCCCCGCGCCCAGGAGTTCTCGAGAACCCACGAGGTCTGTGGGAGGTGCGCGCGTTTCCGATTCGGGGAGGGGGTGCAGTGGCGCTCGTTTCTGATGTGAGCCTGATTCGCAGGGCATCAGAGTTCCGTCGTCGATTCGTTCAGGATCTGTCGCATGAGATTCGTTCGCCGCTCGCGGTTCTGCGGACGACGGTCGAGGCAATGGATGATGAAATCGACCCACGACTCTCAGAAATTGTCATCCGCCAAGTGGAAAGGCTGACGCGACTCACGGATGAACTCTACGAACTCGCCACGATCGAGAGTGGGCAGCTGGACCTGAATCTTGAGAGCGTCGAACTCACCTCAGTTGCCGGGACTCTGCTTGGCGACTTCGCACCCGAAGCGGATCGGCGCGGAATTGACCTTCGTTTGAAGATTCCAGAGAAGCTCGAGGTCATGTGTGACCGGCGGGGTCTCTCGCGAGTTGTATCGAACCTCATCGACAACGCCATCAAGTACAACCGTGAGGGTGGGTGGGTTGAACTCAGTGCGGAGTCCTTGGACGAGGGCGTCCATCTGACGGTGTCAGACAGCGGGGAGGGAATTCCGGCGGGCGAACTCCAGGCGGTGACTCAGCGCTTCTATCGGCTTGACCGCGCACGCACGCCTGGCGAAGGAGGCCTGGGTTTGGGCTTGGCGATCGTCAAACACATGGTTCGCTATATGGGCGGTAGCCTTCAGCTGGACTCAAGGGAAGGCGTAGGCACGACGATCTCGATCCTTCTGCCCACTGAACCGGGTGATGGTGGCGGCCCTGACGTGATACCGGTGGATTCGCTCAGCAAGGACTAGCTACTCGTCGTCTCCGAAACCTGAGTTGGCATTAGGGTCGTCGATACGGAACCCAATCCTGTCGAACGGATTCACCAGGCTCGAGGCGATGTTCATGAGGTGGGCCGACGTGCGCTTGAGGAAGCGAACGTAGAGAGCAGCCGTGACTGCCTCGGCGCAGGCGAGGTGTCCTGAACTTCGGGTGATTAGTGAGTGAAGGATCTCATCGGATTTGCGAGCGATCCACCAATGCTCTGACATGACCTCTTTGGCTTTTGATTCGTCGTTGCCGGGCAGCGCCTCGAGGAGCAGCGAGAACATCGTTTTGACGGTGGTCTCGATCTTCCTGACATCCTCTTCGAAAAAGCCACACTCCAGTCTGCCGGGATGGTTGAGCGCTAAATCGACGATGTTCTTGGTGAGGTCGCCGATGCGCTCGATGTCGATGACGACGCTGACCAGGACCAGGCCTGCATGGAGGTTGCGATCGTTGGCGACACTGAGGTGCGTGTAGACCTTGCGCCGAACCTCGCGTTCGTAGGCGTTGATCAGCTGGTCTTTGGCATAGATGTCGAGTTCGATTTTGGCGTCATCGTGCTCGCGCAACGAGCTGATGGCGGCGAGGAACATCTCTTGATCGGTGAGAAGCATTTCGCGCGAGCGTTCGAACGCCTGTTGCAGCAGATTTTCCTTGCGAAACAGCTCGAAGAATTCCTTGAACATAGTGTCACCTCAAAACCAGGATAGCGACAAACGGTATAGCGTAGAACCCAATCAGGATGTAGGCGACTGGAATCCACCGGTTGCGAACGGCCAATTCGGAGAATCCTTCTGCCATTCTGAGCGGAATCAATCGTATCGGGCGAAACGGCCAGATGAGGACGATGCCGGAAATGTTGAAGAGGAGATGGGCGAAAGCGACGGTCACGGCGCTGATCTCGCCCACTGAAAGTGCGGCCAGCATGGCAGTGATCGTTGTACCGACGTTTGCGCCAAGCGTGTATGGAAAGATCTGGCGCAGGGTAAGGATGCCGGCGCCGGCGAGTGGGACCGCGAGTGATGTCGTGATGCTGCTCGATTGCACCAGTACGGTGACCAGGAGTCCGAAGACCAGTGCACGCCCAGCATTGCGAAATAGCGTCTGGTCAAAGAAAGATTCAATCTTCGTGAGTACCAGACCCTTGAGTGTTACAACCAGGAACCGTAAGGAAGCAAACATGATCAGTAGCGAGACGACAAGAAGGACCCAGGGGTGGTTCTCGCAGATCTTCGTTGCGCCTGAGACGACAGGGCTGGTGATGATCTTGAGTGGACTTGCGAAGGTCAGTCCGCCAGCTTCCTGGAAACTGTTCGCCAAGAAGGTCGAAGCCTTGCCGAGGAAGTTCGTTGCGATCTGGAGCGGGAACAGAGCGACAACGGCAAGCAAGTTGAAGAAGTCGTGAATTGTCGATGCCGCGAAGGCGCGCTTGAACTCTTTGCCGTGCGAAATGTGTCCGAGGCTCACGAGCGTATTTGTCACGGACGTACCGATGTTGGCACCCATGACGATTGGAATTGCAGTCGCGATATCCATCGTGCCCGCGCCGACCAGCGCGACAACGAGAGAGGTCGTTGTCGACGACGATTGCACCAGGGTCGTGATGAGGATGCCCTGAAACAGGCCGACAAGTGGGTTGGTCGCGATGTCGATGAGATTTCCGACAAATCCGCCACTGAAGAGTTTGAAGGATGAGCCGAGCATGCCGATGCTGACAAGAAACGCATAGAGCCAGAAGATGAGCGTGGCTACGCGCGTCAGGGTGCGGCTTCTCTGTGTCTCTTGCAGCGCCGATCCCGGGTGATCAAGATTGGGCATCGAAATCCGTTTCTGTCCGCAAGTTTGTTTCTACTGCTTGAGATCCTGTATTCGTCTCACGCTGTTGAGTGTGACTGTCGGCCCACATCAGTCTGAGGTCACTTCTTCCGGTGGATTCTGGGATCCCGGTTTGGAGTCGCTCGGAGCAAGCGGTTCGTTGAATATTTTCAGCAAGAGAGTTGTCTGCTCGGAGATCTTCAGGCAATCCCACATGATGCTGTAGAAAAGAATGCTCAATCGGGTCTTCGACGAGTTGTCCTGGATACGCGCGATCTGTTTCTTGTCGTGCTCGTGCACCATGGCGCGGAGACTTTCATGCCTCTCCGTGATGAACTCGAGGTCGGGCTGAGCTCTTTCAAGCATCGTCTCCGCAGAACGATCGAGTATTTCGGTCGTTAGTTTTCGCACCCTCTCTAGGTCAACTATCTGATCCTGAAGGAGACCTGAGTGGTTGTTGCCGACGTGGACATATCCGCGCATGACGAGATCGCGTAAGCTCTCTGTGATTTCCTGCAGCGAGCTGAGAGCATGGGAGTAGTGCTGTGTGTTTTCGACGGATTCCCACTGCAATAGGCGCAGAACCTTGAAAATGTTGGCCGTGATGATGTTGGACCATCTTTGCAAGAGTCGCTGTTGGTTGCGTGCCTCTTTGGTCCTCTGGTGGTCGAGCTTGATCAGTCCGTCAAACCCGGCAGCGAGGACTTTGCTGACCTCTTGCAGGAACAGACCTGTGTGATCGAATGTGACCTGCAGCGCGGCTTTTGAGTCCTTGATCTTACGCAGGTTGAAGACCTCGACCGCCTGTTCCTCGTCTTCACGGGTCTTGTGAACTCTCCGAGAGCGGACGATCAAGGCCACAGCGACGATTAGGATTGCGATCATCGCCCCGGTCCTGCCGAAGAAGATGATGGCGGCGAAAATCGATGAAACAGTGAACGCCATCATCGCGGTGAAGAACCACCCTCCGATGACGGTGAGAACTCCGCTGACGCGATATACCGCGCTGTCACGACCCCACGCCTGGTCTGAGAGCGAGGTTCCCATAGCGACCATGAACGTGACATAGGTGGTAGAGAGAGGGAGTTTCAGTGAAGTCGCGAGTGCGATCAATGCGCTGGCAACCACCAGGTTAACGCTGGCACGGACGAGATCGAACGATGGCACGTCCCCATCTGCCGTGGGAATTGGTCTGAAATGCGAACGATCGAGTCGTCCCTCGATCCAGAGGCGCATCTTTCGAGGGAAGACCTGCCCAGAGTTCTGCATCAGACTGGACACCAGACGAACGATCCCGCGCGACAGTCCGGTCGCTTCGAATCTCTCGTAGCCTTCATCCTGGCGCCCGAGGCGAACCTCTGTCTTGGTGACGGTGCGAGCCTTGCGAGACAACCAAAGCGTGATGACCATGATAGATCCGGCGATGAGAAGAAACGCCGTGTTCGATTGCACAGGCTCGGTCAGCGCATCCATGAGCAACCCTGACGGGTCCTCGCTCGCCTGGGCGACAGCGTAGGCACTCATGCCGGCGAGCGGCACACCGATGAAATTCACAAGATCGTTAGCCGCGAACGCCATCGCGAGCGCAAACGTACCGACCAGGACGATGAGTTTCAGGATGTTGATCCGTGTCACGAGCATCATGAGCTGCAACAGCACAGCGCAGATGGCGAAGGTCATTCCCAATAGGAGCAGTGTGTTGCCTTTGATCCAGGTCAGCATCTCAGGGGTGATGAACGACGCCCCTTTGGAGCCCTTGATCAGAATGAAGTAGACGATTGAAGCGAGAGCTGCTCCGCCCCAGAGTGCGCCGTACCTTCGGAGCCTCTTCTCATAGTCAAATGTGAAGAGGACGCGTGTGACGAACTGCACCACTGCGCCGACTGCGAATGCAACCACCACCGAGAGCAGAATGCCGAAAATGATGGCGAGCGCCTTGGCGGTATTGATGTAGTTGACGACACCGATCAGGCTCTCTCCGGCCTGGTGGAGCTTGAGCAGAGAGACAGCGACAGCCGCTCCCAGCAGCTCAAAGACTATGGATACAGTCGTCGAAGTCGGGAGTCCGTAGGTGTTGTAGAGATCGAGCAAGATGATGTCGGTGAGCATGACCGCGAGAAAGACATACATGAGCTCGGGCATGGTGAAATACTGAGGATGGAAGATACCTTTGCGAGCCACTTCCATCATGCCGCTCGAAAATGTCACGCCCGCCAGGATGCCGGCGCTCGCGATGATCATGATCACGTAGCGAGGCGCCACGCGCGAACCGATCGACGAGTTGAGGAAATTCACCGCATCGTTACTGACACCGACGATGAGGTCTGAGATTGCGAGCGCAATGAGCACGAAAATCGCAAGTTGAGCCATAATCATGGCCTTACCATCTCCTTCCTCGGAGCGTGATGAGCTGTCGAGCCGGATCAGCGTATCGTCGATCCGCCGAGACGATAGTACATGGTTTGGAGAAAGACAACGCCGGTCAACGCTCAACGCTCAACGCTCAACGGACAATGGAGAACAGAGAACAGAGAACAGAGAACGGACAACGGGTTCCAGTTCCGGTAAAGTATTGCAGTGCTTCTGATAGTGAATCCAGCGGCTGCCGGCGGACGGGTCGGACGGGAGTGGGCGAAACGGGAACGCGTGCTCAAGCGGATCGGTTTCGACTGTCCGACGGTTTTCACCGAAGCACCTCGCCACGCTACCGAAATAGCACGTAACGCTGTTCACGATGGTGAACAACTCATAGTAGCTGCAGGTGGTGACGGTACGCTTTGCGAAGCCGCAGAAGGACTTTACCTTGCTGGTGGCGGTACCCTGGCCATGCTTCCTGTCGGCACAGGGAACGACACCGCCCGTACTCTCGAGATACCAACGCGTTTCGAGACTGCGGCACGTACGGCTCTTGCTGGACACTGGCGAGAGATCGATTTGATTCGCGTCGGCGAACACGTCGTCGTCAATGCTATCGGTGTGGGTTTGACGGGGGACATTAATCGCCGAGCGGCACATATCAAGGTAGTTCGCGGGATCGCTGCCTACGCAGTTACAGCTGCCGCATCGCTGTTTCGCTATGAGGCCCCTGCAGTCCACATGAAGGCTCCGAATTACGACTCTAAGCACAAGATGATGTTGCTGGCGGTGCACAACGGACCCACTACTGGCGGTGGTTTTCGGCTGACGCCGCAAGCTCAGCCCGATGACGGGATGCTCGATGTGTGTCTGGTGGAGGATATTCCTCCGTTTTCACGAATGCGACGCCTGTTCGCAGGGATCCGAGGTACGCTCGGGTGTCTTCCCGGGTCCCACGAGTTGCAGGCGAAGGTGGTAGAGCTCCACCATGACCAGCCTCTGCCGGCCCATCTTGACGGCAATCAGATTCTCTTCGAGCCGCCTATGACTCGCTTTGAACTTGTGCCTCGCGCCCTTCGGATAGCCGCACCTCCGTCGACCATGACAGCTGTGCCGGTGAATCCGGTGCTCGAGGCTGCTGGGTCAGTAGGCGGCTAGCTTGTGAGGGGCACATTGAAGCCCCGAAGAGGTCGGTGGTGTGCTCGGGATGGGAATCGGCGTCAACCTCGCGCTCTGGTGATCGTCTCAGTAGAGTGGCACGCCAAGGATATCTGACCGTGATCGAAGCTTCCGCAACAATGTCGGACTCAGAACTTGTGACCCGCACGAGGGAGGGCGACAGAGAGGCTTTCGGCGAACTCGTCGAGCGCTATCAACGTCGCGTATGGCTGGTGTGCCGGCAGTACCTGAGTCGGGAGGATGCCACCTGTGCGGCGCAACAGTCCTGGGTCAAGGCATTCACTAAGATAGATCGGTTCGACGGGCGATCTGCTTTCACGACCTGGATCACCAGGATCGCGATCAATACCTGTCTCGATGAACTCAGGCGTCAGAAACGGGAAGGTCTTCGGGTCGAGGAAACTGGCGATTCGGATGGTAACGAGCCCATCATGGCGGTTGAGGATTTCCAACCCAGTCCGGAGACGCGTGCTATGCAACGAGAGGCAACGCAACAGGTTCGGAGCTTTGAAGCAGAGCTGTCACAGCAGCAACGGCAGGTTTTTAAGCTTCGCTTTTACGCAGAACTGGACCTCGAGGAAATCGCAGGGGTCCTTGGTGTTCACATTGGAACCGTCAAGACGCAGCTGCATCGAGCGGTGCATCGTCTGCGTCGCGAGCTGGGAGACTTACGATGAACAGGCATCTCGACAAGGAGACGTTGACCGCCGTTGTCGCTGGCTTTGAAATCGACACGGTGGCAAGCGAGCATCTGCAAGACTGTGTGTTCTGTCGCCGGCAAGTCGAGGTACTTCGAAGTCCGATCGATGAGCGCCGCCGGGAGATTGAGGCTGAGGCGCCGGACTGGGAGGAACACGCGGCAAGCATCATGGCTAGGGTCTACGAAGCCGGTGGTGAGGATCTGCGGGTTCGCCCACGTCGCTGGGTACGTTCCGCTTTGGCGGTTGCTGCGGGATTGGTGATTGCGGTGGCCGTTGGCCACTACACCGTGGGAGATCCGGTGACGACCTCCGAAGAGATCCAAATTGAGTTGATCTTGGCCGAGGTCGATGATGTGCTCGCCAATGATGATCTGCCTGGATTTGAGGCTCTGGCGGAGATGGTGCCGGATTCCGAAGAACTGGTTGAGCTTGTCGAGGGTGCTCTGTAGCGCTGGAGGTTCGAGATGAAACTACTTCAAAGCACTATTCTGCTTCTACTGGTTTCTGCGGTCTGCAACCTGGCCGCAGCGACTGAACTCAATCTACCACCTGGGAAATGGTGGGAGAATCCGCGGCTCGTTGAGCGACTCCAGCTCACCGAGGAGCAGCGCCAAGCAATCCACGACGTGTTTTTCAGCCACGTACGTCGGATGATCGATTTGACGGCCGATGTCAAAAAGGCTGAGCTTGAGCTGGCGGAGTTAGTCGGTAGCGAGGAATTCGACACTGCCAAGGTCAGAGAAGTATTTCTGATCCGACAGACAGCACGGCAAGCTCTCGAAAGCGAGCGGTTCGAATTGCTCCTTGCTGTGCGCGAGCAACTCACCTTGGAGCAATGGGCCTTGGTGCAGGGAATGCGACAGGAAGCGATGCGCCGACGCGGTGATCGTCGGCGAATGGGACGAAGAGGGGAGCATCCGCCGGGGCCGCAGCAGAGGCCACCTGGGGAATGGGGCCAATGATGAAACGAGAGCCTGCTCATTTGTGGATGAGTGGCTTGGAAAATCAGGAAACTGGGAGAGGTGTAGGCAATACCTCAGGAGAAACTACTGAAGGACGGCGCGTGCCTGGCTCTGGTTTCTCGATGGATTCTGCCGTTTCGGTTTTTTGTGCTCCGTGATCTCGAGAAACCGTGCCTGGCAACGCACAGCACAACGACCTCCAGGTGGCTACCAGTGCTGTAGCCACCGAGTCATCGAGTGAGTTGTCTTCGTGGTGACGAACTCAGGTCAAGCTGGAAAACGTCAGAGAATCGATTACGGAACCACAGATGGGACCCGATGTCGTCTGAGGCATTTCTGAGGGCGACAGAATGTGCCGCGCCTCGCTGGCCGGAATCGGCCGTGCATTGACCAAGCAGCGTTGGGGGAGGCTGCCGTCGTAGGTTTCAGTTTGCCGGCCCGGTGCGGCCACCGACCAGGTCGTGTCGTTGTCGATATAGATAATCGGTCCGTGATAAGTCGTTACCAAATAATAGTCCACGTATTGTGCCTCCTTTCTAGAGAGGTGTACGTTCCAGGATACCTGATTCGTTGTCTCATGTCTCCTATTCATGTCTGACAGCGTGGGCGACGACTGTGGAAGTGATGTGGAGAAGGGGTAAATTCGGCTGTGCTGGGCAACGGGAAGACGGGAAGATGGCTCTGCGGGACGGACGGGACGAATGGCTATACGGGACAACGGTACATCGGCTTCACGGCAGAACGAGGCGCATGGTGAGGTGCCAGTAGGCGTGGACTCCTGAGCAACGCTGCGCCGCTCTCGCTGCGGAAACTCAGGGGAAGACCCCAGAAAACTGTCACCCTGAGCGGAGCCGAAGGGTCTCCCTTTGAAATCAGCAGCATGTATGTTGTTGTAATTCTAAAGATTGCTAAATGGAGCGGGAGATCCCTCCACTCGCCTGTAGCTCGGTCGGGATGACAGTAGCGGGATGATGTCTTTGGGAGAAATACCCACCGGCGGCGCGTGCCTGGCTCTGGTTTCTCGATGGATTCTGCCGTTTCGGTCTTTCGTGCTCCGTGATCTCGAGAAACCGTGCCTGGCAACGCACGGGAAGTGCGATTGAAGAATCTGCCGATCTCAATCGACCAAACTGGAGATTTGCATCCACCGGACTGCGTTGCCATTCCGCCGTTCGCTCCGTTGACCCGTATTGCCGTGGAGACGCCGATGGAGACTGAGGGAATGGGCAAGGAAGGGGATCGAGACTGCGAACTGCGCCGCTGTTCATTGACACCAATGGCGGTATCTGGTAAAACCTGGCTCCCTTGCGAGGAGAGGTGTGTGATGAGTGACTACGCAATCATAGAACACGGTGGCAAACAGTACAGGGTCAGCCCTGGCGATGAGCTGCTCGTAGAACGTGTACAGACCGGACTTGGATCCGGCGATGGTCTCGATTTTGAAAAGGTGGTTCTGGTGCGTGCCGGAGATGAGGTACGTGTTGGAAAGCCCGTCGTCGAGGGCGTAAGCGTTCATAGTAAGGTTGTTGCGGCGGTTCGTGGAGACAAAGTAATTGTCTTCAAGAAGAAACGACGCAAGGGCTACAAGCGAACTCAGGGCCATCGGCAGGACTACTACCGCGTCCGCGTCGAGAGCATTGAGGTTTGAGGAGGACGTATGGCGCATAAAAAGGGACAGGGTTCGAGTCGCAACGGCCGGGACTCCCACGCCAAGCGTCTGGGCACCAAGGTTGGTGACGGCCAGGAAGTACTTGCAGGAACGATTCTGGTTCGGCAGCGCGGCACACGCTTCAAGCCTGGTGAGAACGTCAAGCGAGGTGGTGACGATACCCTCTTCGCAACAGCCGCCGGGCAGGTGAAGTTCCGCGATCGCGGTCGCTTGGGACGGTTCATCAACATCGTGGTGAATTGATTCCAGACCGCTTCGGCGAAATCTAAATCCTATGTTCATTGATTCCGCACGGGTCACGGTGCACGCCGGCCGTGGTGGAAACGGTTGTGTCGCCTTCCGGCGGGAGAAATTTGTCCCGCGAGGTGGACCCAACGGTGGCGATGGTGGTCGTGGTGGCGACGTCGTCCTGCGTGTCGATGAGGGCCTCAATACACTTCTCCATCTCCAGCATCGAAGAGTTGTTCGTGCCGAGCGTGGATCTCATGGGCGGGGTTCGAACAAGACTGGCGCATGTGGCGATGGCATCACCTTGGCTGTTCCGGCTGGGACAGTAGTTCGCGATGCGGACTCCGGCGAACTACTCGGGGATCTCGTTGCAGTTGGTGATGAGTTGGTCGTGGCACGAGGCGGTAAGGGCGGTCGGGGCAATGCTCGCTTCTCGACTCCTGAGAACCGAGCGCCGCGCAAAGCGGAAGACGGACAGCCAGGCGTTCGCCGCGAACTTGATCTCGAACTGAAGCTGTTGGCCGATGTAGGGTTGGTTGGACTGCCTAACGCAGGGAAATCAACGTTGTTGTCGCGGTTGTCAGCTGCTCGGCCGAAAGTGGCCGATTACCCGTTCACCACGCTGGAACCTCACCTCGGTGTGGTTCGGGCGCCTGACAACGACTATCAGACCATCGTTGTGGCCGATATCCCCGGGTTGATCGACGGAGCGCACGAAGGTGCAGGTCTCGGTATCCAGTTTCTTCGCCATGTGGAGCGATGCCGAGTACTTGCTCATCTGGTTGACCTGGCGAGTGAGGAACCGATCCTAGACCGGATAGAGACGATTCGCGGCGAACTCGCGGCCTACAGCCTATCGTTGGCCCAACGACCCTGGATTCTTGTCGGCACAAAGAGTGATGCAGTGGCGGATTCATCTACATTGATCCATGATGTTGAGAGAGTCGCTGAATCCGCCGGAGTACCTTGGTGCACGATATCGGCGGTGACGGGAGCAGGTCTGAAGGAGATGACACGACTGCTGTTTCGCCTTGCAAGGGATGGAGAGAACGGCGTTTGAAGCCCCGAGTGGCGATCTATGGAGGGAGCTTCGACCCCTTTCATTACGGCCATCTCGTGCCGACGATTCGGGCGCAGGAGACGTTTGAGTTTGACGCGGTCTATTTCGTGCCCGCCGGCAAACCACCTCATAAAGAGGGTGAGCCGCTCACTCCTGTGACGCACCGATTCGCGATGGTGGCATTGGCGACTCTACCGCATCGAGGTTTCTTCACCTCCGACATCGAAGTCGGAGCGCAGGGGCCTACCTATACGGTCGATACTGTGCGTCGTTTCCGGCAAAAGTTCGGCAACGCCGCGCTGTACTTTTTGATGGGCTCCGATTCGTTTTCGCAGATTGCAACCTGGGACCGGTGGGAAGAGTTGATCGAAATCTGCCATCTAGTGGTGCTGCATCGTGCGCACATGTGGGGCGATGAGCTGCGTGCCCGAATTCCTGAAGGAACCGCGGAACGGATCGTCGAGGTGGCGCCTTTTTCGCGGGTTGCAGATCCTGAAAAGCAGACGATCTATCTGCTCGATCATGAACCGTTTCCGATTTCGGCGACGTCAATTCGGGATCGACAGAGAGAGGGAGTTCCGATTCGAGAGCTGGTGCCGCACGAGGTGTTCAGCTATATCGAGAAGTACCGGCTATACCGAAGGGAAGAGGAGGACGATTCACGTGCCGATGGACGCTGAGATTCTGGACAGAATGCGCCTTGCAGCGGCCGCTGCGGCGGAAAAGAAGGCGTTTCATTTGGTGGCACTGGACGTCACCGGGTTGACAGCCTACACAGACGGTTTCCTGTTGTGTTCAACTGGGAGTGATCGTCAAGTTGAAGCCGTTGTGCGTGAGATCGGGCGGCGGTTCAAGAAGGCAGGCAAGCGCCCCCTACATGTCGAGGGTGAGTCCCGGAGTGAATGGGTGCTGATCGACTTTGGTGACTTCGTCGTCCATGTATTCACCGAGGAGAAGCGTGCCTATTATGCGCTCGACGCTCTCTGGGGAGATGCGCCGCGCATTACGGTGGGTTTCGACGAACCACTCGAAGGCCAGGAGTCTGACTCTTGAGGTTGCGGGTGTTGTGGTTCGGCCGTGCCGGACCGAACAATTTTGAAGACGAAGTTTCAGGATACCGCCAGAAGGTGAGTCGGCGCTGGCAAGCAGAGGATATGCGTTTGCGGCCCGTGTCGTCGGGCAGGTCAGATGATCCCTCGCGTGCGCTGGCCAAGGAGGCAGAGGCTCTACAACGACATACTCCCGCTGGCTGGTGGGTGATCGCTCTGACGGAGAAAGGAAAGCCACCATCCAGCGAGGCGTTTGCTCGGAGCTTGGTTCGCGATGAGGAAGATGGAGCCCCCGGCCTTGCCCTTGTCATCGGCAGCGATATCGGCTTGCATCCGGATGTCATCTCCGGCGCCCGTCGAGTTCTTTCTTTGAGCCCGATGACTTTCTCCCATCAGTTGGCCCGTCTGCTGATCTGGGAGCAACTCTTTCGCGCTACGCACATACTCGGAGGTGGTGGATACCATCGACCGGGGATACAATAATGTGTAGCCCTCGATCGGGAAGTAGATCGAAGCGTGGTGGGTTGATACAACGTGAGCGTAGGTGACGTAGGGAGGATCGATTCATGAAGGCGACGGAGCTCAAGCGCTATCGCAAGGCCCTTGTTGAGAAGCGCGGCGAACTCTTGGATCGTGTTCACGCAGTCCGCACCAGCGAGGCTCAGAATCGCGAGAAAGAGGCCCCGGACCTGGGTGATCGCGCACTCAGCACTGTGACTCGAGAACTGCAGTATCAGCTCACTAGTGGGGAGCGCGACATGCTTCGGCTGATAGAAGCTGCCATCAAACGTGCGGACGAAGGCGATTTCGGAGTCTGCGTCGCGTGCAGCAAGAACGTGCAGACAGGAAGGCTTCAGGCTGTTCCTTGGGCACGCCACTGCATCGACTGCCAGGAACTTCAAGATCAGGGCGAACTGTAGCGGTAAAGGTCACACCCGACGTGCCTCGCCTTTCGTTGATCGCTTCGAGTGACGACTACCTTCTCGAAGAGACTGTGGCGCAGGCTGTCTCAGAGGTTGCTGCGCAGCTTGGCGGTCTCGAGCCAGAAGTGCTTGGCGAGAATGTGACTCCTGAGCAGGTAGCTCTTGAAGTACAAACGCCGTCGTTGTTCGAGCCGAGCCGCCTGCTGGTTGTCGAGCAGGCTCGCCGATGGGTTAAAGCGAAAGAACCATCTTCGGCGCCTAAGGCGACCGGTGAGAAGCCAGATCCCGGGCCGTTGGTCGAGGCCCTGTCCGGGGGACTCCCCGATGATGTCGCCCTAATCGTCAGTGTTTGGTGTGTGGAGAAGCCGAAGGGCGAACTCGTCGATGTGATCTCCGAGCATGGTGAGGTGAGGTGGATTTCGTTGCCTGCACCACCAAAGCCTTGGGAGGACGTGGTTCTGTCCGAGTCCCAGAGAGAGGTGCTTGGCGGTGTACTTCGACGAGCATTAGGAGAGGCAAAGATAGATGGGAGAGCAGCCAACCTGCTCATGGATCGGCTCGGATTTGCGCCCCGGCTTCTTGCACAAGAAGGCCGCAAACTAGCTTCCGCAGCTGGGAGTGATCGGACCATCGACGAAGAATTGGTTCGATCGCTGACTTTTCCCGCGGAACGCTCCCTCGAGCGCGTGCGAGATGCTGTTCTCAAACGTCAGGTAGAGCCTCTGCTCGACCTCGTCTCTGCAGCCCAACAAGGGATTCCGGTGCGCGATTGGCGTGGTCAACGCTTGGATGTCGGTGGCTTGACACAGATCCTGATAGGGCAAGTCGGTGGCCTGTTTGAGCAGCTTCTCTACCTGAGGTGCGTGGTAGTGCAGAATGGACTTGAAGCAGAGTTAAAGCCATCGACTACCTCGCGGCGAGGATGGTATGCGCGTCACTTCAAGACTTCGCTGGCGCCGAATCTGATTGAGTTGTTGCGTCAGGACCCTGAGGCGCCACTCAATCGATCAGGGAAGCCGCCCAGCCCGTGGACCCTGGGTGAACTCTTTACCGGAGCCGGCAGGTATTCGACTCCTGAGTTGGTTGCAGCGCTTGCAGAACTCGGAGGGGTCGAAGTCACTTCGCGCGGAGCCCTGACTTTGGCTGGGCTTATGCGATGGCTGACGAAGTCTGTCGGGCGGGGAGTCGAATGATGAAAAGGGAGTCCACGTAGCCGTCAAGTGAGGGATCCGACACTGTAAGATGTATCTCAGCCAAACAGAGTGAGGGTGTTGAATGGACTCTCTGACACCAGATGTAGTTTCCGACGAGTTGGGACGTTGTAAGCAGCGAATCGGTCGTCTCGAGGCCATTGTCGAGGCCAGTGTGCTGGTCAACTCGACGCTTGATCTTCGCGAACTGGCCGAACACGTGATTCACATCGCAACCCGACTCATCGGCGCCGGGCGGGGAAGCCTTTTTCTCGTCGAACCGGAGGATAGGACCTTGCGGTCGCTCGTGGCGCAGGGTATCGAACAGACTGGATTGGTGCTGTCGATTGGCGAAGGAATCGTCGGGGCGGTGGCCCTGAGCGGTGAGGCGGTGCTGCTCAACGATCCTTACAACGACTCTCGCTTTGACCCGAGCGTTGATCGGGCGACGGGGTATCGCACTACATCGTTGCTCACCGTTCCGGTGCGAGACCGTGACGGAGTCCTCGTTGCCGTCCTTCAGTTGCTAAATCACGCGGAAGGCAGGTTCTCGCAGCAGGATGTCGCCTTCCTCGCCGAACTCGGCGTTCCATTCGCGATTGCGCTCACGACTGCTCGGATGCATGTGCAGATCGTCGAGCGCGAGAGGTTGCAGGAGGAGATGCGATTGGCGGCCGAGATTCAGCAGACCCTCCAGCCGCAAGAGCTTGAGAGCGTGCCGGGATTGAGTCTCGAAACGTCGTTTCGCCCATGCCTTGAGGTTGGTGGCGACTACATGGACATCATCCCGACCGACGATGAAGATAGGTGGTGGTTGGTGGTCGCCGACATTTCGGGCAAAGGTGTGTCTGCCGGCATCATTGCGTCAAACGTACAGGCCTACCTGTGGAGTCGGCGCAACGACGAGTGCCCGCTGGAAGAGGTTATGGCGTCGGGAAATGACTTGCTCTACAGACTCGCTAGAGGACGCAAGTTCGCCACCCTCGTGCTGGTGGAATGGCGGCCTGCCAGTCGTACGATGTCATGGGTCAGTGCGGGGCATCCACCGATCATGTTGCGGCGCGACGGTGAGATTCGCCAGCTCGGCGCCACCGGTCGTCCCATTGGTTTGCTTCCCGATCAGACCTACCGAACCGGACAAGAAACACTCGAACAAGATGACCTTTTCGTTCTCTACTCCGACGGGGTGTTCGAAGCTGGGATGGGCTCTCCGGTTGGCGAGTTCGGACTCGACCGGCTGGAGAGATGCCTGCGCGGCTCGGGCGATGGCAAGACTGTGAGCACGAGGGTTGAGGATGCCCTGCGGGAGCACCTGGACGGCACACCGCTCGACGACGACGTGACAATTGTCTATGCAGGTTGCGAAAGATAGGACTTAGCGCGAACACTGGCGTGTTTCGGCAATAGGGTTTGCAGAGGCAGGTTTCAGGGGCAGAAACAGAAATCAGAGACAGATACAGAGGGGTTTCGCCCAGCTGATTCGCTGTGGCTTCGAGGCATGGTCCTTATGGCAGCTTCGAACGAAACGGGATGACTTGTTAGGGCGGAGTTCTCGACAGAACGAGTGTTGTGTAGTGGTCAGTCCGGCTTCGCCAATGGCTACGCCGTGACGGTCTCCGTTCTTTCTAGAAAGTCGAGGACGACGACCGAACGACCCTGAGTGACGATGTTTCGAAACACACTCGATACAGCTGCCGGGCGCTGTCATTGATGGAGTTGGCGTAACGGTCCCGGTCGCCGAAAACTGATGCTGCAGCTGCCCCTGATTACTGCTGCTACGTTCTCCCTACAACAGATCCGTTCGGCCCTGTTTCCTCAATTCGGCGACGACGTCTTTGACGCGTTGAGCTTGCTCGATCGGGACCACCAGCACAGCGTCTTGCGTTGCTACTACAATCAGGTTTGAAGCACCAACGATGGCCACAGTTGGGCCCTCGCTAACGACAACGTTGTCATCGGCATCGACGGTGACGCATGGGCCGTTGGTGAAATTACCTGAAGGATCACTAGGCAGAACGTCACGGAGTGCAGGCCATGATCCAACGTCGGACCACGGGAAGTCGACAGGTATTGTCCAGGTTGAGAGCGCCCCTTCCATGACACCGTAGTCAACGGATGTGCGCGGCAGCTTGGGATATATCCGGGTCAGTGCTTCGTCTTCAGCAGGCGTGCCAAGGCTTGGGATGAGGCGGTCGATACCCTCGGCCAGCACAGGCAGCTGGCGACGAACTTCCTTGAGGAGATCGGTAGCCCGCCAGGCGAACATGCCGGAGTTCCATAGGTGTTTCCCGTCCGTGACCAGATGAGTTGCGGCCTCGGAATCGGGCTTTTCGATGAAGCGTTTGAGGCGATGAACGGCCCAGCCTGAAGTGGTGCCTTGATCGGGCCCCAACTCGAGGTAACCGTAACCAGTTTCAGGACGCTCGGGTCTAATTCCGAAAGTCAGCAAACCTCCGTGCTCGGTGACATGGTCGAGACCGGCGTTCATGGCCGCGCGGTAGCGATCCAATTCGCCGATGACATGGTCCGCGGGAAGCACCAGACACGTGGCATCGGGGTCGTCCTTTGCCAGTCGCGCTGCGGCTAGGGCAACGCACGCT